>CAKPSX010000050.1 GCA_934184665.1 uncultured Clostridia bacterium | reverse complement strand
AATACGGAACAAGATATACATTTAGTTCAAGTGCATATACAAAAGACTCAACATCAAAAAACGAGCCACAAACAGCATGGTATGACAAACAATCAACATATTTAACCCAGTATTTAAATGGAATAACAAGAGAAGATTTCTTAATGGAAATGGAGATAGATTCCGATAAGATGTTAAATAGTGTAGCAACATATGGAGGATATTATATAGGAAGATATCAAGCTGGAGACTTAGCTCAAGCAACACCAGTTATAAAAAGAATGAACACAGATATAAACAAGCAGGCCTGGTATACAATGTGGAAGAAAGCAAGAAAGTTATCAGGAACAAGTGCAGGAGTGCAGATGATATGGGGAATACAGTGGGACGAAACATTAAAGTGGTTAATAGATACAGGAGAAAAGACATATGCAGAGGTAGGAAGTGATTCAACAAGTTGGGGAAATTATCAAAATAAAAGTTTCACATATTATACAAACACATCAAAGAGCACAGCAACGAAATCATTAGGAACTGGAACAAGAATCCCAAGTGGAGCATATGAAGGAGCAAATGCGAACAATGTTTTTGATTTAGCAGGAAACGTATGGGACTGGACACTCGAGTCCGATGGTTCAGGGGACGGCAACTACAGGTACGGTCGTGGTGGCTTTTACTACTACTACGGCGACTCCTATCCAGCGGCATACCGCTACGGCACCTATCCTTACAATAGCGTCAACTATTCCTATTTCGGTTTACGTTGTGCACTGTACGTCAAGTAAAATTTTGGGAGCTTGTCAAGTCTAGTGTGTAAATTTTTAATATATATATACTGAAGCAAGAGTAGTATTACATATGCTACTTTTGCTTTTTTATTTGTTGAATATTTAATGGTGTATTATATAGTGTGTAAATTTTAAAAATAGTAAAATTTATGCACTATATTTTTATTGTGCAGAACGGAGGAATAAATGGAACAATTTACTTTAAAAAAATTAGTAAAAAGAAAACTAGATGAAACCTATGTAATTATCTATGCCATTAAAAATGAAGTTAATATAAAAAAAGCTGAAATAAATGTAATACACCAAAAATTTTTTGCATTAATCATATGTTACAAAAATATTATTTTTATATGACATTTTAGTAACAATTAGCAAAAGTAAATTTAATAATGATATCATATAATTGTAAAAGAAGTTGGAGGGAAATATGGTTAAATTAAAGATAATAGAAAAAAATAAAGAGAATTACAAATTGATTAGTAAAAATAAAAATGTGTATGAATTAACACTACATTTTTTTGATATAAATGATGAAGAAAAACCAGATGTAAATGATTATATAAATATTTCAGCAGAATTATTAAATCCAATGTATAAAGAATATACTACTTTCTTTGCATTTGGTAAACTAGACAATATATGTGGAAAACCTGATATTTCATTAAATGATATGGATGTAATAAAAATAGAAAAAAATAACGAAGAAATTGTTTTAAAAAGATTATACGGATAGGAGAGAAGTATTATGGCACAATCAGATGAATTAAAAAAGATTAAGAGAATATATGGCGAAAAGTTCAGTAGATTATGTAGAGAGTTATTCCCA
>CAKPSX010000049.1 GCA_934184665.1 uncultured Clostridia bacterium | reverse complement strand
TCTTTATTATTATAATGCTAATGATAAAATGAATGGAGGTATTTAATGACTAAGTATTATTATACTTGTGAAGAAGACAAGATACTTATAGAAAAATCATTTCATAATATCGCTTATATTATTTTTGGAAAGAAAAATGCTGATAAGATTAATGCTTTTGAAGAATATTGGGAACAAATGGTTTCAAATGTAAATGTCTTTCCACAAGGTAGCTTGCATGATAGAATTAACCATAGCACACCGGGAATATGTAGATTAGATGATAAAACAAAAAAACTTATAATTGAAATGTTAGGATATAAAGGTACAAGCAGCACACAATCAAATTGGATAAAACACGAGGGTACTCATGAATTTTGTCATTCATTTGTCAATTTATTACCTCAATTAATGTCTGAACATGAAGATGGAATTATTAAAGATGACATTCGTTGTGAAAATCATATGGGCATGATTAAAGAAACCAATCCATCAACAGGAGATTTAGTTGGACAACATTATTATGGAAAAATGTTTAACGAAACTATGATGGATATAATTTCATCTATAGCTATAAATTATTTTGATTCAAACAACAGTTCAAAAACTGTAAATGACATTTTAAATAACAATTATAATGATTGGGGAAATGAAAAGACAGGATATTCTATATTTACTTCTTTAACAAGACTTGCTATCGCTGCTTTTTCAAATGTTGCTAATCCTGATTATGATAGTGTTGTTAAAAGTGGATATGGAATTTTTGATGCTAAAACAAAATTAAAAAATGGTGAACAACATCGAGTAACTGATTTTTTATATGGAATAGTTTATGATCCATTACATATTGAAGAAGAATTTGATAAGTATATGGGTAATGGGTATTATAGAACTTTTTGTGAATATTTAGATAGACTTTTTACATTATCCCTAAGTAATCAAAAATTACCAAGTGATGAGGTAAAAAGAGTAATGAATATTTTGCCAGATTTTTTGAATAAAAAAATAAATTATTATCTAAAGAAAAATTTTATAGATTTAAACACAGCAAATCAAATTGTTAGTAATTTTAATAGAATATGGAATTCAATGCAAAAAGAATATGGTGCATATTTTTCCCAAGAAGATATTGACAATATTGCAATACGTGCTGGTAAAAAGATGTAAGTTTTAAAAGATGATTACATACCAATTTCGTAATCATCTTTTTCTTTCATTGAATCGTGTTTTTTGCTGAATTTATAAGTTTCATTTAATTCTTTAATTGTGTCATCTTCAATAACACCATGCTCGTATAAATCTCTTGAAAAATCACGATATTTATCTCTATCTTTTCTATTAAATAATCTGTTTTTTATAAATTGAATAAGTCTTATGAATTTATTTTTAAAATAGTTAAGTTCTACAAATAAAGAATTATTTTCTTCTTTTAATTCATCAATTTCATTATCTTTTAACTTATTTTTTTCAGTAAGACTTTTAACTCGTAATTCCAATGCCTCATTATTTTCGGTAAGTATTTTTATTTTGTTATTATTTTCTTTAATATTCGAGTCAACATTGGTAAGTGTTGTTGATAATTTTTGAATATTCTTATATTCTTTATTTGTATTTTCTACTTGGCTGATAAAACTATTGATT
>CAKPSX010000048.1 GCA_934184665.1 uncultured Clostridia bacterium | reverse complement strand
GAATAGAAAGTTCCACCAATTAGTAAACTTTCATCAGATGTTTCTACAGCTGATGTTATCATATCATCTTGTGTTCCGCCAAATGTTCTGGCTGAAACCCCTACTCCTGTAGCTGCATTTAATTCCATTAAAAATACGTCATATCCGCCTTTTGGTGCTGATAATGAAACACTATCAACTGTCATTGCCGCTGCATAACTACCATACGCCAAGATATTTCCATTTGATAGTGAAGTTACACCAGAAATTGTTTCATTACTTGATGTAGAAAAAACTTTATGCCAACTATAATTTCCATTACTATCAGTTCCAATTACAACACTATCTTGTGTACTTCCATTTGCACTTATTGATGTACCATTTATTGTTATACTACCAGTAAAGTTTGCTGTTACTGCATTTCCTTGTGATGTAGCTGTTGTATTTGATATATATAATTCAGTACCACTAACTGTCAATACATTAGAAGGATTTGCTCCAGCACTTGTTATTTTTCCATTACTTAGAGAATATTTTTTCAATGTACCTGATTCAATTACGAAAATCATATTTGTGTCTTTATTAATTGATAATGAATTTCCTGATAAAGTTCCTATTAATTGAGTTGTTACAATATTTCCGCTTGAATCTAGTCCGTATAAAAATCTACTTTCTTTAGTTATAGAACTTGCTATCCCCAAACTTCCATCTGTACTATCTGTAGTTCCAACTCCTGCAAAAGATCCATCACTTGCTTGTACAATGTCTAAAAATTCATCATCACTTGAACCACCGTAATTTTTAAACCATTCAATCTGTCCCAACTTGTTATATTTTATAATCAACGCATCTTTATTACCTTTTCCAGTGATTGTAGGGTTTATAGAACTATTATATATAAAGCCAACTGCTACTGCACCGCCATCTGATGTTGGTATTATTTTATTTATCTTATTCCAATATTCGCCTTTTATTTGACTCTTCCAAGAAACAGTTGCCTCTCCTTTTGATTCTGATGCATATAAAGCAATTCCATTTTCTTCATTTGCATCATTACTCACTGCATTTTCATCTCCATTTATCTCTTGTTCTACTGCCTCATCTTGCAGCATCTCATCTTCAATTATTTTTTCTTTAGGAATTTCCGAATCTGGGTTTTGCGGGTTATTAGAAATATATGAGTCTAAGCTTTCTAATTGGCTTGGGTCAGTGACTACACCCTTTTCTCCATCTGCTGTGATATTCTCATTTGATTTAATTATATTTGGTGCAATTTGCACCTTTTCATAGTCACTCACACAGAACGCTAATACTGTTAAAATCATTACTAGAATTAAAATTGTTTTGCTTATTACTTTTTTTGCTCTTTTGTTTTTTACTTCGACATTTTTCATCATTTTTAAGACTCCTTTGTACATAAACTCTCATAATTTTCCAATTTCATTCTTATTTTAACACAGCGATTTGCCCAAGTCAATGGAAAAAATGCACCTTTTTTTGGGTGCATTTTTGGGTGCAAAATTGGATAATATTACCATTTAAAACAGACAAATATAAAAAAACAAGAAAGATTTTTGGTGATGGTATTTTTTTGTTTCCTCATTTTTAGTCTTTCTTGCTTTTTGGTTTTATTTTAGTTTCTCTTTCTGATGCGTAGTGTTGTAAATGCTCCTAATGCTAGTAATCCAATTGCTACAAGTGCTACTGTTCCTTTTCCTCCTGTTGCTGGTAATGTTGGTTTTAATTTATCAGATATTGTTAATGCTTGTTCTACATTTGCTGCTGATATCTCAATTTCTACTGGTTCTTTTAGTATATGGTATCCATCTGGTGCTTTGGTTTCTGTTATTCTGTATTTACCATACTCTAAGTTTGTAAATGTTGTCTTTCCTAGAAGTACTGTTTCTGCTGATGTTGTTTGTGTTACTGCTGTGAAGTTTGTATCAACATCCTTGCCATCAGCTGTAAGTTTTTCTAGTTTGAATTCTGCTCCTCCAAGTTTGATGTTTTG
>CAKPSX010000047.1 GCA_934184665.1 uncultured Clostridia bacterium | reverse complement strand
AGAAGCTGCTAGAGAAGGAGGGCTAGAATTCTAATGGAAGAAAATAAAACCCCAGAATTAAAAGAAAAAGTAGTAGCTATAAACAGAGTAGCAAAAGTAGTAAAAGGTGGTAGAACATTTAGATTTAGTGCTGTTGTTATCGTTGGAGATGGCAAAGGACATGTAGGAATCGGTAATGGTAAAGCTGCTGAAGTACCAGATGCTATAAGAAAAGCTATACAAGAAGCTAAAAAGAATTTAGTTGAAGTTCCTATTGTAGGAACAACAGTACCTCATGAATTTATTGGACAATTTGGTAGTGCTAAAGTTATGCTAAAACCTGCTGCTGTAGGTACAGGACTTATCGCTGGAGGTAGTGTAAGACCAGTACTTGAACTTGCAGGATATAAAGATATACGTACAAAAGTTATTGGAACAAACAATCCAAGAAACGTAGTATATGCAACTATTGAAGGATTAAAAAGCATGAGAACAGTTGAACAAGTAGCTAAAAAAAGAAATAAAAAAGTTGAAGAAATTATTTAATTGAGATATAATAATAATCGACAAATATCAAATGTCAAATAGGGAGGTGCAAAAAATGAAATTAGGAGAATTAAGACCAAACGTACCATCTAAAGATAGAAAAAGAGTTGGACGTGGAATGGGTTCTGGAACAGGAAAAACATCAGGAAAAGGACATAAAGGACAAAAAGCTAGATCTGGTGGAGGAGTTAGAAGAGGATTCGAAGGTGGTCAAACACCATTATATAGAAGACTACCAAAAAGAGGATTCACAAACATACATGCTAAAAACTATACAGAAGTAACTCTAACAATGTTAAATAAATCAAAAGCAACAGATGTTACAGCAGAAAGCTTAGTAGAAGAAGGAATAATAGGAAAAATAAATGATGGAATCGTAGTTTTAGCAACAGGAAAATTAGAGAAAAAATTAAATGTTAAAGCTAAAAGATTCACAGCAGCTGCTAAGGAAAAAATAGAAGCCCTAGGCGGAAAGGCAGAGGTGATTTAGTTGTTTAAAACAATAGCAAACGCCCTAAAAACACCGGATGTAAGAAAAAAGCTTTTATATACAGTAATATTAATAGTAGTATTTAGACTAGGTTGCTATATTACTGTTCCAGGTGTAAACACACTTGTATTAAATGAAGCAATGTCTTCATCAAACGGAATTACAGGATTTATTGATATAATATCAGGAGGAGCTTTCTCAAGATTCTCAATATTCGCAATGTCAATAAGTCCATATATCACAGCATCAATTGTTGTGCAATTATTAAGTTTTGTAATACCATCTTTAGAGAAAATGATTAAAGAAGGTGGAGAAGAAGGTAAAAGAAAAAGAAATAGATATACAAAATTATTAACAATAATTTTAGCTTTAGTAGAAGCAATTGGTATTTATTTTTCATATAAATCTTCAGGAATATTCATTAATCCAGGATTTATGACAGGACTTCTTATAGTAGCATCACTAATAGCAGGAACATCACTTCTAATGTGGTTAGGAGAACAAATTACAAGCAAGGGAATAGGAAATGGTATATCAATAATAATCTTTATAGGTATTATATCAGGATTACCAACAGGAATAACAACAATGTGGAACTTAATATTTACAGCTAATGGATTTAGTACAACAGGACTAATAATATCATTAGCAATAATATTAGGAGCACTTATTCTAACATCAGCTGTTGTATTTGTACAACAAGCTGAAAGAAGAGTACCTGTACAATATTCTAAAAAAGTAGTTGGTAGAAAAATGGTTGGAGCACAAAGCACACATATTCCATTAAAACTAGCTATGGCAGGTGTTATGCCAATAATCTTTGCGTCATCATTTATGACATTCCCAGCAATGATTATATCAATGTTTGTAAGAGACACAACTAACTTAAGTGGATTCCTTGGAGGATTATATAAATTCTCATTAGCTACATCATCTTCAAGTGTAGGTATTGGTTATTCAATAGCTAATGCAGCAGTTTACTTACTATTAATACTAGCATTCACATTTTTCTATACTTTTGCAGCATTTAATCCAGCAGAAGTATCAAACAACATAAAGAAAAATGGTGGATTTATACCAGGAATTAGAGCAGGTAAACCAACAACAGAATATTTATCATCAATAATAACAAAATTAACAATATTTGGTGGAGTATTCTTATCAATAGTTGCAATAATACCTATGATGTTAAGATTTACAGACTTTAACTTCACATTTGGAGGTACATCAATACTAATCGTAGTAGGTGTAGCACTTGAAACAGTACAACAATTAGAATCTCAATTAGTAATGAGACATTACAAAGGATTCTTAGAATAAGAAAAATAGCAAGAAATTGCTATTTTTTTTTTGTGCCCCAAATTGGCAGTAGTTACAGTTTAGGTGCCCTAAATATAAAGAAGTAAATAAAATGCAAGTAAAAATAATTGCAAAACGTATTGACTTGTGGGTGCACTTTTGGTATTATAATTTTGTGATAATTCTATGTTTAAAAATAAAAAAAGATGTAAATAATAAATTCGAAGGAGAAAAAGTAAGATGAAAATCATGATGACGCAAACCCTTGGGGCTGTACACACACACACACACAAGCACTTTTAAGCGTTGAAGAAAAAAAGCAAAAAGGTAGAATAAATAAATTAAATAGAGACGGTAAGAGAAGCATAATT
>CAKPSX010000046.1 GCA_934184665.1 uncultured Clostridia bacterium | reverse complement strand
TTCATTGCACCAAAACTTTGAATTGAATCAAGTTTTTTTACAATAGTTTTCTTTTTTGACATTCGTAAAGCACCTTTTGATAATGTACTTGATAAAATTACAGGGAGTAGAAGAGGTGTTATACATATTGCAATTGCAACAGCAAATGTAAAAGATGTTACAATATCATGTTTTGATACAGTTAGTAAAAATACAATAGGTATTAAAACTAACATACATTTGATAAGCAATTTGCTGATATTTTCTATTCCTTTTTGGAATGCGGTTTTTGGTTTACCTGTTGTTAGGGTATTTGCAACTTTTCCAAAATAAGTATTATCAGAAGTTAAAACAACTACACCTTTTGCACTACCACTTATTACATTTGTTCCCATAAAACAAATAGTATCAATATCAGATAGACTATCAAGTTCACCTGTGAATTCAGTGTTTGCAACTTTTTTTATAGCATCAGATTCACCAGTTAAAGATGATTGACCAACATATAAATCTTTAGATTCTATAATTCTTAAATCTGCTGGAATCATATCACCAGCTGATAATATAACAGTATCTCCAACCACTAAATTTCTAAAAGGAACTTGTATTTTTTTACCATTTCTTACAACCGTTGCCATAGTTAGTACAAGTTGCTTCAACTTTTCGGCTGCTTTATTTGATCTATATTCTGAGAAGAATTCTAAGAGTGTACTTATTGCAACTAAAACAGCAATTACAATTATATTAGCAAAATCAGGATCTTTAGGCAGGTATACATCCGTATAAAGCAGAACTAATGCAATTCCAAGTAATATGCTATTAAATGGTGTAATTAAACTTTTTAATAAATAATTATACCATCTTTTCGGCTTTTTTCGTGTAACTTCATTATAGCCATTAGTTCTGATTTTTTCCGCGACTTCAGAACTATTTAATCCACTTTCTTTTATTTTAAATTCTTTGACAAAATCTTCTTTTGAAGTTTTACAGAGATGACCATATATTTTTTCAATATTGACATCATCTTTTTTCTCATTTGACATTTTAATTCCCCCTATAAAAGTATGGTATTTTTTGATAAAATTTAAACATTTAATCCAAAAATAATTGTACTACAATGAAATTAAAAATTAAAGATAAAATTCAAAAAAGTATAAAAAATATTTAATTTTATTTTATAGAAAAAAGAACAAAAGTTGGATATTCAATATGAAAATTTTAGTATCCAATTTTTGTTCTAAATATTAAAGAATAATACAAATTAATCCACCAGAACCTTCATTAACAATACGTTCTAAAGTTTCTTGAAGTTTCATTTGAGCTTCTTCTGGCATTTTTGCTAATTTTGTTTGTAGACCTTCATTAACAAGTTCATTTAGGCTCTTTCCAAAAATGTTTGAACTCCAAATACTTGTTGGGTCATTTTCAAAACCTGAAAGAAGGTAATTAACAAGTTCTTCTGATTGCTTTTCAGAACCTACAATAGGAGAAACTTCAGTTTCAATATTAGCACGTATCAAATGTATTGAAGGAGCTGTAGCGCGAAGTTTTACTCCAAACCTTGAACCTTGTTTAACCATTTCAGGTTCTTCTAAAATAAGTTCATCAATTGAAGGAGTCACAATACCATAGCCTTTTGTTTTAACTTCTTCAAGAGCATATGCAATTTTATCATATTTTCGCTTAGTAGAGGATAGATCACTCATTATAGAGAACAAGTCACCCTCATTTGTAATTTCCATTCCTGTAATTTCTGAAAGGACATTGTAAAATAATTCATCATTAAGTTGAATAGAAATGTTAACTCTACCTGTTCCAAGCATTATGTTATCAACAGAACATTTTGATATAATATCATTATTTTCAATATCAGAAACACAGTTTGAAATGTCTTTTAATGCAGATATATTTGTAAATGCATTTTGCATTTGCTCAAACAACTTTGTCTTTAATGGGTGAGAGAAATCAAGAAAATCAATCCATTTAGGAAAACTGATTCTAATTTCTTCAATAGGAAACTCGTAAAGTAGATTAGAGAACATAGTGTTTATATCTTCAATAGAAAGATTTTCACAATTTATAGGCATAACTCTTGTATTATATTTATCAGATAATTGTGCTGCTAATTCTTGTGTTTCAGTGGAATCTGGATTTTCTGAATTTAATAATATAATAAAGGGTTTATTAAGTTCTTGTAATTCATTAACAACACGCTCTTCAGCTTTTACATAATCATTACGAGGAATGTCTGTTACAGAACCATCTGTTGTGATAAGAATTCCAATTGTAGAATGTTCTTCAATAACTTTTCTTGTACCAATTTCTGCAGCAGTTTCAAATGGTATTTCTTCTTCTGACCAAGGTGTTTTGACCATTCTTGGCATATCATCTTCTAAATATCCAATTGCATTATCTACTAGATAACCAACACAATCAACTAAACGAGTTTTTAATTTTAAATTTTTGTCTATAGTAATTTCTACAGCCTCATTTGGCACGAACTTTGGCTCTGTTGTCATTATTGTACGACCACCAGCACTTTGTGGTAATTCATCTTTGGCTCTTTCTTTTTTGTACTCATTTTCTATATTGGGAATGACAAGTAAATCCATAAATTTCTTGATAAAAGTAGATTTACCAGTTCTTACAGGTCCGACAACTCCAATATAAATATCACCATCAGTTCGTTTGGCTATATCTTGATATAAGCCTA
>CAKPSX010000045.1 GCA_934184665.1 uncultured Clostridia bacterium | reverse complement strand
GTTATTTTATATAAAACAACAGGAGAAAACAAAACATTTGAAGAAAATTATCAAGAAATAAAAAAGCAACAGAGTAAATATTTAGGAAAAACAACATTTGGAAAAACGGATATGCTAAAAATACCATTTATAAAAGTGAATGATGAAATTAATTATGATGAATTATGTGGAAGAGAAATTAAAAATAGTAAATACTATATAAAACAGGCATTACAAACAATAGATTTTGAATTAAATAATATAGGTGGAAGTGTAAAAAGTGAGGCGGTAATTGATGCTACGACAAAAGCATTAACAGAAAATGCAAGAAAAATGATATTTGATAGTGATTTTATATTGTATTTAAAAGAAGAAAACAAAGAACAACCTTATTTTGCTTTAAAAGTAAACAATACAGATGTATTAGTACCAGACAATTTAGACTAATAATACAACTTTTAAATATAATTACTAATTAATTATATTTAAGCCAATATATTCAATAATTTAAAAAATAATATTACAAAGAGATATAATTATTAAAAATAAAAAATTAATAATTATATCTTTTATATTTAATTGAAAAAATCTATGTTTTATGATATAAAATTAATAAAAAATTATAATGTTTTAATAAGCATTGTCATTATTTTGTTATTGCTATCAACTCCGATATTTTTATTTTGGGGTGCAATTAGTTATACACCTGAACATATTGTAAAAAAAGAAGGTGAAAAAGAAAATGAAGAAAAAAATAAATTACATATTGATAATAGTTGCAATATTGGGAATTATACTTGCACTTTTTCTTTTTAGTAAAGAAGGTATTGCAATAAATGTAAATTCAAAAAATAAAGATTTAGTTTATCAGTCATTAAATGGAGAAATAGAAAATACAGACAATATTACTAAAATTATATTAGGGCAAGGGTGGAATTCTGGAAAATTGACAATTTATCACTTATTCGGAAAAAAGGAAACATTGTATATTACAGAGGGAATGTTTAAATTAGGAGAATTAGACAGATATATTAAGGAAAATGGATATAATTTAGATAATATAGGTTTTTCTTTAATAGGAATTTCTGGCTTGATTATATTTTATTTAATTGTTTGCAAATATGTAAATAAAAAAGTCAAAAGATAAATTACAATTAAGTATTTCTTATACAAATTACAAAGAGAACACAACGATGAGTCTTTAAGAGATGTAAAATTAAAAAATACAAAATGGACATAGATTTAGTTCAAGCCCATCAGATGCTGATATTAAAAAATGGACAGATAGTATAAAATAGTTTTTACTTAGTTGTAATTTTACATAAAATATGGTATAATAAAAATATGATATTTCGCAATGTCCTGTTTTCGTCATTTGTCATAACAATCTAAGAATAAAAATAATTATTTTTCAGGAGGAGTCTATATGAATAATGTTAATCTATTTATTATGGATACGATGATTGCAAATCCTAAGGCAAAGTTTTATTGGGATGGTTCTAAGTACATTATGGAACTTCATTCTGGTATAAAGTACCATTTTGGAAGCAACAAAATACCATTTAAAATCCAAAAAGACGATGCAGCTCAAGCTCTATATTACATTGATGAAAAGAGTAGAAGAAATTATCTGATCTATTTTTCTTATATAGATTAACCCAAAAGAACTATCCAACATTATGTTTAAATGTTTGATAGTTCTTTTTTTGTTATTGCTTTAAAAAGAATTTTTGTGTTATAATGCAAATATATCAAAAATTAAGGAGGGTATTATAATAGAAATTTGAAAGTGAGTTTTGTTTTATGAAAGGGAAAAGATTTTTAAATTTTATAAAAATAATATTGATTATTTCTCCAATTATTATTTTTGGTATTGATTTTTGTGCTACTTTTTGGAGAGTAGACTATGTTCTATATTTATAAGTTTGACGACAATAGTTTACGATATATGTTGGAAGAAAAAAACTGGTAGACAATAAAAAATAGTAACTTATTAGAAAATAATAGGTAGAATGGAGATTTTATGAAAAAGAAAATTAAATTAACAATAGCATTTTTAGTTAGTTTATTACCAATGTTATTAAATCAATATGGAGGAAAGAAAGGCGTACAGGAAATTAGTGGGTTGATTAACTTACTTAACCCAATAGGAATTATATCGGTACTATTATTTATTATGGGTGTATGGATATCATTTAAAAATAAAAAAACAAATAAAATATTAGGTGCATTAGGAACAATTGGAATTGTAGCTTCAGAAATATATCAATTCTTTACTTGGCACATAATGAATATAACTGGAAGAATGAGTATTCATAATAGTATAAAATTTGCTTTTCCAGAATTCTATATTGGATTAGTAATCTCTTTAATTATGATATTTTACTATTTTTCTATCGATAAAATAGTAAAAGAATGATAATTTACAAGCATTGATGGAGAGAGGAGTTTTGAAAGTGAAGAATATTTTTTTGAAAGATAGGAGGGATAAATAAATGAAATTCATATTGATAACTGGTCCGCAAGCAGTTGGAAAAATGACTGTAGGGCAAGATAATGTTTATAAATAGTATAAATGATTTAATAAATGAAGGACAATTGTTATTTAATAGCAATTTGTCCTTCATTTTTAATTTTGGATACACCAATCTGGGAAGCTTTTTACAAAAATGATATAATTGTCCAATTTTTAGAAATTGGAGAGATAGTAAATGGAAAGAAAAGATATTCCAAGAAGAATTAAATGGTAATACAAATTTAAGATTATCATATATTTAAGTAGGAGGGAAAAATGGATATTAATATAAACTTCTCTTATGGAGAAGAAAGTGTCCATAATCTAGCCTTTATCAATGCTTTGTTTAT
>CAKPSX010000044.1 GCA_934184665.1 uncultured Clostridia bacterium | reverse complement strand
TAAAATGGAATTACTAGAAAAAATAGTGGCAGGAGATCTAATAGAAAGTGAATTAACAGAAAAGTTTAATGCAGAAATAGAATTTGGAGAAAAAGAGCTAGTTTCATTATTATTCTATTTAGGCTATCTAACAATAAAAGAAAAAGGAATTCAAAAATGTAAGTTCCAAATACCAAATGACATAATAAAAGAAATATACACTAAATATTTTTTAAGATATATAAGCAAAAAAGCCAATATAGTAACAGATTCAATAGACACAGAAACAATAAACAGTGAATTATTATTTAATGGAAAAATAAATGGACTATTGGAAATTTTGAAAAAGTTCTTAACAAACTTGTCAAATAGAGATTATGCAAGATTTGATGAGAAATATGTAAAAGTAATATTTTATTCAATATGTAGAATGTTAGGAACAGTATATGTAAAATCAGAGCTAGAAGTTGGTGGAAAATATGCAGACATCTTATTAATACCAAAAGATGAAATAAAAGAAAGATATAGCATATTAATAGAATTCAAATATATAAAACAAGAAGATTATGAAAAAGACAATAGCCTGTTAAAGCAAAAACAAGATCAAGCAAAAGAACAGCTGCTAATGTACAAAAATACAGAAGAAATAAAAATGCTACCCAAACTAAAAAGCTATTCAGTAGTAGTAATAAAAGACAAAATAGAATATGAAGAAATAAACTAGACAAAATAAAACCAGATTTTTATAATAAGAAAATAAAAAGCGCACTTAACTTAGAAATATTAGATAAGTTGGGTGCGTTATTTTTTTTGAACACATTAAACGGCAAAGCACTCAAAAATAATTGCAAAACGTATTGACTAATGGGAGCATTTTTGATATTATAATTTTGAAATAATTCTATGTTTAAAATATAAAAGGATGGAAATAATAAATTCGAAGGAGAAAAAGTGAAATGAAAGTTATGAAGGCGCAAACCCTTGGGGCTGTACACACACACACACACAAGCACTTTTAAGCGTTGAAGAAAAAAAGCAAAAAAGTAAAATAAATAAATTAAATAGAGATAGCGGAAAAAGCATAAAAGTTTTATGCCTTTTTCTGCTGTCTTTTTATGTTGTAAAAAATTATAAAAATTTAAGAAAGATTGGAGTGTTGATTTTTCATGAGTAAAAGGAAACAGAGAAAAGAGGAAAAGGAAAAAATAACTAAGATAAGTGATTTAGAATTTATTTATCTGGCATATGGAAAGAAGGCATTTATCGTGCCAATAGTAATAGTTGTAATATTGGGAGCTATTATATGGGGAATTGTGCACAATGTAAGAAAAGGTAGTGCACCACAGGAAACTGCTGATAACCAAAAGGAGCAGATAAATTATATATGGGGAGAAATAAAACCAGGAAAGAAAAATGCAAATAATTTCACAACAGTAACAAGCTCAGACGGAATACAAGTACCAGTCCCAACCGGATATACAGCATCATCTGCATCAGATGAAAATTCTGTAAATGGAGGATTTGTAATATATGAAGGAACAGATGCTGTAACTGATGATAACCAATGGGAAGCCCAATGCAATAGAAATCAGTATGTTTGGGTTCCAATAGCAGATGTAAGTGATATGTATTGGAGAAACCAGAAAACAGGCAAGAAATATGGAACACAATATATATTTAGTTATAGCTCATATGAAAAAAAAGAAACATTGACTGATGAGCCACAAACAACAGAATATGACGAACAATCCACATATTTAACGACATATTTAAATGGAATGTCAAGAGAAGATTTTTTAATGGAAATGGAAATAGATTTTGATAAAATGTTAAATAGTGTAGCAACATATGGAGGATTTTATATAGGAAGATATGAAACAGGAGATTTAAGTGAAGCAACACCTGTGGTAAAAAGAATAAATACAGATTTATCATATCAAACTTGGTATACAATGTGGAAAAAAGCAAGAAAGTTATCAGGAACAAGTGCAGGGGTACAGATGATATGGGGAATACAGTGGGATGAGACATTAAAATGGCTAATTGATTCAGGAAATAAATCATATGCGGAAATTGGTTCAGAATCAACAAGTTGGGGAAATTACCGAAATAATGGTTTCACATATTATACAGATACATCAAAGAACACAGCAATAAAGGAATCAAGAACTTCAACTAGAATTCCAAGTGGAGCATATTACGGAACAAATTCAAATAATATTTTTGATATGGCAGGAAATAATTGGGAGTGGACATGTGAGTCTACTTATTCAGATGATAGTGATCGTAGGAGGTATCGTGGAGGAGTTTATGAGGTAGGAGGTGGAAGTAATCCAGCAGCAAGCCGATACAGCTATAAACCTATTGATAGTTCTTCTGGAGTCGGATTTCGATGTACTTTATTTATCAAATAATTCATACAGTACCAATTTTATGTAACTTGAAATTCTATTTACTTTTTTGTGCGTGAATGAACTAAAGAAGAACCATTAAATTTTTCTATTTGTTCCATAAACATTGAAAATAAAGAAATAATATAGTAAAATAATTACAGAGTAAATAAAAGGAAAAGAGATAAAAGCTTGAAAATAATCACGAAATTTAATTTTTTCCAACCAAGTTTGTGCCTTAGGAAAGGAATGAGATTGAAAATGAAAAAGCTACCATTAGGAATAAGTAATTATGAGCAATTAATAACAAATAATTATATATATGTTGATAAAACCCAATATATTGAAAGATTAGAAGAGCAACCTAATAGAACAATAATGTTTTTACGTCCAAGAAAATTCGGAAAAACATTGTTTACAAGTACATTAGAATGTTACTATGACATCAACAAAAAAGATAAGTTTGGAGAATTATTTAAAAACACATATATTGGGAAAAATCCAACTCCAAATAGAAATAAATACTGTATATTGAGATTTAACTTTTCAGGAATAAGCACAGAGACAATAGAAGAAACAATAAAAGGGTTTAAAAGAGAAGTTGCATCATCAATAGAAGTATTTGTACAAAAATATGGATTAAACTTTTTTGTAAATAGAGAGTGTGAAGCAGAAGGAATATTAGATGATTTATTCAAAGCATTTTACATACAAAAACCAGAAGAAAAAATATATGTAATAATAGATGAATATGACCATTTTGCGAATGAGCTATTAGGATTCAGAACAGACGAATTTAAAAACCTAGTATCAAAAAACGGAAAAATAAGAAAATGGTATGAAATATTAAAAAAGGGAACAGAAACAGTAGTAGATAGAATATTCATAACAGGAGTAGCACCAGTAACATTAGACAGTACAACAAGTGGGTTTAATATAGCAAGTGATTTAACAAAAAATATATTATTTAATGATATGCTAGGATTTTGCCAAAAAGATGTAGAATATTTAATGGACGAATTAGAAATTCCAAAAGATAAGCAAAAAGAGCTACTACCAATAATAAAAACAAACTACGACGGATATGTATTTTCAACAATGATAAGAGAAAACATGGAAAACTA
>CAKPSX010000043.1 GCA_934184665.1 uncultured Clostridia bacterium | reverse complement strand
CAAAATGGTGAATTTGTTGGAAAATTAGCTCCTTACGGATATATAAAAGATCCAAAAGATAAGCATAAATTTTTAATTGATAAAAATTTATCACATATAATTAGAAAAATATTTGATATGATACTTGATGGCAAAAGTAGAAGACAATTCAATTAGAAAAGGAAAATTGGATTATAACTCCTAATCATCACGAAGTAATTATAAGTAAAGAAAAATTTGATAAAGTGCAAGATATTTTAAATAGGCAAGCAACTAATCATGATTTTTTAATATATAGGGATTCGAACAAAGAAGAGATTAATGAAGCAAGAATGATAGAGAATGGAAGTGATAAATAATGGATATGTATCAAAAAAGAGAAATGAGAAAGAATAAAAAAAAGAATGAAGATAAAAAAAGTTTACCATCAACGAGTATCAACTGGGAAAGTACGAATTATCTAAACACTAGCCGAAACTATTGAAAAAACAACATTTTTTCAAATTTTTATCTTTCGTAATTTGATAAATTGGAGGTGAATATATGTCAAATAAAATAATAGAAGTTCAAAATATTAAAGTAAATATTACAAACATAGATGATAATGATTATATTTGTATTTCTGATTTTGGTAAATACAAAGAGGGAAAATCGAAAGCTGATGACATTATAAGAAACTGGTTAAGAAATAGAATTACTTTGGAATTTTTAGGAACATGGGAGTCTATTTATAATCCAAATTTTAATTCCGTCGAATTCGACGGGTTTAGAAAAAGTGCAGGACTTCATACATTTACATTAAGTGTTACAGAATGGCGTGAAAAGACAAATGCAATTGGTATATATTCAAAACGAGGAAAATACGGAGGAACATATGCACATAAAGATATTGCATTTGAATTTGCTTCTGCAATAAGCCCTGTATTCAAATTATATTTAATAAAAGAATTTGAGAGATTAAAGGAAATTGAAAATCAAAACAGAGAATGGGATGTAAAAAGAATATTAACGAAAAACAATTATTTAATACATACAGATGCAATTAAAAATTACATATTGCCAGATAATGATTTTTACAAAAATAGGGAATGGATAAAGTATGCAGAAGAAGCAGATATTCTAAATGTAATAATATTTAATACAACAGCTAAAAAGTGGAGAGAACTTAATCCTGATTTGGCTAAAAATTCAAATGTAAGAGATTATGCTACAATAAATGAATTAACAGTATTATCAAATTTAGAATCACATAATGCTGAATTAATTAAAGAAGGAAAAAGCAAAGAAGAAAGATTTGAAATTCTAAGTAAGATTGCAAAATATCAATTAGATATACTTAATAATGCGGAACAAATAAAATTGCCAGGAAATGGAAATAAAGAGGAGTAAAATTATGGGAATAATATCTTTATCTAGTGGTAGTTCATGTTGGAGAGGTTTAGATTATTATAAAGAAAAAAGGGTTGTTGAATTGAATAAAATAAATGAAAATGAGTATTCAAGCATTGTAAAAGGAACCAATAATTATAATGTCCATTTGGATATTGAACATCCTAGGAAATCTTCATGTAATTGTCCCTTAGCTAATGGTAAAAGAATAATATGTAAGCATATAGTTGC
This sequence comes from uncultured Clostridia bacterium, assembly GCA_934184665.1. Classification (GTDB taxonomy): domain Bacteria; phylum Bacillota; class Clostridia; order TANB77; family CAG-508; genus CAG-269. Next base: position 3,147 of record CAKPSX010000043.1, on the reverse strand, counting down.
AACATATTTTACTGCTTTTCCAAATGAGGCAGTTAGTTTTGAAGAAGAACAAAATCGATTACAAGAAGAGTATGAAAAAGAGCAAGAAGAGGAATATGACAAAGCAATTAAATACTTAAATAGAATGTCAAAGCAAGAATTGATTGAAGAATTAATTCAAGTTTTTGATTACGGACCTGAATGGATATATAATGATTTTGTAAAAAGAAATTTGTATTAATAAGATATTATAAAAAAAAGGATGTGATATAAAATGCAACTATCAGAACAATTGATTTATTGTACTACAAAGATAATAAATATCATTGATGAAACGAAAATTGCAACTGGTACAGGTTTTTTTATGAATTTTAATGAAAATTTGGAAAAAGGCACATGCCAACCTGTAATTATTACTAACAAACATGTTGTAAAAGATGCTAAAAAAATTATTTTTTCTGTGTGTAGGGCAGATGAAAATAATAATCCGCTAGATCAACAAAAATTTACGATAACTCTTGATGAATTTAAAATAATTAATCATCCTGACAATGATGTGGACTTGTGCGCAATACCCATAGCTTCGCTAGATAGTTATAGTCAGGAATATAAAGTCAGGTTGTATCGTGGAAAGCTTGGAACAGATTTAATAATAAACGAAGATGAAGTTAAAGATTGTTCTGCAATGGAAGATATTATTATGATTGGATATCCTAACGGACTTGAGGATTCTTATAATAATAAACCAATAATTCGAAAAGGCATAACTTCTACTACATATGGATATTTAAAAAATCCAAAAGATAAACATAAATTAATAATAGATGAAGAAGCATCGAAGAATGTTATTAAAATTTTTAATGATATAATAGAAGGGAAAACAGCAAGTGAGATAGCTAATGAATTAAATAGTAACAATGTTTTAACACCTGCTTCATATAAAATAAAAAATAACAATATAGAAGTAGACAAAAAGTGGAATGTAAAAATGATTAATGTAATACTTCAAAATAGAGTTTACACAGGAGATTTAATTCAAGGGAAGAAGAAGGTAGAAAGTTATCGTACTCATAATTAATTACAACCAATAAAGATGAATGGATAATAGTTGAAAATAATCATGAGCCAATTATATCAAAAGAAGAGTTTGATGAAGTACAAGAAATATTAAATAAAAATAAATCTGCAAGAAGCAATAAAGAAAAAGATTTATTTTATAACTTTTTGAAGTGCGCAGATTGTGGAAGCTCATTTACAGTAAGAAAAGTAAAGAACTATGAATATTATCATTGTACATCATATGTAAGAAATGGTGCATGTACAAGCCATTCTATTAGAAAAGATAAATTAGTTGAAATAGTATTAGAAGAGTTAAATAAGAAAATTAAAAGAAATAAAATTGATACTTTAACAAGAGACATTTTATTAAAAAATATAAATAGTATCATTATATCTCAAGATGGAGAAGTAAATGTTAAATTAAAGTGAAGGAGTGAATATAGATGGAGAAAGAACAAGATAATAGTTATCACAAAATCAACCTTAACTGGTTTCCAGGTCATATGGCTAAAACTAGAAGGCAAATAACAGAAGATTTAAAAATGATAGATGTTGTTATTGAATTATTGGATGCAAGAATACCAATTTCAAGTCAAAATCCAGAGATCAGGCAAATACTTGGAACTCATAAAAAAGTAATAGCAATGAATAAATCTGATTTAGCAGATGAGAGTGATAATAAAAAATGGATAAATAAAATGAATAAAGATGGAAATATTGCCGTATTAACAGATTCAAACACTGGAAGGGGAACAGAAGAGGTTATAAGACAGGTTCAAAAAATAATGACAGATGATTTAAAGAAAATGGCTGAAAAAGGAAGAACTGGAAGAAAAATTAGAATTATGATAGTAGGAATACCTAATGTAGGAAAGTCATCATTTATAAATAGAATATCAAAGAGAAATTCAGCTAAAACGGGTAACAAGCCAGGAGTAACAAAGGCAAAACAATGGATAAGAATAAATGATGAAATTGAATTATTAGATACTCCAGGTGTGTTATGGCCTAAATTCGATAGTGAGGAAGTTGCTTTAAATCTTGCGTTTACTGGAACAATAAAAGATGAAATACTTGAAAGCACAGAAATTGCATACCAATTAACGAAATATCTTTTAAAGAACTATAAAAGTAACTTTATTGAAAGATATTCATTAACTGAAGAAATGGTTAATAAAATATTGGAACAAGACCAGGAAGAAAATGAAAACATTTATCAGATAATGCAATTGGTTGGTAAAAAAAGAGGAGCAATTATGTCAGGAGGATATGTTGATGATGAGAAAACATCTAAGATAATATTAGATGATTTTAGAAGCGGAAAACTTGGGAAAATAACTTTAGAAAAAGTTAAATAAAAAATAAATACAAGGTTTAAAAAATTTAAAATTTGGAAATTTTGTAAAAAGTACCCAAAACTATTGACATAAAGCCAAAAATATTATATAATTAATAAGCATGAAATCTTTGCGTTGAAGCTGAATGTAGCTACACTCATAGAGTGGAGGGAACTTCGGTGGAGTATGTCTTGGCTAGACCAGGCGGTAAGTTTAAAAAATAATACAATTATCTATTAGAGATTTTGCGTTTAAAAGTAAAATCTTTAAGATGATGGGGAAAACATAATAAATGTTTTTCTTGTAGAATAAAAGCACTTATCCCAGAAATACCATGCAATTTTGGGATTTTAAAATGGATAAATACAAAACACCAGGGTGCGTTATAACTTGCCAACGCGTAATTTTAATTATATTTTAAATTTTAAGAGGAGGGAAAAATTACAATGGCAAATTCAGTTGTATCAAGTGAAAAAATTAGAATAAGACTAAAAGCTTATGACCATGTAGTTTTAGATCAGTCTGCTGAGAAAATAGTAGATACTGCTAAAAAGACAGGAGCAAAAGTATCAGGTCCTATTCCATTACCAACACAAAAGGAAATCGTAACAATATTACGTTCTCCACACAAACACAAAGACTCAAGAGAGCAATTCGAAATGAGAACACATAAAAGAGTTATAGATATCCTATATCCAACACAAAAAACAATGGATAGTTTAATGAAACTAGAACTACCAGCAGGTGTTGACATCGAAATCAAAAACTAGTT
>CAKPSX010000042.1 GCA_934184665.1 uncultured Clostridia bacterium | reverse complement strand
AATCAATTTCATTTAATAATTTTTAGTATATAATTAGTATCTAAACACGTTTTTTTCTTATTGTAAAAATGTTAAAAGCCTTATTTAACGGGCTTTTTATTTTTAACTTAGCCTAGAAACAAATTGCATAATGTAATTTGTTTTGAACAGATGAAAAAAATCTAATTGTTGCTTTTGCTGTTTTATCATAGTCAATAGACGTTGCATAAATATCTGTGATTTTTTGATAAAATTTCCTTTCAGACATTCTAATTTCTCGTATTCTTTCTAATTGCTCTTCAAAATACTTTTTAGTTAAAATCGAACCATCATTTTTTAATCTTTCATCATCCATTACCCATCCTTTAATAGTAAAATCCTTTACTATTTGATTTGCCCATTTTCTAAATTGTATAGCTCTTTCATTATCTACTTTAAATCCTACTGCTATAATCATTTGAAGATTATAATGTATTACATTTCTTGAAATTTTTCTCCTTCCCTCCTCTTGAACTATTAAGAAATTCTTAATAGTTGATTTTTCTTCTAATTCCTTATCTTCATATATCTTTTTTATATGTTGATTAATTGCAGATGTTGATACACCATATAATACTGATAACATTTTTTGAGTTAACCATATATTTTCATCTTCATATCTAAGTTCTACTCCATTTTCTCCAGCAGCTGCTACATATGTTAAATACTCAGCAGCACTTGAGCGAATTAATTTATCTGCTTTTTTTCTATTATCCTATTTCATTTATTATTCTCCCTCCATAACTTAATATTATATTTATCAATTTTACGTCAAACATTTGTTTTTGTCAATAGTTAAAAATAAATTTCAAAATTTTTTCAAACTCTGAAATTTAAGTATTTATATCAATTTCAAATTGTTTTATCACTCATACTGTCTACTTTGAAATCTACCTTCTGATATATCATGGGTTACCATTAATGCTGTAATATTTTCACTTTTTAAGATTTTGTATATGTCTTCTGTAACAGCTAATCTTGTTTGATAATCTAAAGCCGAAAATGCTTCATCTAATAGCAATATATTGGGTCTTATTGCAAGTGTTCTAATTAATGCTACTCTTTGCCTCATCCCTCCAGATAATTGCATTGGGTACTTATCTTTAAATTCATATAGACCATATTTTTTTAACAATTCTTCAACATATTTTTTATTTTCAAAAGTATTTGTTTTTTGAATTTCTAAGCCTAACAAAACATTTTTATAAATGGTTCTCCATTCTAGTAAATTATCTTTTTGCAACATATAGCCTATTTTACCATTTATGTATGTTTCCCCAGCTGTTTTATTTTCTAGCTCTGCTATTATTGATAATAATGTTGATTTTCCACATCCACTTGGTCCTATTATACTTACAAATTCTCCTTCCATAACCTTGAAATTTATATCTTTTAATGCTTCTATTTCTCCATTTTTTGCTTGATAAATTTTACTTATATTTTTGGTCTCAAGTATTTTTTTCATGATTATCCCTCCAATGTATATTATCTTACAATATTTTATGTTCACTTTTTAAAATCGCTACTTATATTTTTTAATAAGAAGGTTATACTTTCCTATTATATAAAAAAACAGACCTGTCTTTTCGATAAATCTGTTTATATTATCATATATATTTTTTATAAATGCATTATTGCTGTTGCAATATTAAAATATACTAATATTGAAAATATATCTACAAGTGTTGTAATTAACGGTGCTGCCATTATTGCAGGGTCTAATTTCAATCTTTTTGCAAGCAGTGGTAATAAACAGCCTAATGTTTTAGCCAAACATACTGTTCCAATCAGTGTTAATCCCAAAGAAAGTGCCAGTAAATTAACATTTGGTAAATTGTGATATTGTATCATAATACGTATTCCATTTACTATTGCAAGTGTTACACCAACTATTAATGCAACCCTTATTTCTTTCCATAATGCTCTGAATACATCTCTCAACTTTATTTCATCTGTTGCAAGACCACGTATTATTAATGTTGAACTTTGTGAACCACAATTTCCTCCTGTTCCAGATATCATAGGGATAAATGATACTAATATAGGAACAGCTGCAAATGCGGCTTCATATTTTGTTATAATTGCACCAGTAACTGTTGCTGATAACATTAAGATTAATAACCACATAATTCTATTTTTAGCATGTTTAAATACACTTGTTGCAAAATAACCATCTTCGTTTGGAGTAATAGCAGCCATTTTTTCAAAGTCTTCTGATACCTCATCTTGAATTACATTGATGGCATCATCAACTGTTACTATTCCAACTAATCTATTTTCTTTATCTACAACTGGTAATGCAAAAAAGTCATATTTGTCGAATTTTTTAGCAACATCTTCTTGGTCATCTGTAGTATTTACAGATATAATATTTTTTTCCATTAAATTTTTTATTATTGTATCTGATTTTGCTAATAATATATCTTTTATATTTATTAGTCCAACTAATCTTCTGCCTTCATCCAATACATATGTTGTGTATATTGTTTCTGAATCAACACCCTTTTCTCTAATTCTTTGGAGTGCTTGTTCTACTGTCATATTTTCTTTTAAGTCAACAAACTCAGTTGTCATTATGCTACCTGCACTATCTTCTGGGTATTTTAATAATTCATTTATAATTTTTCTGTCTTTTTTATTTACAGCTTTTAATATTCTTGTTACCACATTTGATGGCATTTCTTCAATTAAGTCTACTGTATCATCCATAAATAATTCATCTATGACATTTTTTAATTCTGCATCTGTTAGGTCTTGAATTAGTTTTTCTCTCATATCTGATTCCATATAAGAAAATGTCATCCCTGCTTTTTCTTTTGATAAAATTCTAAATACTTTTACTACACTTTCTTTATCTTCTAATTCATCTAATATCGCTGATATATCAGCACTTTTCATTTCTTTTAGTTTTAATTTTAGTTCATTGAATTTTTTTTCTTCTAATAATTCTTTTACTTCTTCTATTTCCATTTCTTTCCCCCTATTATTATATTATTTTAGAAATGGATAATTGTTCAATCAAAAAATGAGCGAAACCCTATCTCCCTTCATTTTCTGATATAATATTTTATCCATTTTCAGATTCGGATTCTCTTGCGGGTCATCACTCATTTTCTCTCACCTCTCTTATATATTTTTATACAATTTTATGTAATACTTTATTTTATACTTGTAGCCAATTTTTAAATTTAACACAAATAAAAATCACTATCATAATATATTTTAAGTTTATATTAATGATAGCCTGCATAGCAATTAACTTATATAAATATAATATCATATTTTACAAAAAAAATAAATAGTTTTACATAATTTTTTAAAGTTTTATGTAAAACTATTTGTATTATACTAGCTAATATCTTGTTATTTCTCTTCAACTTCTGCTTCAATTTTATTTTTGCTTAGTTGGTATTCTGATTCTCCAAATGCTAATATCATCATAAATATTGTATTTAGTAATATTAAACCTACCATAAATCCAGAACCTTTTCCAAATGCCTTAGCTAAGTTTATCATTAAGTAGATTGTAAGACCAACTGAAATCACTGTTCCTACAACTGGTATAAATGCTGTAAGATAAAGTAATAACCACCATGGTGATATTCCTGCTACTTTGTACAAAATGACCATATTGTAAATTGGAATGATAGATTTCCATCCTGCTTGACCTGCCTTAGTGAATATTTTCCAATTAGCAATTATTGTTAAAACAAATATTGCTAATGAAATTAACATAGCTATTAGCATCATAGAAGTTACCATACCTGCAACAACTCCACCTAATGCAGCATATCCTGCATCACTAAAGTCCATAGTCGTTGTAGCTAAATCATATTCTAAACCGTTCATTTGTACCCCCTCCTTTTTCATCCTATACCATTATTATACAATATTTTTCATAAAATGACAAGAGGATATTTATGTATCCTCTAATATTAACATTTTCCTATATAGTAATTTTTCTTTCCTCTTTTAACTACGATATATGTATTATCAATAAATAAGTCTTTAGTTAGTTCCATATTTGAATCTGTAACCTTATCTCCATTTATTGAAATTGCACCACTATTTATAAATTCTCTTGCTTCTCTTTTACTAGAAGCTACTCCTAATTCAATAATTAAATCTATAAGAGTTGTTATTCCATTTACATCTTTTATATCTTGTTCATTAAATAATTCTTTTATATCTTCTTTTGACATTTCTTTAAATCTATTATTAAATAAATTATCAGCTAATTTTACAGCTTTTTCATATTCTTCTTTTCCATGTAAAAATGTTATTATTTCTCTAGCTAAAGCTTTATGTGCTTCTCTTAATTCTGGATGTTCATTATTTTTTCTTTCATATTCTTCTATTTCTTCTTTTGATAAGAATGTATATATTTTTAAATAATCTATTACCATTGAGTCTTCAACATTTACAAAAAATTGATATAATTTATAGCTTGAAGTTTTTGTTTTATTTAACCATAATGCATTTCCTTCACTTTTACCAAATTTCTTTCCTTGTGAATCTGTTACAAGTGGCATTGTAAAGCCATATACTTCATCTCCTGTTGATCTTCTTATTAAATCTATTCCTGCTGTAATATTTCCCCATTGGTCTGAACCAGCACATTGCAAGTCTACTCCTTTATTTTCATGTAAATATTTGAAATCTAATGATTGTAATATCATATATGAAAATTCTGTATATGTTATTCCTGTTTCAAGTCTTCTTCTTATTATGTCTTTATCTAACATATAATTTA
>CAKPSX010000041.1 GCA_934184665.1 uncultured Clostridia bacterium | reverse complement strand
ACCAGTTCTTACAGGTCCGACAACTCCAATATAAATATCACCATCAGTTCGTTTGGCTATATCTTGATATAAGCCTACATTTTCCATCTATAATACCTCCTTGAAAATTCATAGTTAAGACAAACTTTTATTAATATATATGGATGTATTTTGAGAAATATGACTATTAGCCTAGAAAAAAAACGGTAGACATAACTATTGAAATATCTGGAAATGTATGGTATAATAAGAATATCTTACCTAAAGGAGGGCTTAATTTGGAAAAGCAAAGAGGTAAATTTAGTGGAACTACTGTCTTTAGCAATATTGTTAAAAGACAGGAAACTACCATCGAGGAAGAGGCAGAACGGCTGGGGGTGTCTGAAGAACAGTTTGAAAAACTGTGTATTCAGGCTCTCGGGACAAATAACTGGGAAAAGTTAAAAAAGGTTTCTAAAGAAACCGAAAAAGAAAGAGCCAAGCAGAATAGCACCAAGGAGGGCAACATGAACAAGGAACAACAAGAGCAGAACGTACCAACAACTCTCGAAGCGGAACAGGAGAGATCGGCAGCATTAGCAAGAGCATTGCATATGCTTCGAGGTCTACAAGAAAAATCTTCTTCTTTAAATAAGAGAGAAGAAGAATGTATGTCGGCACTTGGAGAGATTCAAGGTCGGATTGTAGAGCTTGAGAGCATTATCGCAAATGCTAAGAAAGAAAAGGAAACTGCTGCTAAAAAAGCACTTGAGGTTTCCAAAGAGTTATTTGGAATCAGAAATGAGATTGCAAATAACCAAAATCAGCTTTACAAAGTGCAAGGTAAAGTTGAGGAGCTCGAAGAGCGAAAGGTGTACGTTGTTGCACCCAATTACCATGGAAGAATTCCTGATGGCGGTATTGCAGTGTCAACTATTCCAATCGAAACTGGAAGAAAGATTCGAGCAGAACAGCCGGAAATGAAGGATGTGCTCATTTATGAGCCAACATTTGCTGACTTTGTCTCCAGCAAAATGGAGCGTGAGGAGTATTCTAAGGCAATTGATTTTGCCAGGTTGTGTGTAAGATATGCAACCGAATCCAAGAAAAAGGTCATCATTCTCTGCGATGATGAGAAATGGATTAAGTTTCTCAAACTCCAAGGAATTCACTCGGTGGCAAGCTAAACCGAATTGCAAACAAAAGGCGGAGAAAGTTCTCCGTCTTTTGTTTCATATTTTATTGTAAAAAAATACTTGATAAAACATAGTAGATATGATAGAATAATCACACTGAGAACATATAATATATAAAGTTAAAATATCAAAATGTAATTTTAGCTTAGTTTAAACTTGTGTTGTTTAGACAATCAAATTACTAAAAGGAGAAAGCTGATGAATAAAATGCGAAATACAATAGACACGCTAAAGAAATATAATCAATGCCATATAATAAAATTATTAAAAAGTTTAGATGAAAAGAAACAAGAAGAATTAATAGAACAAATAGAAAAAATAGATTTTCAACAGATTACAGAACTATATAATAATACAAAAAAAGAAATTCAATTTAAAGAAAGTAAAATAGAACCATTAAAATATTTAGATAAAGAAAAACTTTCAGAAGAAGAAAGAAAAAAACTTGATGATTTAGGAGAAGAAACAATAAAAGCTGGTCAATATGCAGTAGTGACAATGGCAGGTGGGCAAGGAACAAGACTAGGATATCCAGGACCAAAAGGAACATTTAAATTAGATGTATATGGAAAAGGAAAATATTTATTTGAGATATTAACAGAAAATTTAAAAGAAGCAACTCAAAAATATGGTGTTACAATTCCTTGGTACATAATGACTAGCAAAGAAAATAATCAAGAAACAGTAGACTTTTTCAAAAAACATAATTATTTTGGATATGATAAAAATTATGTAACAATATTTGAACAAGGAGAATTACCACTTGTTGATACAGAAGGAAAGCTATTAATAGGTAAAGACTTTAAAATTAGAGAAGCATCAGATGGTAATGGCGGAACTTATGCATCTTTAAGAACTTCAGGAGCATTGGCAGATATGAAAGAAAGAGGAATAAAATGGATTTTCATAGGTGGAGTAGATAATGTATTAATAAAGATGGTTGATGTAACATTACTAGGAATGGCAAAAGAACGTAATGTACAGATTGCAGCTAAGTCTGTAGTAAAAGCAAACCCACATGAAAAAGTAGGAGTTTTTTGCAGGATGAATGGTCATCCAAAAGTAATTGAATATACTGAATTACCAGAAAAAATGGCAGAAGAAGTTGATAGCAACGGAGAGTTGAAATTTGGAGAATCAAATATAGTTTGTAATTTATACACAATAGATGCAGTAGAAAAAGTTAGTAAAGAAATTTTGATGTATCATACTGCATTTAAAAAGAATTCATATATAGATGAAAATGGAAAAGAAGTAGTACCAACAGAGCCTAATTCATATAAATTTGAATCTTTTATATTTGATGCATTTGAGTTTTTTGATGATATTGCAATATTAAGGGGTAAAAGAGAAGATGATTTTGCACCTGTAAAAAATAAAGAAGGTGTTGACAGTCCTAAAACAGCAAAAGAATTATATGAAAAATATTGGAATAGACAAAAAATATACAATTAGAGAGGATGAGGCAAAATGGAAAAATGCAAAACAAAAAACTTATATAATTTAGATGAAACAATTGCAAAGAAGTTATTGGAGCAAGTTGAATATCCTTGGGAGGCATTACCTAAAATTAGTGAATTCATAATAGAAATTGGCAAAACACTTGATAATGAAATATATGAGTGTAAAGGAGAAAATATTTGGATTGCTAAAAATGCAAATGTATATCCATCTGCATTTATAAAAGGTCCTGCAATAATAGGAGAAAATGCTGAAATAAGACATTGCGCATTTATTAGAGGAAATGCAATAGTAGGAAATGGGGCAGTAGTAGGAAATTCAACAGAATTAAAAAATGTAATACTATTTAATAAAGTTCAGGTTCCTCATTACAACTATGTTGGAGATTCAATATTAGGATATAAAGCTCATATGGGAGCTGGTTCAATAACATCAAATGTGAAATCTGACAAAAAATTGGTTGTAGTAAAAGATGAAAATGAAAAAATAGAAACAGGTTTAAAAAAATTCGGAGCAATGATTGGTGACGAAGTTGAGGTTGGCTGTGGTAGTGTTTTAAACCCAGGAAGTGTAATTGGTAAAAACACAAATATTTATCCATTATCTTCTGTTAGAGGAGTAGTTGAGTCAAATAGTATTTATAAAAATAAAAACGAAATCATAGAGAAAAAATAATAAAAATCGGTAAATGTTAAAAGCTATTATTAGCCAATACATTTGCCGATTTTTTTGTCATATTACATTTGTTGATTTCCTGGTATAAAGTAATCTACAACACCATATATTAAAGCACCAATTATTGCAGCCATCCACGAAATTGAATATCCTGCTACAAAGAATTGAGTAACATATAAAATAATAGCTGCTAGAGCGAATCCGACAAATCCTTTACCAAAAGGACTTGCATGTAAACCTGTAAACTTAATAATTAAGTAATCTAGTATAGTTAAAACAATTGCTGCAAGAGCTAAAGCCCATATATTACTTATAGTAAAATTAGGTGTAAAAAATGCTGTAATTGCTAAAACTATAGCAGCTGTTATTAATCTACCAACGAATTGCCAAGCTGTAGAAGTACCATTAGCACTATTACTTTGAGTATTTGACATATCAAAACCTCCTTAAATTTTTTTATTGAACGATAAAACGTTATTTTCAAGGTTATACAAATATTATTTACAATAAAAATATTATTATGCAAAAAAATATGTAAATAATCGTTGTGTTAAATTAAATTTGAAAAATGTATAAAACAGTTAAAAATGAAAAAGATATGTATAATAAATATTTTCATATATGGGAGGAAAAATATGTTAATAACATTTTTCAGAGCAATTGTTTTATACATAGTTGTATTAATAGTAATGAGATTGATGGGAAAACGTGAAATAGGACAGTTACAACCATTTGAGCTTGCTATATCAATAATGATTGCAGACTTAGCATCAATACCAATGTCAGAAACGGGAATTCCAATATCAAATGGAATAATACCAATATTAGGCTTACTGGTTATGCATTTATTAATATCTATAGTAAATATAAAAAGTACAAGAGCAAGAGAAATAATATGTGGAAAACCATCAATACTAATATTTAGAGGAAAAATTGACCAAAAGGTTTTGAAAAAAGAAAGATTTACAATAAATGAACTTGAAGAGAGACTCAGAGATAATAATATATTTAATATAGGTGATGTAGAATATGCAATACTTGAAACAAGTGGACAAGTTACAGTTATACCAAAACCTAATAAAAGACCAACAACACCAGAAGATTTTAATATGGAACCTAAATATGAGGGAATACCGTATGATTTAGTTGTAGATGGTAGAGTTATGTATAAAAACTTAGAGAAAATTGGTAAAAATTATGTGTGGCTAGAAAGGCAAACACGAAAATTTGGAATAAAGCCAGAAGAAGCATTGATTGTTACTATTGATGGTGATGATAATTTTTATTGCCAACCAATAGATAAAGTTGAAAAATAATTATAATTTAATTCTTTTCCAACTAAAGAAAGGAGTTTGGGTAAAAACATGTTAAAAGAAATAGTATTAAGTATAAGCATTGTAGTAGTTATATTTGCACTTGATATATTTACACAAGGATATACCAAAAATAGTACAAAAGAAATGACAGAAATGATGGCAGATTTAAAAGCAAGTATATTAAATGAAGATAAAGAAAAAATTGAAACATCTGTGAAAGAGATTGATGAAAGATGGTCAAACAAACATGATAGATTAGCATATTATATTGAACATGATGAACTTGAGAAGGTTGATACAGCTATAGTTATGATGAAAAGTTTTCTTGAAACAAACGATTATTCTTCAGCTGTTGCAGAACTTGATGAAGGGAAATTTGTACTTGAGCATATAAAAGATAAAAACTCATTTAATATACAAAATGTTTTTTAACAAAATTTTAAAAAACAAATAAGAAAAATTGTAAAAAAAAGAAGGAAAAAATTTTTAAATGTAGAATAATATATTAAGTACATAAGAAACATTCTAAAATATGTACAAATATAAAAAAACAGTGGAGGTGCACACAATGCAAATAACAGACGTACGTTTAAGAAAAGTAAATTCAGAGAACAGAATGAAAGCTGTTGCTTCTGTAACATTCGATAATGAATTTGTTATCCATGATATCAAAGTTATCGAAAGTCAAAATGGATTATTTAT
>CAKPSX010000040.1 GCA_934184665.1 uncultured Clostridia bacterium | reverse complement strand
TTTTAAACATAGAACTTCTTACAAAATTATAATAGCAAAAATGCACCCACAAGTCAATACATTTTGCAATTATTTTTGAGTGCTTTTGACATAAATTTTTTTGCAATCTATTGAATATTTGTTTTGTTTAGGTTATAATAGTCATTGATAATTTTAACAAAGGAGAATTGTGCAATGGAACATTGGAGTGTTGATGACTATAGAAATTTTAATGAAGGTAAAAAGAAAAGATCAAAATATAGAGCAAATAAAACTTCTATTGATGGGCATACATTTGATAGTAAAAAAGAGGCTGATTATTATTGTCAATTAAAGCTTAGGCTTCAGGCTAAAGAAATTCATGGCTTTTGTTTACAGCCTACTTTTATGTTAGCACCTGGTCTAAAGTATAAGGCTGATTTTGTAGTTTTTAATAATGATAATTCTTATGATATTATAGATGTTAAAGGTGTTCATACAAAAGAATATACAGCAAAGAAAAAAGTGTTTGAAGATAAATATAATATGAAAATAACAGAAATATAGCAGAGCATTATGCCCTGCTATTTGTTTGTTACAACTGCATTTTCTTCTTGTAATATCTCTTTTTTATCTTCTTCATTTATAAATTTATATTTAACCATTTTATCAAGCACTTGTTCTTGTCTTTGTAAGGCTAAATCTAAATGTTTATTTGGAGCATATGCCGAAGGAGCATTTGGTATTCCTGCTAGCATACTGGCCTCATTTCTGTTCATGTCTTTTGGCTCTTTTCCAAAATAACCTTTTGATGCATCATAAACACAATAATATCCATTTCCAAAATAACTTGTATTCAAATATAATTCCAATATAGTATCTTTATTGCAATTTTTTTCTATTTCATATGCCATAAATATTTCTGCAATTTTTCTTAATGCTGATTTTTCTTGTGTGAAGTAAATGTTTTTAGCCAATTGCTGTGTTATAGTACTTCCACCTTCTCTAAGTTCCATTGATTTCACATTAACAAATATTGCTCTTCCAATAGCTATTGGATCTGCTGCACCATGTTTATAAAATCTTCTGTCTTCTACTGCAATTACTGCATCTAAATAAAAATCTGACATATCATCAAGTCTAGTATAATTTTCTTCTGATTGTATTTTTGCAACCTTTTCTGCTACACTCATATTATCTAATGCTTGTTTATATATTGTATATCCTTTATATACAAATATTCCTACTGCAATGATTATTATTAATAGTATAAATCTTATTATATTTTTTATTACTTTCAAAATTAATCCAATTCCTTTCTTTCAACTGTACAATATCAATTTTCCTTTAGTATTTGACTACTAAAGGAAAATCTACAATATATGCATTACCAGATTTTAGGCACAAATATTATTATACCTATAATACCTGCTCCAATTGCTAGAACTAATACTGCCCCTGCTGAAATGTCTTTAATTAATTTTGCTTTTTCATTTTTTTCTGGACAAACCATGTCAACAATATTTTCAATTGCTGTATTAAATAATTCTGCTGAAATAACTAATACAATTGAAATAGTGCAAAAACACCATTCTACTATATTTATTTTTAGAGTAAATCCTAATATAACAACTAATATTGTTGCAAATACATGGATTTTCATATTTCTTTCACTTTTAAATGATGCTATCAATCCTTCGATTGCATATTTAAAACTATTTATAATCTTTTTATTTTCTAATATAAGATTCATTTGTTACCTCGGTTAATTAAATTAATCTTTGTGTTTCTTTTGCTATCATTAGTTCTTCATCAGTTGGAACTACATATACTTTAATTTCTGAGTCTTGTGATGAAATTTCTTTTTCTTCTCCTCTAGTTTGATTTAATTTGTCATCTATTTTAACTCCCATAAATCCTAGTTTTTCACAAATTCCTTTTCTGATGTTTGATTGGTTTTCACCAACTCCACCAGTAAATATAATATAGTCAACTCCATCCATAGCCATAGCATATTTTGCTATAAATGATGCTATTTCATAATTGAATTTTTCTATTGCAATTTTTGCTCTCTCATTACTATGTGATTCCGCTTCTATTTCTCTAAAATCTGGTGCTAAGCCTGATATCCCTTGAAGTCCTGATTTTTTATTTAGTATTTCTTCTATTTGTTCTACTGATAAATTTTCTTTTTTCATCAAATATGTTACAACAGAAGGATCTAAATCTCCTGAACGTGTAACCATTGGAATTCCTGCTAAAGGTGTTAATCCCATACTTGTATCTATTGATTCGCCACCTTTTACTGCACATATACTAGCACCTTGTCCAATATGACATGTTACTATTTTTAAGTCTTTTATATCTTTTTTTACTATTTCACTAAGTCTTTTTGATACAAACATATGTGATGTTCCATGGAACCCATATTTTCTTACTCCGTATTTCTCGTAATATTCATATGGTACTGGATATATGTATTGTTCTTTTTCCATTGTTTGATGGAATGCTGTATCAAACACACCTACCATTGGTTTACCTGGCATTACTTTTTGGCATGCTTTTATTCCAATTATTCCTGGAGGATTGTGTAATGGTGCTAAATCAGTGTATTCTTCTAATACTTTTACAACCTCATCATTTATTACTGTTGATTGGTTTATTTTTTCTCCACCATGTACCAATCTATGTCCAATAGCAGATATTTCATCAAGACTATCTATTACTTTATATTCTGGATTTATTAATTGTTTTAAAGCAAAATCAATTGCTTCTTCATGATTTTTTGCTGGATGGTCTATTTTTATTTTTTGACCATTTACTTTATGTGTTATAAATGCTTCATTTTCTCCAATTCTTTCATACTTTCCAGATGCAAGTACATTTTCATTTTCCATATCAATTAATTGATATTTTAGTGATGAACTACCAGTATTTAATACTAAAATTTTCATTATTGATTACCTTCCTTGTTTAATTATTTTCCGTTTACTATTCTTTCTGTTTCTTTTGCAATCATAAGTTCTTCATTTGTTGGAACTACATATACTAGAACTTTTGAGTCATCTGCTGAAATTTTTGCTTCAACTGCAAATGCATCTTCATTTGCTTGTTCATTTAATTTTACACCCATGAATTGTAATTTTTCACAAATAGCTTTTCTAGAGCCTCTGCCTCTTTCTCCAACACCTGCTGTAAATGTTATTACATCAACACCATTCATTGCTACAGCACATTTTGCTATATATGCAGCAATTGCATAATGATAATGATCCATTGCTAATTTTGCTCTTTCATTTCCTTCTTCAATAGCTTTTTCTATATCTCTGTTATCTGCTGATACTCCTGATATTCCTAATAATCCTGATTTTTTGTTTAACATTGTGTCAGCTTCTTCTGGTGTCATGTTTTCTTTTTTCATTATAAATGTTACAACAGATGGATCTAAATCTCCTGTTCTTGAACCCATTGGTATACCTGCAACAGGTGTTAATCCCATACTTGTTTCAACTGATTTCCCATCTTGTATAGCACAAATACTTGCACCTTGACCAATATGACAGTTTATTATTTTTAAATCTTCTATTGGTTTATTTAATATTTCTGCAATTCTTCTTGATACAAACATATGTGATGTTCCATGGAATCCATATTTTCTTACTCCATATTTTTCATAATATTCATATGGTATTGGATATATATATCTTTCTTTTGGTAATGTTTGATGAAATGCTGTATCAAATACTCCAACATTTGGTTTGCCTGGCATTTCTTTTTGACAAGCTTTTACACCTAATATTCCTGCTGGATTATGTAGTGGTGCTAAGTCAGCACATTCTTCTACTGTTTTTAATACTTCATCATCTATTAATACTGATGAACTGAATTTTTCTCCACCATGTACCATTCTATGTCCTATGCTGTCTATTTCATCTAGACTTTTTATTATTCCATATTTTTCATTTAATAATTGTTCCATAACAAATTTTAGTGCTTCTGCATGATCTTTTGCAGGGTGTTCTAATTTTATTTTTTCTCCATTTACTTTATGTGTTAAAAATGCTTTATCACTTCCTATTCTTTCGTAATATCCTGATGCTAATGTTTCCTCTGTTTCCATGTCGATTACTTGGTATTTTAATGATGAACTACCACTGTTTAATACTAAAATTTTCATTTTGATTCCTCCTAAAATTTTTTATTTATAAAACTCATTAATGAGATTTTAACTATTTTGTTGTGCTTGTACTGCTGTTATTGCTACAACTCCTGCAACATCTTCTGCACTACAGCCTCTTGATAAATCATTTACTGGTTTTGCAATCCCCTGGCATAATGGTCCATATGCTTCAGCTTTTGCAAGCCTTTGTGTTAATTTATATCCTATATTTCCTGCTCCTAAATCTGGAAATATTAATGTATTTGCTTGTCCTTTTAATGGACTTCCTTTTGCTTTAAATTCTGCAATTTCTGGTACTATTGCAGCATCAAGTTGTAATTCTCCATCTACTAATAGTTCTGGTTCTTTTTCTTTTACTAGTTTTGTTGCTTCTATTACCCTTTCTGTTGATGGTGAATGTGCACTTCCATATGTTGAGTATGAAAGCATTGCAACTTTTGGCTCTTTTCCTACTAGGCTTTTGAAGCTTTTACTTGATGATATTGCTATTTCTGAAAGTGCCTCTGCATCTGGTTCTTGATTTAACCCACTATCTGCATATATAAATATACCATTTTCTCCATATTCACAGTTTGGAACTACCATTACAAAAAATGCTGATACTAATTTTGTTCCTGGTGCTGTTTTTAATATTTGTAATGCTGGTCTTAATGTATCTGATGTAGAATGTGCTGCACCTGATACTAGTCCATCTGCTTCATTCAATTTTACCATCATCATTCCAAAATATATTGGTTCTTTGATTAATTTTTTTGCCTGTTCTTCTGTCATTCCTTTTGCTTTTCTCAGCTCATATAATTCTTTGGCATATTGTTCTGCATTTTCTGATTTTTCTGGGTCAATTATTTTTGTACCCTTTATTTCTATTCCCGATGTTTTTGCTTTTGTTATTATTTCTTCTTCATTCCCAATTAATATTATATTAGCATATCCTTCATTCATTATAATTTCAGTTGCTTTTAATATTCTTGGGTCTGTTGCTTCTGGTAATATTATTGTTTTTAAGTTAGCTTTTGCCCTTTGTTTAATTTCTTGTATAAAAGACATTATTGCTCCCTCCTTCTTATTACATGCATAATATATCACATTTGCTATGAAATTACAATAATATAATAAAATTTTCAGGATAAAGACATGATTTTAAAAAGTCCATATTCATTGAAATAACTTAATTAGAGATAGTTAAAATA
>CAKPSX010000039.1 GCA_934184665.1 uncultured Clostridia bacterium | reverse complement strand
AATACCTGTTCCCATCCCGAACACAGAAGTCAAGCTCCAATGTGCCGAAGATACTTGTGGGTTACCCTGCTGGGAAAATAGGTTGTTGCCAGTTTTTTTATGTTTTATATAATAAATAAAAGAGTATAAATTAGAACTGCAAGTTTTTGCAATTTTAATCTATACTCTTACTTTTATATCTATAAAATTTTTACTCATATTTAAATAAATATTTATAGCTCTAAAAATGTATCCTCAATGCTATGACCTACTTGCAAAGGTTGCATATTAACTTTAGAATTTATTTTAATATCAATTCTATTAATACTTTTACTTTTAGTATTTGAAAAATCTGTTCTTATCCTATCTATTTCTTCATTAGGAACACCATTAAATCTTAAATAAGGTAAATATGCACATTGCATTTGCACTGTTGTACTTTTTTTATCCCAATCACATTTTCTTTCAGGATGTCTTGAAAGTTCATATATTTTACCATTTCTATCTCTGATATATATAGGTTCTTTCTTTTTATATGCACTAAGTTTATATGAGAAACTTGATATATTTGCGTCAGAAGACGGTTGTATTTCATTTTCATTAAATACAGTATTTTTAAATACAAAATTAGGATTTCTTAGATTTTTTGCAAAATTACTATCACTTGTAATTAATCTTTTTATGTTTTTTAAAAAATCTTTATCATGTTTATTGAACTCTTGAGTATTATGAATGTTAAAATGGCTATATAATAAAGTTAGGAAAGAGTCCATTGTTGGTATAACCATTGTTGCTAAATCCCTTATATTTTTATCTTCGTGATTTTCTGCTATACTAAGAATATTTTCAAAAAGTCTTATATCATCCCATTTTATAAATTCTGATAAATCAGCATTATGGATATCTTGAGATTGTAAATTTCTTATGAAATCTTTTAAATCTTTTCCAATACTAGAATTACTTCTTAATAAAGCATCTAGAAAACAACCTATCACACATTCATTTATTTTGGTTCTATCTGAAAAATAACAATTAAGATATAGCCTATATCTTAAATCTAGTAGTTTTTCTATTTGACTTAATGAATTATAATCATAAACATCGACAAATGTAACACTGTTGCTATCTGGAGTAATACTAAAATCATCAGATTCAATTGGCTTACCATTTTCGTCACATTTTACTGCAATTCTCTTATACATTTGTGTAGAAATTCTTTCAGGCAAACCCAAATAAAGTGTATCACGTGATAAATAGTCCATTCTATCAACATCATAACTTCCTTCATTATGTATATTAAAATTAAAAATATCTTTTTCGTATAATTCTTTTATAATCCCTGGCAATTCAGGGCTTATAGATTTATAAATATTTTGTATTTCCTCATTTTCACACATAATTCTTTCACCTATAATTTCATGAGCTTCATGTGTATTATAAATTTCTTCTTCAAATGCATGTGAAAGAGGAAAATGACCAATATCATGTCCTGCAATTTTTATTAAATCACCAACAATATATAATTTTAAATTATTATCTTCTACGTACTTTTTCCAATCAGGGTTTTTAAAGTTATATAGCATTTCTTCTAACTTTCTGTTATAGGCTCCTTTTGAGTGTTCAAGACGATTATGATAAGTATTTGGAAAGGAATCTATAGCTAATGATAATTGAGAAATTCTACCTAAACGTTTCATCGCTGTTGTATTGAAAAAATCAGCAACTTGTTGAGGATAATAAATATTTGGATCCATATAATATGGTGCTAGACTAATATCAAATTCCTTATTTAATTCTATTTTTTTATTAACAATTCTTTTATCATCAAAAAGCCATGTAAAAAATTCTTGAATAAGACTTTCTTTTGATTGCATATCTTCTAAATTCATTTTCGACATCCTTCGAGTTTTTTTATCATTATATATTAAAAATAAGAAAAGTCAATAAGTACTAGCATTTTTAAAAATAAAGTGATAAAATATGAAAAGTGTATAAAGGGGTGAGATAGATGTCAAAAGTTACGTGGAAACCAGGCACTTTTTTATATCCATTACCAGTTGTTATGGTATCATGTGGTACAATGGAAAAATCAAATATAATAACAGTGGCATGGACAGGCATAATAAACACTGATCCAGCAATGGTATATATTTCTGTAAGACCTACGAGATATTCATATCAGATAATAAAAGAAAGCAAAGAGTTTGTTATAAATTTAACAACAAAAGATTTAGCATATGCAACAGATTGGTGTGGTGTAAAAACAGGTGCAAAAGTTGATAAATTTAAAGAGATGAAATTAACAAAAGAAAAAGCTAATTTTGTAAAATGCCCAATGATAAAAGAAAGTCCAGTTTCAGTTGAATGTAAGGTAAAAGAAATAAAAGAATTAGGCAGTCATCACATGTTTATAGCAGAAGTTGTTGCAATAAATGCAGATGAAAAATATATTGATGACAAAGGAGCATTTGATATTTCAAAATGCAATTTAATAGCATATTCAAATGGAAAATATAATGAATTAGGTAAAAAAGTAGGTAAATTTGGATACTCAGTACAGAAAAACAAAAAAAGAAGAAAAAAATAAGCGAAACCCATTGACACAAGCAGGAAAAAGTGGTAAAATATTCAAGCATATGTTAGTTTACATATGTTCACATCGTTTCAAAAAAAGTAAAGGTTAAGAAATTCGGAGGTGTATTTAAATGGCAGCTAAAGGACCAAGAGAAAATATAATATTAGAATGTACAGAATGTAAAAGAAGAAACTACATGACATCAAAAAATAAAAGAAACAACACAGATAGACTAGAAATAGTTAAATATTGTAAACACTGTAAAAAACGTACAACACACAAAGAAACTAAATAGTAAAAGCTATTTTAAGGAGGAAATAAAATGGCTAAAAAAGAAAATAAACAAAATAAGCATTTTTTTAAAGATTTTAAGGCAGAATTAAAAAAAGTAATATGGCCAACACCAAAGCAATTATTAAATAATACAAGTGCGGTAGTCGCAATAGTATTAATAAGTGCTGTATTGGTATTTGTATTAGATATAGCATTTGAGTTTGGAAATAAAGAGATTGTATATAATCTTCAAAGTGTAGTTAATGACAAATATAATGGTGAAGAAAACGCTAATACTGAAAATACAGAAAACAACTCAACAGAAACAAATAGCGAAGAATCAACTTCAACAGAACAACAAGAAGATTCAACTACAACAACAGAAGAAAATGCTGAAACATCTGAAAATGGTGATCAAACAAATACAGAACAATAATAAGGAGGTCAATAAATGTCTCAAAAAGATTATGATATGGAACCAAGATGGTATGTAGTTCATACATATTCAGGTTATGAAAATAAAGTTAAAACTGACCTTGAAAAAACAGTAAAAAATAGAGAGTTAGAAGAATACTTCTTTGATATTGTTGTTCCTATGGAAGAGCAAATAGAAATAAAAGAAGGAAAAAGAAAAGCAAATCTAAAAAAAGTATTTCCAGGTTATGTATTAATTAAAATGATAGTAACAGAGGAAACATGGTACATTGTTAGAAATACTAGAGGTGTTACTGGTTTTGTTGGATCTGGAACAGACCCAATACCTTTAACAGATGAAGAAATTAGAGCAATGGGATTTGAAGAAGCTACAATTAATGTAGATTATGATATAAATGACTCTGTTCAAATATTAAATGGAGCATTTAAAGACTCAATAGGAACTGTTCAAGAAATAAATAAAGAAAAGCACAAAGTAAAAGTTTTAATATCTATGTTTGGAAGGGAAACTCCTGTAGAATTAGAATTTTCACAAATACAAAAAGTAAATTAAAGGAGGCGAAATTTTAAATGGCAGAAAAAGAAATTTCAAATATAATAAAATTACAAATAGAAGCAGCTAAAGCTACTCCAGCTCCACCAGTTGGACCAGCATTAGGAGGTAGTGGTATTAATATCATGCAATTTGTTAAAGAATTCAATGACAGAACAGCAAGCCAAGCAGGATTTATAGTACCAGTTGTTATAACAGTATATAAAGATAAAACATTCTCATTCATAACAAAAGTTCCACCAGTAGCAGTTTTAATCAAAAAAGCAATCAAAATTGAAAAAGGTTCAGGAAAACCAAATAGAGATAAAGTTGCTAAAATAACAAAGGAACAAGTTAGAGCAATAGCTGAACAAAAAATGCCAGACTTAAATGCAGCATCAATAGAAACTGCAATGAGCATGGTAGAAGGAACAGCTAGAAGTATGGGTGTAGTTGTAACAGAATAATTAAAAATAAAATAATTGGGAGAGCATAGCTCGTTAAGACCAAAGGAGGATTAAAATGAAAATGTCAAAAAGATATGCAGAAAGTGCAAAATTAGTAGATTCTAAAAAAGAATATGAAATCAAAGAGGCTTTAGATATAATTGAAAAAATGCCTAAAACAAAATTTGATCAAACAGTTGAATTACACGTAAAATTAGGTGTAGATTCAAAACATGCTGACCAACAAGTTAGAGGTACAGTAGTACTTCCAAATGGTACAGGTAAAACACAAAAAGTATTAGTATTTGCTAAAGGACCTAAAGCGGAAGAAGCTGAAAAAGCAGGAGCTGACTTTGTAGGTGCTGAAGAATTAATACCAAAAATCCAAAATGAAAACTGGTTTGACTATGATGTAGTTGTAGCTACACCAGACATGATGGGTGTTGTTGGTAGATTAGGTAAAGTATTAGGACCAAAAGGTTTAATGCCAAACCCTAAATCTGGAACAGTTACAATGGATGTAACAAAAGCAATAAATGAAATTAAATCTGGTAAAGTTGAATATAGATTAGATAAAACAAATATTATTCACTTAGGATTTGGTAAAGTTTCATTTGGAACAGAAAAATTAGTAGAAAACTATGATGTAATCATGAATGCTATAATAAAAGCAAAACCAGCAGCAGCAAAAGGACAATACATAAGAAGTGTATCTGTATCAACAACAATGGGACCTGGAATTTATATTAACCAAAAATAAATATATATATGCCATAGACAGTAGGCAAACAACAAGCCCTACCGAGGTATGAGATTCAAACGCAATCTTTATGCCTCGTGGCAAGTGATTGCGTTTTATGTTACAAAAATATAAAAATCAAACCTATCAGGAGGTGAAAAAAACAAATGGCAAGTGAAAAAGTCTTAAACCAAAAGAAAGAAGAAGTATCAAAATTAGCAGAAAAAATGAAAGAAGCTAAAATAATACTTTTAGCAGATTACAGAGGAATCAATGTAGCTGATGTAACAGGATTAAGAGCTGAATTAAGAAAATCTAATTCTGAATACAAAGTTATAAAAAATAACATAACAAGAAGAGCATTCGCAGAAGCTGGAATCGAAATTGATAATGCATTATTAGAAGGACCTACAGCAGTAGTAATGAATAATGATGATTATTTAGAAACAGCAAAAGCTATATACAATTATAGCAAAGATAGCGAAACATACAAAATTAAAGGTGGAGTAATTGAAGGTAAAGTTATGACAGCAGAAGAAATAATTACATTAGCAAAATTACCATCAAGAGAAACATTATTATCAATGCTTGCTGGTGCATTACTTGGAAATATTTCAAAACTTGC
>CAKPSX010000038.1 GCA_934184665.1 uncultured Clostridia bacterium | reverse complement strand
TATATATGGGGAGAAATAAAACCTGGGAAGAGAAATACAAATAATTTCACAACAGTAACAAGCTCAGATGGAGTTGAAGTACCAGTGCCAACAGGATATACTGCATCATCTGCATCAGACGAAAATTCTGTGAATGGAGGATTTGTAATATATGAAGGAACAGAAGCAGTAACAGATAGTAATAAATGGGAGGAACAATGTAATAGAAATCAATATGTATGGATACCAATAGCAAATGTAAGTGATATGTATTGGAGAAACCAGACAACAGGAAAGAAATATGGAACATGGTATAACTTTAGTAAATCCGCAACAACATATGCAAAAGGTGCAAACCACTCATATGAGCCACAAACAACAAAATATGATATCCAATCAACATATTTAACACAATATTTAAATGGAATGTCAAGAGAAGATTTCCTAATGGAAATGGAAATTGATTTCGATAAAATGTTAAATAGTGTAGCAACATATGGAGGATATTATATAGGAAGATACCAAACAGGAGACCTAAGCCAAGCAACACCAGTTATAAAAAGAATAAACACAGATATAGTAAGCCAAACATGGTACACAATGTGGAAGAAATCTCCAAGAATATCAACTGGTGGAGCAAATGTTCACATGATATGGGGAATACAGTGGGATGAAACATTAAAGTGGTTAATTGATACTGGAGAGAAGACATATGCAGAAATAGCCTCAGATTCAACAAGTTGGGGAAATTACTGGAATAATAGTTTCACATATTATACAAACACATCAAAGAGCACAGCAACAAAAGCAGCAAATAGTAGTACTAGTACAAGAATCCCAAGTGGAGCATATGAAGGAGCAAATGCGAACAATGTTTTTGATTTAGCAGGTAATGTATGGGACTGGACGTGCGAGTCCAATGGTTCAGGGACCAGCAACGGCAGGTACAATCGTGGTGGCGGTTACTACTACGGCGGCAACAGTCCAGCGGCATACCGCAACGACTACTATCCTTACAAGAGCTCCAGCAGTGTCGGTTTACGTTGTGCACTTTACATAAAGTAGCACTGAACCCACCAAACACCAAGATTTACACAACTTTATGTAAACAAAACAGAAATGCACCCAAAAATAATTGCAAAAGTATTGACTTGTGGGTGCATTTCTGATATTATAAATTCAATAATTCTAGAGCTTATAGAGGCTATGGTTAAACTTCGTCTATTTGGCGAACAACATCTTTAGCTTCTATAATCAACTCATTAAGTATCTCATAAGTTTGGCTAACAGATAAATCATCTGTATTTATAGTAGATATTTTTTTGATAAGATCTTTAGCTTTATTATTTGTAAAATAATCTTTTTGTGAATAGGCCAAAAATGAACTTGGGCTTACAAACTTCACATTATTAATATTTTTACTTCTTAAAATGTTCATATATTTATCTAAATGTGTAATAGGAAAACCGCATTTCACAACATGTGGACTTAAATTAGTCAATTTTAAATTTAATGCATTAGACATAAACATTGCATCAGCATCAATAAAAAGGTAAAAAATTCCACTTTCAAACAAATAAAAACAATCACTATTTTCTATCTTCAAAGATAGATATTTTTTGTGTAAATTGCTCATAACATCAACTCCTAAATTATATTCTTCAAAAAAACATTATAAACAAACATAAGGAAAAAATATACCACCATGAGTGGTGAAAAAAAGTAACCGCAAAATGTGACAAAAAAACACAAAAAAAGGTGGTATAATATTGGAAAAAATAGATATAAAATACAAAAGATAAAAGGAGTTGATTTCATAAAAAATGTCAGCGTTTGATAAATTTTATAAAAGAAAAGATGTAATAAAAAAGAAATGGAGAATAGAAGAGAGTTCATATAATAAATTAATGAGAGCTTCAGAAAGTATCTATGAAGCATCTGTCAATCAACTTGTAAATGCGGCAATAAAGGAACTGATAAAGACAGAGGAAATAAAACTGCGTAATATGAAAGATAAAGATTATGTAGCAAGATCTTTTCAAATAGAAGAAGTGTGCTATGAACAGTTATATAATTTGAAAGAGAAATATAAAATCTCCATAAATCTGTTGGTAAATATAGCAATAGAAAATGCATTGCAAAAAGATAAAAATATATCAGAAGAACACGGCATAAGAGAGGAATTAGAAGTAAAATAGTTTTTCACCGAACTAATATTATAATTTAATAGGAATACTTTCAAAATTTTCCTGTTAAGTTGTAAGTTTTTCACGCGCAAATTTCCAAAAAAATGTAAAAAATGTCAAAAAAGGATTGACGAAAAAAATAAAGTAATATACAATAGAAATGCAAAGAAAACAAAAAAGAAAGAGGAAACGGCGGTGGAAAATTTACAAAAGATAAAAGACGAAGAAAGGTTAAGAATAAGAAATTTAGAAAAACAAGAATTAACCTTAATTCCGAAAACAGAAGTGTATATTCAATATATGTTAGAAGTAATATTAAAAATGCCAAGAACTGAAAAATACAGCATAGGCACAGAATACAAATCTTCAATGTACAGAATGTTAGAAAACATAATGTATTTAAGCAAAATTGAAATGAACCAAAGACTTGCAATAATCAACAAAATAGACGCAGAATTAAACGCACAAAGAATATTTTTAAGAATCATGAAGAAAAACAAATGGATAGATGAACATAAAGCAAAAGTAGCAATGGATTTAATATATGAAAATGGAAAAATAATCGGAGGTTTAGTAAAGTTTTATGGCAAGAACAATAAGAAATGAATTCGATAAAAAACTAACATATGAAAAATTAATGGAAGCACATATATTATCAAGAAAGGGTAAAACCTGCAGGAGAGAGGTGATACTGTTTGATATAAAAAAAGAAGAATATATTAGATGGTTGCTAGACGAGCTCCGAAATGGCACATATGAGCATAAAGGATATAGACAATTTTATGTAACAGTACCTAAAAGGAGAAAAGTAGAAGCATCAGGATATGTAGACAGAATAGTACATAGATGGATAGTAGATAATTTTTTAAAGCCATATTTTGAAACACAATTTATAAGTACAACATATGCTTGCATAAAAGGTAGAGGGATGCACAAAGCAGCATTAGATGTACAAAAAGAAATGAAACACTGTAAAAGAATATGGGGCAATTATTATATATTAAAAATGGATGTAGCTAAATATTTTCAAAATATAGATAAACAAATATTGCTAAATATATTAAGAAGAAAAATAGCAGATCCAAAACTGATGAATTTAGTAGAAAAAATCATATATTCTCAAAAAGGTGATAAATCATTACCAATAGGTAATTATACATCACAAACATTTGCAAATATATATCTTAATGAGGTTGACCAATATGCAAAACATGAGTTAAAATGTAAATACTATTTTAGATATATGGATGATACAATAATTTTATTAAAAACTAAACAAGAGGCAATAGAAGTGCTAGAAAAAATAAAAACATTTCTGGCAGATGAGCTAAAATTAGAGCTAAATAGTAAAACACAAATTTTTAAAAGTAAGCAAGGAGTAAACTTCTGTGGATATAAAGTAAATGAATATAGGCTGAAACTGAGAGACAGGGGTAAAAGAAGTTTGAAAAATAAAGTTAAATTTTTGAAACAACAGATTTTAAAAGGCAAACTTTCAACAGAAACAGCTTATAAATATTTGAGTGGACATATAGGCTATATACAGATAGCTGATACAAGAACACTTGAAAGTAGACTATTTGCAGAATAAAAAAAGGATTTAATTTTTGGGGAATAAAATCCTGATAGTATAAATTAAATTAGGGATAAATCACAGAGTCCAATGGTTCAGGGACCGGCAACAACAGGTACAAACGTGGTGGTAGTTACAACAACAACGGCAACAACAATTACGCGGCTAACCGCAACAACAACAATCCTAACAACAGCAACGATAACAATGGTTTGCGCTGTGCACTCTAATATTTATTCGAGATTATATATTTTAAGGAATATATACAGTGGAGTATTAGATATTAAAGAGATTTATTCCTTCCTAATTTAGGTAAATATGAATCATTAAAATATGTGTTAGTAGTTTATAATGAATATACGTATTTTAAGAAATATATGGTTAAAAAAGATTTTATTCTTTTTTAACCATTGCATTAAGAAAAACACAAATTGTAATAAAGTGTGGGATTGACAAAAATGAACGAAGTATTTATAATAGGAAAAGTAATAGAAAAAGGTGATTTTAAGTTTATATTAAAAAAAGGTAAACATAAATCTAAAATCGAACTGACAATAAAATTGTTAGATGGTAATATTGTAACAGCTATAGCATATGATAAACTTGCAGATTTTGTATATAGAAAGAATTTTGAACTTGTAAATATTTATGGGGAATTAAAAGGGAAAAATTCAGAAAATTTTAAAGTCAAAATTGTAAGAATAGAAAGACTATAAAAGTAATGGGTTAAAATTAATTTAAATACAAATGAGGGCAAACTTAGAGTAATATACAAATAATTTCTAAAACTAAGTTAAAGCCTTAATTTAGAAAGGGTGAAAAAAGTGGGCGAAAGAAAAAGTAGAGAAAAAAGAAACAAAAAACAAAAAATCACAATAAATAGTGAGGGCTTTTTTAGTATAAAAAAGCTTAGTAAAAAAGGAGTATTAATTTTAATAGCAATAATTGTATTATTAGGAATAGCAATATATGGAATTGTAAGTAATGCTCAAAAAAATAATGGGTTATTAGAAATAGGCGATAACCAAAAGGATCAAGAAAAATATGTTTGGGGACAAGTACAAGCTAAAACTAAAAATACAAAAAACTATACTCTGGTAACAAGTGCAGATGGAATCCAAGTACCAGTACCAACAGGTTATACAGCATCATCAGTTGCAAATGAAAGATATGTAGGAACAACATCGGAGACAAAGACATTTTATTTAGCAAATACGATAACATCATTTACGTCAAGTGGAACATATCCATGGAGTAAAAATAGTGAAGGAATATGGGTAAGTGGAAATTATAATGTAAATAGTTCAACAAGTGAAATGACAACAGATAGTTTTACAATTGGAACAAAAGGAGGAAAGGTAAAAATAAATTTCTCAGTATCATCAGAATTTAACTATGATAAATTATATGGACAAGTAATAAATACAAGCACAAATAGTGTAGTAGCAACAGTTGGTAACATAAGTGGAACAAGTTATGGAACTACAGAATCAAGTTTGACATATGTAGATGCGGATGTTAACTTAGAGCAGGGAACATATCAACTAAAAATAGTATATTCAAAAGATAGTTCGGGAAATACGGGGCTAGATAAAGCATATGTAAAGAGGGTAGAAGTATATACTGGTGAAAATAATGGAAACGAAACTAAAATAACAGAATCAATTGTAAAAAAGACAAATGAAGGAGGACAAAATGGTTTTGTAATATATGAAGGAACAGATGCTGTGACAACATCAAATCAGTGGGAAGCACAGTGTAATAGAAATCAATATGTATGGATACCAATAGCAGATATAAGTGATATGTATTGGTTAGATCAGGCGACAGGAAAGAGGTATGGAACATTATATAGTTTCACATCATCATCATATTCAAAAAGTTCAGACAAGAGAGAACCGCAAATGGTAAATTATGATATTCAATCAACATATTTAACCCAATATTTAAATGGAATATCAAGACAAGATTTTTTATTGAAAATGGAGACTGATTTTGATGAGATGTTAACTAGTATAGCAACATATGGAGGATTTTATATAGGAAGATATCAAGCTGGAGATTTAGCTCAAGCGACACCAGTTGTTAAAAGAATAAATAGTGATATAGCAAGCCAAACTTGGTACACAATGTGGAAGAAATCTCCAAGATTATCAACTGGTGGAGCAAATGTTCACATGATATGGGGAACACAATGGGATCAAACATTGAAATGGTTGATAGACTCAGGAAATAAAACATATTCTGAAGTAGGCTCAAACTCAACGAGCTGGGGAAATTATAGAAACAATAGTTTCACATATTATACAAACACATCAAAGAGCACAGCAACAAAATCAGCAAATAGTACTACAAGAATCCCAAGTGGAGCATACGATGGAGCAAATGCGAACAATGTTTTTGATTTAGCAGGTAATGTGTGGGATTGGACATGCGAGTCCCTTGGTTCAGGTACCGGCTACGTCAGGTACAGACGTGGTGGTAGTTACGACGGCTACGGCATCAGCTATTACGCGGCTTACCGCACCTACAGCAATCCTTACTACAGCAACGATAACTATGGTTTGCGCTGTGCACTTTACATAAAGTAGCACTGAGCCCTGCCTGGCGATGCACCAACACAAGCCACGTATGAATTTTAAAGCACAAATATATTCACATAAATAGCCAGGCGACTGCATGAAGAATCATGCAGTCGCCTGGCTTATAACAATTTTAAGAATATTAAAATTTAAAATTACATAGTTATTAAAGAAGTACTCGTGTACTTCAATAAGGAGTATCCAAGCCAGAAGTTGGAATGAAAAATTATGCAGGGTGCAACAATGTGCTCTGCAATTTATTATTTATTAGGTTGTTGCATTTGTAAATGGTAAAATAAAATGTAGGAAAATGGCAAAGAAAAATGTCGTTTTTCCTACATTTTTTGTATCACCAAAT
>CAKPSX010000037.1 GCA_934184665.1 uncultured Clostridia bacterium | reverse complement strand
CTGATTTTAAAAATCTTATAAAAAATTATATGAAATAAGTGCAATAATTATTGCAAACGTATTATATAATGAAACTTAATAAATTGCAAGAACTTTTCGTCGACAAAACTTGACATTTCTATTTGCCATTGTAATTGTTGTGATTATAAGCAATATATTATAATGACCTCAATTAGTCCATTAATAGACTAATTGAGATTTATCCAAAAGAGGACAAATCTCAAAACCACATACATGAATAAGGGCGCAAGCTCTTATTCTTTTTATATATTTATATTAACACACTTATGAAGATATGTCAAATGTTTTTGTTCTGTTTTATGTTGACTTGTGGGGGGTGTGGTGAATGGAATATGTGGAGTGATTGATTGGTTTGCATAATGTAAGGGTGGCTATTTAATGAATAAGCTGCAACGTAACCCCACACTATTGTATTTGTAGTAAAGATCATTGTCGTAGCGACCTCCCGCCGGATAGTAGCTACCGTAGCCGTAGAAATCACCACCACGATAATACCTGTGGTCACTGGTCCCCGAATCGTCGGACTCTAGTGTCCAATCATCTACATTTCCGGCTAGATCATAAACATTGTTCGCATTTGTTCCTTCATATGCTCCACTTGGTATTATTACTGATTTACTTGATGCCTTTGTTGCTGTATTCTTTAATGTGTCTATATAATATGTGAAACTATTATTATAATAATTTCCCCAACTTGTTGAATCTGAGGCTATTTCTGCATATGTCTTTTCTCCTGTGTCTATTAACCATTTTAATGTCTCATCCCACTGTATTCCCCATATCATCTGCACTCCTGCACTTGTTCCTGATAGCTTTCTTGCTTTTTTCCACATTGTATACCATGTTTGACCTTCTAAATCAGTATTCATTCTCTTTACTACAGGTGTTGCTTGGCTTAAGTCTCCTGTTTGGTATCTTCCTATATAATATCCTCCATATGTTGCTACACTATTTAACATTTTATCGAAATCTATCTCCATTTCCATTAAGAAATCTTCTCTTGACATTCCATTTAAATATTGGGTTAAATATGTTGATTGAATATCGCTACTTGTTGTTTGTGGCTCGTATGAACGGTTTGCACCTTTGGCATATGTCGTTGCATTTTTATCAAAATTATACCAAGTTCCGTATTTCTTTCCTGTTGTCTGATCTCTCCAATACATATCACTTATATCTGCTATCGGAATCCATACATATTGATTTCTATTACATTGTGCATCCCATTTATTACTATCTGTTACAGCATCTGTTCCTTCATATATTACAAAACCTCCGCTTACAGAATTTTCGTCTGATGCAGATGATGCTGTATATCCTGTTGGGACTGGTACTTGCACTCCATCTGAGCTTATTACCATTGTATAATTATTTGTGTTTCTCTTTCCAGGTTTTATTTCTCCCCATATATAATTTATCTGCTCCTTTTGGTTATCAACAGTTTCTTGTGGTGCATTATCTTTTCTTGCATTATACACAATTCCCCATATAACAGCACCCAATATTATGGCTATTACTATTGGTATGACAAACACCTTTTTTCCATACATTATATATGCCATCTTTACATCACTAATCTTATTTACTTTTGGCTCTTCTTTTTTTGCTCTTTCCTTATGTTTCTTCTCGCTCATAATACACACTCTCCATTCTTTTTATAAATTTTTAATTTCTAATTATTTTCCAACCACATAATAAAAAGAGATAGCACAAAAAGACATAAAAATTTTATGCCTTTCTCTCTATCTCTATTAAATTTATTTATTTCACTTTCATATTTTTGAACATCACTAAAGTTTGCCTGTTTCAACAAGCAATTTACATAACCATTAGTAAAGCAGACTCTCTCTCTCTCTCTCTCTCTACAGCCCCAAGGGTTTCAAGGCTCGTTTTCTCAATTCTAGTTTTCATCTACATTTTCTCCTTCGAATTTTGATTTTCTTGCTAAATCTTACTTCAAGTTTTCCACATTGCTTTGCTCGCGTTTTGTCATAAAACCAATCTCAAAAAAAATTTTTATCTTTTCAAAATCCAATCTTATAACGCATATTGCAAAATATTTTTCAGACTTCGCACTCAAAATTTCTATATTTATTATTACCAATTTTATTACATTTTAAACATAGAATTATTTCAAAATTATAATACCAAAAATGCACCCATTAGTCAATACATTTTGCAATTATTTTAGGGTGCATATTGCTAGTTTATGGTTTAAAAAAAATGACGACATAGTCGTCATTTTTTAGTTTTCTCCTCTACCTTCTGGTAATGCATTTGGTAGTTCGATTCTTATTCTTATTCTAAATACATATGTTACTGCTCTTGCTAGCTTGCTATTTTTGAATCTTTGCCATAAAGATGGTTTTTTATCAAATGTAATTGATTCTTGATATTCTTCAATCTCTTGAATTTCTGCTTTTTTATCTTCTTCTACTTTATTTTCTTCAATAGCTGCAACTTGTGGCATTTCTTCTACTTTTTCTTTTTTCGCTGTTGCTTTTGTTTTAGCTTTTGCCTTTGCTTTTGGCTTTTCTTCAACTTGTACTGGTGCAATTTCTTCAACTTTTGTTTCTTCAATTTCTTCTACAGGTTTTGGAATAACCTTTAATGCATCTGCTATTTCTATTCCAATATAACTTAAAGCTTTTGATCTATCTTCAATTCTTTCCATATCTATTTCAATGTGTAAGTTTGTTTCTAAATTATTAACTCTTGCATTTAATAATTTTAATGCATCTTGGTAATTTTGACTTTGTTTGTTTTTGTCTTTACCTATTAGTTTTAATGTGTCTATTACATCATCTGAGAAAGAACCTTCTGCTTCTTTAATTTTAGATTTCCAATTTGTTTCTTTATTTTCTACAGTTTCAATTAAATCTTTTAATTTACCTGCTAATGCGATATTTTCTTCTCTTTGTCTGATTAATTCTTCAACTTTTTTTGTGTTTTCCTCAAACTGGTTTGTTGCATATTCAACTAGTCCATATGCTGCTTTATATACACTAACTGGAAAATTTTTCTTCTTTGGATATTCTATTAAATAAGCTTTTATTGATTCAATCAAGTCTTTGAAATATGTGTCATCTTCTAATTGAACAATTTGCTTTTTGCTTTTTGGATTTATCATTTTTTGAACTTTATCTATATTTGATAGTATTTTTTCTTCAGTAATAACCATTCTAACATTTACTATGCCTGATCTTTTAGACATCGCAAATACCTCCTTTTTCCTATGTGGGCTATATTTGATTCTATATTATTATACACCAACTTCCGTAAAACTACAAGTTTTTTGAGGCTTTTTTAGTTTACATTTTTGTTACAATTATGTTACATTTGTATGTCAATTTTATTTCATTTTAATTACATTTTTTTAAACTTTCTCTATTTGCTTAAAACTTTTTTTAGTTCTTCATGACGTTTTACTTTTAATGTTGTTGTTTTTATTAATGATTCTTCTGTTATAATCATTTCCTTTACATATTTATATTTTGGCATTAATTTATTTACTTCTTTTACCTTCTCCCATAAGATTTCTTTTATTTTATCCTCATCTTTAGCTTGATATAATTCTTCCATCATTTCTTTATCATAAACTAATTCAACGCAAACTTTTGGATCTCCATCTTCTTCACGTTTTTCAAAGACAAATGATTCTTTTACTCCTTCTACTTTATTTAGTAATGTTTCAATTTCTTCTGGGAATATGTTTTTTCCATTGCTCAATACTATTACATTTTTCTTTCTACCACATATAAATATATATCCATCTTTATCAATTCTAGCTAAGTCTCCTGTGTGGAACCATCCATCTGGTTCTAATGCTTCTTTTGTTGCTTCTTCATTATCATAATATCCAAGCATTATTGATGGACCTTTTGCCATTAATTCTCCTACACCTTCATCATTTGGATTATCAATTTTTACTTCTAAACTATTGAATTTTTTACCTATTGAGCCAAGTCTTCTGTTTTTAGGAGTTTCAGCTGCAATTACAGGAGAAGTTTCTGTTAAACCATATCCTTGAACTAGGTCAAACCCTAATTCTTCAAATCCTTTTTCTGTTTCAGGATCTAGTGCTGCACCACCTGTTACAACAAGTTTTAATGTTGGGCCTAAATTCTCATGAACTTCCTTAAATACTCTTCCTCTAAGGTCAATTTTTACTTTTAATAGTAATTGTGTTAATTTTATTCCTTTTTTTACATTTTCTAATTTTCCATTTTTCTTAATTGTTCTCATTACTTTTTTGTAAACAATGTCAAATACTGCTGGTACTGAAATCATTGCAGTTATATTTTGTTCTTTTATATCTGCTGTCATGTGTTTTACGCCTTGGCTGAATGCAATACTTGCACCTATTGATATTGGGTATAAAAATCCAACTGTACATTCAAATACATGATGTAATGGTAAAAATGATAATAGTCTATCTTTTTCTGTTAAATCAAATGCTTGAACAATGTCCATTACATTTGTAACTAAATTTTTATGTGATAACATTACGGCTTTTGAGATTGATGTTGTTCCTGATGTGAATAACATTATCCCCATTTTCTCATTATCTATTTTTGCATTTATATATGTATTATTTCCATCTTCAATTAATTTTTTGCCTTTATTAACAAGTTGTTTTTGTGAATATATTCCATTTGTATTTTCTTCTAAATCCATTGAAATGAAATATTGTAAATTTGTATTTTTCTTTTCTCTTAATTGATTCATTATTCCATCATATTTGCTTGAATAAAATATTGCATCAACTTGTGAACGAAGTATTAGGCTTTCTAATTCATTATCTGGTAATGCTTTATCAAGTGGAACTACAACGCCTGTTCCTGCTGCTATTGCTAAATATGCAAGTTCCCATTCATATCTATTTTCTGAAATTATTGCTATTCTTTTATCTTTTAATCCCATTTGAGTTAAAGCTGTTCCTAATTCATTTATCTCATCTCTAAATTCTTTATGTGTTATTGTTTTAAATTCATCATTTTTATCTGTTCTTAATAAATATGCTATATTTTCTCCATATTCTTCTCCAGTTTGTTTTAACATATCTTTTAAATCTGTAAATTGCATTTTTCTTGTTTTTGTTTCCATTTATCATCAATCCTTTATTTCTTATACATTTATTTTTACTTACATATTATATAATTTTATTTTTAATTATGCAAGTTTTTTACAAAATGTTGATTTTATTTTCATTTTTTACATTATGTTTACAGTTTAGTTTACATTTTTCGATATCCACATATTGTGGATACTGTGGAAAACTTTGTGAATAACTTTGAATAGGCACATTTATTTCATAATTTATTCACAATCAATTGTTGATAATTTTTTATAAAATTTATTTATATATTTTATGTATCTTTGAACACTATTTCGTTCTAATCTAATTTATATTATGTGAACATATTAGAGTTATTTTAATATACAAAAAATAGTTTATAAAAGCAAACATTCTAGGTTGTGCATTTATAAACTATTTTTTCTTTTAAAGTAAAGCTAAGTATATTCCTAATATTATCTCTAATATTAATATAGCAGGTAGTCCTACTGTAAATTTTAATTTTTTTGTTTTATGTCTGAATGTGTACATTCCTGCAATTGTTCCAATTCCACCACCTAATGCTGTAACCATAAAAAGTGTGTTTTCTGGAATTCTCCATTTTCCCCATTTTGCCTTTCTTTTATCAGACCACATCATATAAAATCCAATTAAATTAATTACTATTAAATATATAATTATATTCTTTACAGTAAAAATATCGCTTATATTTATTGCATTTTCAAACATTTTGAATTTCCTTATTAATATATTTGAGTTTTTTGATAAAGGCTTTACTCATAAACCTTTTATTTGCATTTACTTGTTTGTTATCATTTTATCCAAATAAGCTTAATTGATTACTTTGACTCATTCCTTCTAAGCATTTATATTTTTTCAATAATTCTGTTACTGAATCACCTATTTTTGCTCTTATCTTTAAGTCATCAATTGACATGAATTTATCTTCTTCTCTTGCTCTTTGAATTCCTTCTGCCGCAACTGTTCCAAGACCCGGTATACTATTTAGCGGAGGTCTTAATGCTCCATCTTCAATCTTGAATTTTTTTGCATCAGATTTATATAAATCCATTGGTAAAAATGTTAAACCTCTTTCATACATTTCTAATACTAATTCTAAAACTGGATACATTGTTTTATCTTTTTGTGTTGCATTGTTTCCAAGTAAATCTATTTCTTTCATTTTATTTTTTACTTTTTCTTTTCCAAATATCATAACATCACTATCAAAATCTTCTGCTGCTCTAATTGAGAAAAATGCAGCATAATATGCTAGTGGTTCATGTACCTTAAACCATGCTATTCTAAATGCATTTGTTACATATGCTGCGGCATGCGCTTTTGGGAACATGTATTTTATTTTTTCACATGACTTTATGTACCATTCGGGAACATCATGTTCTCTCATCAATGTTTTATATTCTTCCCATTTTGCAGGATCTTTTAATGCTTTTCCCTTACGAACTGTTTCCATTATTTTGAATGCAGGGTTTGGAGGTACTCCTTTTTTTATAAGATATATCATTATATCATCTCTACAACAGATTGCCTCATTAAGTGTTACTGTTCCTGCTTCTATTAAGCTTTGTGCATTTCCAAGCCATACATCTGTACCATGTGATAAACCTGATATACGTATTAATTCATCAAATGTTTTTGGTTTTGTATCTACTAGCATTCCTCTAACAAATTTAGTTCCAAACTCTGGTACACCAAAGCTTCCAACTTCTGAATGTATTTGTTCTGGTGTAACGCCTAATGCTTTTGTAGAACTAAATATTGACATTGTGTCTTTATCATCTAATGGTACTTTTGTTGGGTCAATCCCTGTAATATCTTGTAACATACGTATTACTGTCGGATCATCGTGTCCAAGTATATCAAGTTTTAATAAGTTTGCATCAATTGAGTGATAATCAAAATGTGTTGTTATAATATCTGAGTTTGGGTCATCTGCTGGATGTTGTACAGGACAAAATTCATATATTTCTCTGCCTTTTGGTACAACTATAATTCCACCTGGATGTTGACCTGTTGTTCTTTTTATTCCTGTACATCCTTGTGCTAATCTTACTATTTCTGCTTTATTTACTGGTATATGTCTTTCTTCAAAATAATTTTTAACATATCCAAATGCAGTTTTATCAGCAACTGTACCTATTGTACCAGCTTTAAATGTTGTTCCTTTTCCAAATATTACTTCAGTATATTTGTGTGCTTTTGCTTGATATTCACCTGAGAAGTTTAAGTCAATATCAGGCTCTTTATCTCCATTAAATCCTAAGAATGTTTCAAATGGTATATCCATTCCATCTTTTGCTAGAGCATGACCACATTTAGGACATTGCTTATCTGGTAAGTCAAA
>CAKPSX010000036.1 GCA_934184665.1 uncultured Clostridia bacterium | reverse complement strand
GGAATGTCAAGAGAAGATTTCTTAATGGAAATGGAGATTGATTTCGATAAAATGTTAAATAGTGTAGCAACATATGGGGGATTTTATATAGGAAGATACCAAACAGGAGACTTAAGCCAAGCAACACCAGTAGTAAAGAGAATGAATACAGATATAAGTGATCAAACCTGGTATACAATGTGGAAAAAAGCAAGAAAGTTATCAGGAACAAGTGCTGGAGTACAGATGATATGGGGAATACAGTGGGACGAAACATTAAAATGGTTAATAGATACTGGAGAAAAGACATATGCAGAAATAGGTTCTGATTCAACAAGTTGGGGAAATTATCAAAATAATAGTTTCACATATTACACAAACACATCAAAGAGCACAGCGACAAAGGCATCAAGTGACTCAGTAAGAATTCCAAGTGGAGCATATGAAGGAGCAAATGCGAACAATGTTTTTGATTTAGCAGGTAATGTGTGGGATTGGACATGCGAGTCCGATGGTTCAGGGACCGGCTACAGCAGGTACTTTCGTGGTGGCTATTACAACGACTACGGCTACGTCTATCCAGCGGCAGACCGCTTCTTCTACTACGGTCCTTACTACAGCTCCTACAGTATCGGTTTGCGTTGTGCACTTTACGTCAAGTAAAAAATTATCAATTTATGCTTGACAACAAGCAACAATATATGTATAATCATCATGCAATTATTTTTAAAAATCAAATATAATATAAATTAAAGGGGAGTAGTTTTAAATTACTAGTCAACAGTCGCGATATTCAATATCTGGCTAGTAAGCTTTTATAAAGTAAACGAGACTTTTAAAGAAAGAACATAAACAAATATGTTTTTCTTTAGGAGTCTCATTTTTATGCAACAAGAAAGTGATAACTTGCTATTGCATAAAAATCCACATTTGAAGTATATTATATTAAATGAAATTCAATGGAAAGGAAGAGCGTGATGGAAAATAGGTGGTTTAACAAGACTGTAAAAGAAACACAAGAAGAGTTAGGCACAGACTTAGAAAAAGGGCTAAGTTCAAAAAAGATTGAAGAACAAAGACAAAAATATGGATTTAATGAACTAAAAGGAAAGAAAAAAGATTCATTATTAAAGAAATTTATAGCTCAATTCAAAGATTTTTCAATAATAGTACTGATAATAGCAGCAATAGTATCAGGAATTGTTGGAGTGGCACAAGGAGAAGGAATTACAGATACAATAATAATATTAATTGTAGTATTATTAAATGCGATAATAGGAGTAGCACAAGAAAGTAAAGCAGAGAAATCATTAGAAGCACTAAAGAGATTAAGTGCACATGCTGTAAAAGTAATAAGAAATGGAAAAGAACAAGTAATACCAGCAAGAGAATTAGTGCCAGGAGATATAGTTATATTAGAAACAGGAGATTATGTATCAGCAGATTTAAGAATAATTGAAGCTGTGAACCTAAAATCTCAAGAGGCATCACTAACAGGTGAATCTGTACCTGTAGAAAAAATGTCAAAAGAAATATCAGAAAAAGAAGTTGGCATTGGTGATAGAACAAATATGCTATTTTCATCAAGTTTGATAACATATGGTAGAGGTAGAGCAATTGTTGTAGAAACTGGAATGAACACAGAAGTTGGAAAAATAGCTGGAATGATAAATGAAACAGAAAAACAAGAAACACCATTACAACAAAGATTAAATAGTTTAGGCAAAACATTAGGAATTGTAGCATTAGCAATATGTGCAGTAATTTTTATAATAGGATTGCTACAAGGAAAAGATGTAATTAATATGTTTATGACAGCAGTATCACTTGCAGTTGCAGTAATACCAGAAGGGCTTGTTGCAGTATCAACTATAGTATTAGCAATTGGTGTACAAAAAATGGTAAAGAAAAATGCAATTGTGAAAAAACTGCCAGCTGTTGAAACACTTGGAAGCAGCACAGTAATATGTTCAGATAAAACAGGAACATTAACACAAAACAAAATGACAGTAGAAAAGGTATTTTGTAATGATGTAACATCAGATATAGACAAAGTCGAAATGAATGGCGATTTTGAAAAATTAATATATAATTGTATTTTGTGTAATGATAC
This sequence comes from uncultured Clostridia bacterium, assembly GCA_934184665.1. GTDB lineage: Bacteria > Bacillota > Clostridia > TANB77 > CAG-508 > CAG-269. The sequence goes on along the minus strand of CAKPSX010000036.1, from coordinate 5,644 downwards.
AAGAATATTAGAAAATGGAGAGCTTGCAGGTGATCCAACAGAAACAGCATTAGTAGATTTAGCGTTAAAACTTGACTACAGAAAATCAATAAGCAGAGAAAATCCTAGAGTAGAAGAAGTGCCATTTGATTCAGATAGAAAATTAATGACAACAGTAAATGAATGTAATGGTAAATATATAGTATATACAAAAGGCGGGCTAGATGAAATATTACAAAAATGTGATTCATATCTAAATAAAGGGCAAAAAAGAACAAACTTAAATGAATATGCAGAATGGATAAGAAAAAATAATGAAGATATGGCAAAAGAGGCGTTAAGAGTATTAGCATTTGCATATAAAGAAATAGACCATAAGCCATCAAAAGAAGAGATGAAAACAATAGAGAGCAATTTAACATTTGTTGGAATGGTTGGAATGATAGATCCTCCAAGAGAAGAGGCAAAAAGAGCTGTAGAAAAATGTAAACATGCAGGAATAAAAACAGTAATGATTACAGGAGATCATAAAATTACAGCAGTAGCAATTGCTAAGAAATTAGGAATATTAGAGAATGATGATGAAGCATTAACAGGATTAGAATTAAACCAAATGTCTGATGAAGAATTAATGAAAAATATCAAAAAATATTCAGTTTATGCAAGAGTATCACCAGAACATAAAGTTCGTATTGTTGATGCATGGCAAAAAAATGGAGCAATTGTTGCAATGACTGGAGATGGAGTAAACGACAGCCCAGCATTAAAGAAATCTGATATTGGTTGTGCTATGGGGCAAGTCGGAACAGAAGTTGCAAAAGAAGCAGCAGATGTTATACTTACAGATGACAATTTTGCTACAATTGTATCAGCAGTTGAAGAAGGTAGACGTATATATGATAACATATTAAAAGTAATTCAATTTCTACTTTCATGTAATGTTGGTGAAGTTATTGTATTATTGCTAGCGACATTATTTGCACCAGTAATTGGACGCGTATTTGGAATTTCAGATATAACACTAATTCAAGTATTATTGCCAATACAAATATTATGGATAAACTTAGTGACAGATACATTCCCAGCATTAGCACTTGCATTTGACCCAGCAAATAAAGATATAATGGATCGCAAGCCAATAAAGAAAAATGAGGGAATATTTACAAAAGGTAGAACATTTAGGATTATATATCAAGGTGCAATGATTGGATTACTTACATTAGCAGCATACTTGATAGGACTTGGAACTACACATACAGCAATAGATGGACTTACACTTGAAGAAACAAAAGTTGAAGTTGCACAAACAATGGCATTTACAGTTTTAGCATTTTCAGAATTAATTCACGTATTTAATATTAGAGATAACAAAAACTCAATATTTAAAACAGGAATATTAGGAAATTCAATACTTATATATGCTGTTCTTGCATCAGCAATATTAATGGGTGTAATATTACTTATACCAAGCTTAAGAACAATATTTAGTATTCCAATTTTACCAGTAGGAAACATTGTAGAAACTGTTGCATTAATATTTGCACCTATTGTTATTGTTGAAATATTAAAATTCTTTAAAATAAATACAGCAAAAGACGAATAAGCCCAAAAAATTTCATGTATAGAATATGAAAATTCTAATACATGAAATTTTTTTACTTTTATAAAATTAGTAGTTTGATTAAAATTAATGCAACTGTTATTGTTGACATTGCAGTATCCATAAAGCCTTCTGTACTTTCACCAGGCTCATCAACAACTGCGATATTATAAGACTTTACATCAGTTATTTTAAAATATTTTTCCAAAGTCTTAGTATTTCCTTCAGCAATCGTTCCAATTTCTAAATATTCTACACCTAAAGTTTTGCCGGAATCTGAATAAAGTTCTACTTTTAAATATTTACCACTTAAATCTGCTTGATTTACTCTTAATTTTATTCTGCCATTAACTTTGGTAGCTTGCATTTGTATGATTTGTATACCATCAGGTACAGAATTTTTTGATGAAATATCTTTATATGTAGAATTTAACCCAGCATAAATTAAGATATCTGAAAATATCCAAAATAGAGCTATCCATATTATATATTTTGCAAAAGTTTTTAATCTATCCATAATAATCTCCTATAAAAAATATATTGCTAAGCCACGTTTTGCCGCATTCTTCCACAAATATTATACTATATTTTCCAATGTTTTGCAATAGGTTACATAACACAAAAATAAATATGGTTGAAAAATGTATAATATTGTGATATAAAATATATTAAATTAGATGTTAACAAAATTGTGAATGATATAGATCCACATGAAGAAATATGTACTATTTGATAAAAGATGATGTAAAAGAAATAAATTTTGAAGAATAAGCATTTATAAAAAAAGGAAGGTACATTTAAATATAAAAAAGTACAGAACCAATAGAATTGTACTTTCCATTTTTTCTGTACTTTTATGTGATTGGGCAAGCACTAAGTAGGGATATGTGTGAGTGCTTGCCTATACAATATTTTTAATTTACGTTGATTTTTGAATTTATTTAATATATAAAGCACAACGTAATCCGACACTACTATCACTGTTGAAAGGGTAGTCGCTACCAAAACGAAATGTTGCTGGAGCATATGAACCATCGCCATCGTAAAAACCACCACGATAGTATCTACCATTACTTATTGAACCGAAAGACTCTAGTGTCCAGTCCCATACGTTTCCTGCTAAATCAAAAATATTGTTTGCATTTGAGCCATCATATGCTCCACTTGGAATTATTGTTGAATTGTATAATTCTTTGCTTGCTGAGTTTTTTGATATATTTGTATAATATGTGAAACTATTGTTATAATAATTTCCCCAGCTTTTAGAATCGTATCTTATTTCTGAATAATTTTTAGATCCAGAATCTACTAACCATTTCATTGTTTCATCCCACTGTATTCCCCATATCATCTGTACTCCAGCACTTGTTTTTGATAACTTTCTTGCTTTTTTCCACATTGTATACCAGTTTTGGTTATTTATATCTGTATTTATTCTCTTTACTACTGGTGTTGCTTGGCTTAAGTCTCCTGTTTCATATCTTCCTATATAAAATCCTCCATATGTTGCTACACTATTTAACATTTTATCAAAATCTATTTCCATTTCCATTAAAAAATCTTCTCTTGACATTCCACTTAAGTATTGAGTCAAATATGTTGACTGTATATCTCTATTTGTTGTTTGTGGTTCATTTGAGCGATTTGATCCTTTGACACATGTAGTGGTCCCAGTTTTGTTAAAGTTATACCAAGTTCCATATTTCTTCCCAGTTGTCTGGTCTCTCCAATACATATCACTCACATCAGCTATTGGAACCCAAACATACTGATTTCTGTTACATTGAGCATCCCATTGATTACTATCAGTTACAGCATCTGTTCCTTCATAAATTACAAAACCTGTTTTTACAGAATTTTCGCCTGATGCAGAAGATGCTGTATATCCAGTAGGGACGGGAACTTGTACATTATCAGCACTTGTTACCATAGTATAATTATTCTCATTTTTTGTTCCAGGTTTTATTTCTCCCCATATATAATTTATTTGCTCTTTTTGATTATCGGTTGTTTCCTGTGGTACATTATTCTTTTTAACACTGTAAATTATTCCAAATATCACAATACCTAATATAAGAATTAAAGCTATTAAGATTATGACATTTTTCCTTTTTTCGTTGTGTTTCTTTTCACTCATTTTTTTCACCCTTCCTTAAAGATTACAACCCAGATTACATATTATTTACTTAATTAATTTTAAGTTCTCATTATCGAAAGATATAATAATCAGATTTTGAGTAAATATTTTTTAAGATTGTAAATCTTTGTAACTTAAATTTTTACTTTTAATTTTACATTTATTGTTACCAATTATTTTATAATTATTACGACATTTTTCGCTCACTTCTAAAATATGTCACCATTAATGTGAAAAAATTTTTCTCGCTTGTGTTCAATTTTATCTGTTTTAAGAAATATACTCATTATAAAAATTACGTGTATCAGGCTACACTAAGTAGATTCCATCATTTTATAAAATTATTTTATATTATTGAAAATCTAAAGTCAATACATTTTGCAATTATTTTTGAGTGCAAATAAAATTCTTTTATAAATGCAATAAAAAATCACCAATAGGTGCAAAAAACATTCACAAAAAAGTGCAAAAAAATTCCTACAAAAACCTAAAAAATGAAATAAAAAATATGATAAAAGAAAATTGAAGAAAATTTATAAATAATATAGACATAAATAAGATAATACTGTAAAATAAACTACATAGGAAAATATAATAAAATCAAGAAAAATTGAAAATAATTTTTCTGTATGTAGGAGATAATATGAAAAAAAGAATTTTTTTATTTACAGTAATTTACACTATAATATATGCAACAATATATTTTATTTTAGATAAGTTTAATTTAACGTTTTTAACTTGGGTAAAAGAATTATCAATGCTAATTATTACATTAGGAATAATCACAAGTATTTATTTAATGATAAAAAATGTAAAAAGAAACAAAACAGTAAAATTCCTATTATATTTTGGGTTGATAATTATTTCATGCATAATTCTGGGGATTGATTTATTCATATGGGTATTTCTTCTAAACACAGAAAAAGTAGATGATTATGAAGGAAGAAAGATGATAAAAGAAACAAGACAAGTATATAAAACAAACTATATTAAGTATTATGATTACATAAATCCATTTGTAAGAAGTAAACAGGAAAGAGTGCTTATGACATATGATGATGCGATATCAGAAAGCGAATATGCTAGCACAAACTTTTACAATAAAGAAGGAAAAGAAGTTCGAGATATTGAAGGACATGAATTTATGGATTTAAGTTCATTAGAAAAATATACTAATAAAGATGTTACATATGAAGACGTATTAAACTTCATACAAGAAGTTAATTCAAACTACGGAAAAAATATATACAAAGTTGAAAATCCAAATAACTTTTTGTTTATATATGTGACAGATGTTGAAGATGAATTAGTTACAGAAGAAGGTCAAAAACAGGAGTTCCAAGACAAAATTCAGGAATTCAAAGAAAACCAAAAAAGTAAAAAAGATAGTATATATAGAATTAGCATATGGAAAGACTATGTATGTATTTTTAACCAAAAATATTATAGGTTAGAAAACATGTAAGACATTGTAACCAAAATATATCCTAAAAATATAATATTAGGGAATGGAGGTTATGTTATGGACTATGAATTAATGATGAATGGAAATGTAAAAATCGGTCAGAAAGCGCCAGACTTTTCTGCTGAAACTACATATGGGCCAGTTTCTCTTGATGATTATAAGGGAAAGTGGCTTGTGTTTTTTTCACACCCAGGAGATTTCACCCCCGTATGAGCATACAATTTGGGGAAATATCAGAAATGCTTGATATTGCTTAACATTTCTTTAATCGATAACTTACTCTAAGTTGAAAAAAAATAGAAAATCTGCTATTATGTTATTATATTATAGACAAATAAAATTTATAGCAAGATTAAAAATAAAAAGGGGTAAATATGACACAGACTCAACAAACGGTATTAGCATTGGCAATATATACAATATGGATAACACTATTATATATAAGAATATTTGATAAAACACT
>CAKPSX010000035.1 GCA_934184665.1 uncultured Clostridia bacterium | reverse complement strand
ACTAATAAATCGAGGGCTTAACTATAATTATTAAATCCTAAATAAAGATTTCATCTATGTATTTTTGAGTGTGCTTTATGAATAATTTCAATTTAATTGTAAAAAATAGTTTTAAAGTATTGCAATTAAAAAAATTATATAGTATAATTACAACATATTAATTAGTTATCAATTTTCTAGTGACGATTACATGGAGGCAATACCTGTTCCCATCCCGAACACAGAAGTCAAGCTCTAATGTGCCGAAAATACTTGTGGGTTACCCTGCTGGAAAGATAGGTTGTTGCTAGATTTTATACATTCCTCTTTAGCTCAGTTGGTAGAGCGCTCGGCTGTTAACCGATAGGTCGTTGGTTCAAGTCCAACAAGAGGAGCCATAAAAAAAGAAGGAAGTAGTCGTAATGATTACTTCTTTTTGCTTAATATGATAAAAGGAGCCTATAAAATGTTAAAAGATAAATTGCATAATATATTTAAAGAAGAATATATTAAACTTGATTTAAAATGTAATAATTGGGAAGAAGCTATAAGAGGTACAGGCAATATTTTACTAGAAAATATGCTTGTGACAAACGAATATATTGAGGAAACTGTAAATAGTGTTAGAAAACTTGGAGCATATATAGTAATAGATAAAGGGATTGCAATGCCACATGCATCTGATTATAAAGGTGTTAAGATAAATGGAATTGCTATTTCTAGATTAGAAAATCCAATAGAGTTTGGAAGTAAAAACAATGATCCTGTTAACTATATTTTTATGATTGCATCAAAAAATATGGAATCACATATAGAGATGTTGAGTAAGTTATCAGATTTATTAATAAATAAAAATTTTATAAATACAATAAGAAATGCACAAAATAGAAATGAAATCATTGAATATATAGACTTAAATTCGTAAATAATAATATATCTTAATTAGAACTAAACTATTAATAATGCAAAAGAAAAATCATGTAAGGAGGAATTTATTATGGAAGATATTAAGCAGCTAAAATTATTAGCAAATGAAAATAGAAAAAGAATTATTAAAATGATATATGAAGCTAAAGCTGGACATCCAGGTGGCTCTTTATCAGTTATAGATATGTTAACAGCTATATATGAGTTAGATGTTGATTTAAATAAAAAACAACGTAGTAGGGTTATATTATCAAAAGGACATGCTGTACCAGCACAGTATGCAGTATTATGTTCTAAAGGAATTATAAAAGATGAAGAATTGGGAACATTTAGAAAAATCAATTCAAGATTACAAGGTCATCCTCACACACTAGATATACCTGAAGTGGATGCAACAACAGGATTATTAGGTCAAGGTTTATCTATAGCTGTAGGAATGGCAATCGTAAAAAAACATAATAATGAAAATAATCATGTATATGCTGTAATTGGTGATGGCGAAATGCAAGAAGGACAAATATGGGAGTCGTTATTACAGGCAGCACATTACAAACTAGATAATTTAATTGCTGTGATAGACTATAATAAAATATCTTCAAGTGGACCTGTTAATGAAGTAATCAATTTAGAGCCATTAGAAGAAAAATTGAAAGCATTTAATTTCTATACAATAGTAATAGATGGTAATGATATGGAACAAGTTGTAAAAGCATTAAAAGAAGCATATGAAGTTAAAGGAAAGCCAACTGTTATAATTTCTAATACAATAAAGGGAAAAGGTGTATCATTTATGGAAAATAATCCAAAGTGGCACAGTGGTGCGATTTCAGATGAAGAATATGAAATCGCAATGAAAGACTTGGAAAAAGCAAAGGAGGAGATTCAATAATGAGTTATGAAATGATAGAATTACGTAAAAAAATTGGAGAGATTCTTTGTGAAATTGGAGAAAAGGATTCAAGAATATATGTATTAGATAGTGATTTAGCAAAATCAACAACAAGTGTTAAATTTAAAGAGAAATTTCCAGATAGATTTATAGAAACCGGAATAGCTGAAGCAAGTGCTATGTCAATAGCAACAGGTATTGCATCTGAAGGACAAATACCATTTTACGTTAATTTTGCAACATTTGTATCAGGAACTGCATGGACACAATTAAGACAATGTGCATACGCAAATGCAAATGTAAAAATGATTGCAACACATCCAGGTATGGATAATGGACCAGATGGGGCAAGTCATCATGCAAATGAAGATATTGCAATAGTTCGCACAATACCTAATGTAAAATTGTTAATTCCTTCGAATGTAAAAGAATTAGAAAAGTCTATAAAATTGGCTATAAATTACAATGGACCAGTATATATAAGATGTGCAAGAGATGTTGTACCAGATATAAACTTAGATAAAAATATGGAGATTGGAAAAGCAGTAGTTGTGAAAGATGATGGAGAAGACTTTGCATTAATATATGAAGGAACAGCAACAGCAGTTGCATATAAGGGCTTTGAAGAACTAAGAAATAAAGGATATAAAGGAAAATTAATAAATATATTTTCGATTAAACCAATTGATACTGAAATTATCAAAGCAATTGCAACAACAGTAAAAGTAATTGTGACAGTTGAAAATCATTCTATAATAGGTGGACTTGGTGGAGCTGTTGCAGAAATATTAGCACAAAATTCTCAACATGCTAAATTAAAAATGGTTGGAGTACAAGATGTATTTACTGAATCAGGAAAAGCAATAGATGTAAAAACAAAATATGGAATAACATCAGAAAATATTATTAAAAAAGTTGAAGAAGAATTTAAATAGAATTGAAATTAAAAAGGGCATTATTTAGCAATAAGCTATTAATGTCCTTTTATGATTTTGTTATATTATTTATATGCGTTTTGAGAACTAAACTTATAGTAATATGGTTTAATATCTGGTAATAAATCTTTAAAATAAACCATTGAGCCATCTAATTGTTGAGCTTTTAAATTAGGATATGTTTTTACCATTTTTTTATCATTAAAAAATACATTTATTATTTTTTGCTGAATCTTATTTTGCTTTATTTTATCATTAACTTGTATTATTATTTCTTTATTAGCAACATTTAAATCATTTTCCGCAATCATGCGAATTGTAAATAAATCAATAGCAATTCCAGATATAATACAATCAACTAACATAAAAACTACAATAATACATACAGCAGGTTTTATAATTTTCCTTGATATTTTTTTCAACAAAAATGCGATAAATTTTCTTATATGTGGTTGCACAACTCTCATAAGAAATATTGCTAATACTCCCCAAAAGAAAGAGTAATATAAGCAAATTCTACCATTAATATTAAGTGGCATATTAGAATAATCCCACCATTTTACATGAAGAATAAGTTCACCAACAAGGCTTACAACATATTCTGTTATTGAACCTATGATAAATCCACCTGCAAATAAAGTTAGACGATTTTTTTGAAAGTATTGTAAAAATATTATCATGATAACAGCGCCTAAGCCATAAATGCTACAAAAAGGTCCATACAAGAAGCTTTGCCTGCTTTCAAAAACACCATATCGTAATAAAGCAAATAATGTTTCTATTATAAATCCAGCGATACTATAAATTATGAAATACCCCAATATTTCCCATATACTAATACCTAAAATAGTAATTCTTTTTTTACGTTTTTTTACTTCATTTTCCATAAAATATAAAATCCTTTCTTAAGATGCAATTAGCTAAATTATAGAGATTTAATAAGATAATTAAACTCTAAACATTTAATAATTATATCAAATATTTTACTATATGATAATAAAAAAATCAAATAAAAATGTCTGAAAAATAAAAAAATGTAAAAGAGATTTACATAACTTTACAAAAAGACTAATAAATGATATAATTTAGTTATGTTGTAATACATTTTAGAAATCTTCTACAATGTGTGCTTCAGTAATAAAGTTAAGTACTTTTATTGAACAAAATGCAACAATTTTAAGCATTTCTTCAGACAGAAGAAAACTTGAATAGGTATCAACCAAATTCAACTGAGAAAGGACAAAATGACATGAACAACGCAGTTATCGCAGGACGTATCGCAGAGGCTTTGACCTATGACCACGAGGCTTACAAGCAACAGTTCTACCGCACCAAGGTGTGCGTAGAAAATAAAATTGGAAAGGATTATGTTCCAGTGCTACTGAACAAAAAGTTCTTCGAGGAATGTGGAAGAAGACCTAAAAGGGGAGACTTTGTGAAAATTACTGGACCTATCCGTACGATTAATGAGCTTGGAGATGATGGAAAAACTCATTTAAGAGTGAGAATCATCGCGAACGGTTTGACTTTTTGCGAAAGTGAAGAAGAGCAGGTTTTCCAGAATGAGGTCAAACTCAAAGGCAAAGTTTGCTCTGATAAAGGCGAATGGAGAGTTAGACCTGGAAGAGAAAAACGTGACTTTGTGGTTGCAACCTACAGAGACTATGGACGAAAACGGGATTATATAAATTGTCCTGTATGGAAGAGAAGGAAGTTAGATATCAGCAAAATTAGAAAGGGGACATCCGTAAGAGTTGAGGGGCGTTTTCACAGTAGGAACTACTTTAAATATGAAGCGCCTGATTCACCAAAGGGTGAATTGAAGGAAGTGTATGAGGTTACAGTTGAAGAAATTGTTGCATTAGGATGATGAAGTAGAAGAACAAAAAAAGGAGCACTGCTCCTTTTTTTGTTTATACATATATAGAAAAATTTTTAAAAATTTTAGTAATTTTTTTGTACAAGCAACATATAATATATTATAACCAAAGAGTTATCAAGGATTACGGAAACTTGGAACACAAAAAGAAAAAATTTGACAAAAAAACCAAAAAATAGTATAATAAGAATGTCGTTAAAAGGAGGTTTTATGATTTTTATGAACAAAAAAGATAGAGGTTCTATCTCTATAATGAAAATCATTGGTGTAAGTTTTATATTCATTTTAATATTCGGAGCGAGTGTAATGGCTACGGAAATAAACCTTAAGAGTGTTGAGATAACAATGGCAAATGGTTATAAAATGGATGTTGTTACGACAAAAACAAATGTATCAGAAATATTATCAGATAATAATATAATTATAGGAGAAGATGAGAAAGTTACTCCAAATATAAATGAAAAAATAACTGACAATAATAAAATTGTCATAACAAATAAATCAGAACAAGAAGTACAAATAGCTAAAATATCAGAAAGCGGAATAGAAACAACACTAGATGAAATATTAAAAGGATACTCACCAATAATTGAAAAAATAGTAGTAGAGCAAGAAGCAATACCATTTGAAACTGTAACAAAAGATGCATCACAAGGTTCAGCAGATACAAAAAATAAAGTAGTACAACAGGGTGAAGATGGTATAAAAGAAATAACATATAAAGTAAAATATCAAAACAACGAAGAAATTGAAAAAATTAAAATTTCAGAACAAGTAGTAAAAGACCCAGTAGACAAAATAGTTCAAGTTCAAAAAGTTGTAACATCAAGATTTACAGCGTCAAGAAATACAAATGCACAAACAACATCATCAACAGGTGGAACAACTAAAATATTTAAAATAACAGCATATTGTGCATGTTCTAAATGTTGCGGTGGTCGTGCATCAGGTTATACTTCTTCTGGAACAAAAGCAACAGCAGGTCGTACTGTAGCTGCATCATCTCAATTTTCATTTGGAACAAAATTATTAATAAACGGAAAAGAATATACTGTTGAAGATAGAGGTGGAGCAGTTAAAGGAGATAAAATAGATATTTATATGAATTCACACTCAGAAGCATTAGCATGGGGTGTAAAATATTTGCCAGTTCAAGTGGCACAATAATATAAAAAAGAGAATTAGAAATTATCTTCTAGTTCTCTTTTTGACACAATAACGATATTATTTTTTGCTTAGTATTAATTCATACTAAAAATTTAAAAAAAGAAAATTACATTTTGTTTATTATAATATGTATGACATTATTATTATAAATAAATTAATATAATCTGATACTCAAAAGTACTAATACAACCTATATATGAATACAATTAAACAAAAGTATTCGTATATGGGGGTTCAGGATGAAGGGAATATCAATAGAAGAACGTGCTATAAGCTTGGCACGATATATAATAGATTCTAAAGATACGGTAAGAGGGGCAGCAAAGAAATTCAGTATTAGTAAAAGCACAGTACATAAAGATATAACAGAAAGGCTAGAAAAAGTAAATCCAAGCCTAGCAAAAGAAGTAAGAGAAGTGCTAGATGAAAACAAGGCAGAGAGACATATAAGAGGCGGAATGGCAACAAAATTAAAATATTTAAATAACCACTGAATTTTTATATTCAGTGGTTATTTTATATAATAGGAAAGTTATACTTTCTTATAAAAAATGTTTTAATCTTTTGTATTTCTTCTGATATATCATAGTATGTATGGAACTAGCACTTTTGTAATATTTTTAGCAGCTTATATCCACTAAGAGTAAAATCTATAATTTCACTAATAAATATAGATATAATATATCCACTAAAACCTAAAATAGGAACTAAGAAATATATAAAACAAATACTCACAATACAATCAAAAACATTAATAGCCATTACACTAACTTGTGCATCAAGTCCTTTCAAAATACTATCAATTACAATATCTAAATACATAATAATAATAAGAGGAGATAATATGCGCAGGTATTTTGCAATTTCAATTTTATTGTAAAGAGCAACACTTAAATTATTGGCAAAAGCAAAAACTAAAATAGCAATTATAATTGAAAAAATAAATGTTCCAATTAAAACTATAGAAGAAATATTACGTATTTTTTTATAATTTTTTTCTATATGAAATCTTGAAAATTCAGGTACGAGAAGTCCACTGAAACTAGTAACCAAGATAACAGGAAACATTATAATAGGCATTGCCATTCCGTTTACAATACCATAAGCAATTAAAGAATTAGAAGAATTCATACCACTTTTTTGTAGGCTTGATGGAATAATAAGTTGCTTTAATGTAGATAACCCTGAACGTAAATAAGATGTTAATGCTACAGGTATTGTAATTCTTAAGATACGTTTATTATATGAATCTATATCTCTAAATCTGGATTCCAATAATCCTTTTCGCTTGTCAAAAATATACAAGATGTAAAGATATACAAAAGAAAGAACTTCAGAGATTACATCAGCTAAGATTAATGAATAACAAGCATAATCAATACCATCAGGCATGAATGATTTTAATAAAAAAGCAGTACAAATAATTTTAACAAACTCTTCGAAAAATTTTGCAATAGCATTTTTATAAACTCTTCTTACAGCTGTAAAATAACCATTTACAGCGGATGACATTGAAATAGAAGGTAATGCAATACATATTAAATAAATAACATTTTTACTAATACGGTTATGCAAGCATTTTTCAACAATAAAGTCAGAATATATGAAGAAAATTAAGCTTGCACAAATACCAAAAACCAAACTGAAAAAAATGCATCTCTTCGCGGCTTTTTTTGCACCAATTTCATTATTACAGGCAAGTTCTTCAGCAACTACTCTGGTTGCTGAAATGTTAATTCCAGCAGATGCAAGTGTTATCCCAAAAAGATAAACGGACATGACAAGAGAAAATACTCCAACAGCCTCTTCTCCAATTGTATTAGAAATATATATATTAAAAAACATCCCTATTATTTGCAGTATTATAGAACTCATTAATAATATTAGGGTATTAAATATAAATAATTTTAGTGTTTTCAAAATATTATCCTTTCAAATAAATAATATTAAGAAAAAGCTCAATTATGCAATAAAATCACTTGCATTTATGTTAACTTTTGTGCTAAAATATAAAATGTAAAAAATACAACGAAAATGATAGAGAATGAAAGTGAAAGTAATGGAGTGAAATAATAATCAAGAGGTATTGCATAAGACAAACATTAACTGGTAAAGAACGACTTATATAAACTCTCTTTAGAACCCTTATTTTATAAGGTTTTTAATTAAATTTCTTTTTACAATTTTTAATAAAAAATTAACAAAAATTATAAGGAAAGTTGGGTAAGAACTACTTAAAGAAACTTTTTTATAAGAAGGTGAATATTTTGAAGATAGAAGATTTAAGAAAAGATT
>CAKPSX010000034.1 GCA_934184665.1 uncultured Clostridia bacterium | reverse complement strand
TTTTCTACAGTTATTTGTTTACCACCTGATGGTACTTCGAATTTATTTGTTACTGTGTAATTTAAGCCATCATTTGTAATTGTATTCTTGTAGAATTGTAAATCATTTGAATTTACTTCTTTTTCTCCAACACTGTATGCAATTTCTTCTCCTTTTGCATTATATTTTGCTACTTGGAATGTATGGCTTGTTTCTGTTGCTGTATTTAACTTATATGTTTGATATGCTGTGCTTGAGCCATTTTGATATACTTCAAATGAGATATTTGATGGTCTCTTCTGAGCTGAGTTGTTATTATCATCCCAGACTTTGTTTACTACAAGGTTTTGAGTATTGTTCTCTGGTGCATGATATGTATTTGTTATAGTCCAATTATATGTTGTTGTTTCAGCTGCAGTTGCTGTATATACTCTATCAAGTACTTCTCCAAGTGATTCTTCTGTTACTGTATAATTTATTAAATCACCTGAGCTATTATATTTTTCTAGATTTGACCATGTTGTTTTCCAGTTATTGGCTGAATTTAATGTAACTGTTTTTGTAACTGATGATGGTATATCTGCATTTGTTGCATTAAGTGTTACATTTACTGATGTTGGTCTTATTTTTAACGAATCATTATTATCTGACCAAACTTTTGTTGCTGTAACATCTGTTGTAAATGAATATGATGTTTTATATGTTGTATTTGTTGAAACATTTTTACTTGGTGTCAACAGTGTAGTTTTTCCTGTCACAGTTCCTTGCATCTCTTTTTTGCTAAAGTCTAAGTTTTTATAAACAAAGCTTATTGTTTTTTCTTCTGAAATTTTAGACGTTCCTGTATATGTATTTAAATCATATTCGATATTGTTCCATGTTATTGTCTTAGTTGTTGCATCATACGTTCCGCCTGCTAAATCATATGTTTTGCTTGTATCAATTTCAAATGGTAATTGATTTACAAGTTGAACTTGTGCTTTACCTATATAGTCTCCAACTGTCGCTGTATAATTTAATGTATATGTTACTTTTTCACTTTCATCTGTAATGCTTTCCGTTCCTGTTGATGTTATTTGGTTTGTCAAAGTTGGTGTTTTATAATCATAATAATATGTTACTTCGGTTAGGGTGTCGGCATAGGTGCCTGTGGCGTTTGCTGGGGTTGTGACTAACTGGAAGTTTTGTTGTATGTCATCTGATGCGGTTGTTGTGTAGGCGTCTCCGACGTTTCCGTCTGCTAGGGTTACGTCTGCTACTGTGCCTCCGTTTTTACTTGGTACTGGTGTTGTTGTTCCTTTTATGTAATGGTGTACCACTACTCCTGGTGATGGTTGTACTTCTGAGTAACTTGTTACAAATGCGTCTGTGTTTCCTCCTGATGTGAATGCTGATACTGCGTCTTTGATGTCTACTGTTGTTGAGTCAAAGTATCCTGCTGCTAATATACTTCCACTTGTTGTTTCTGCAACTGAACTTACTGTTTCGTATGATGTTCCTACTACTGTATCCATAAATGTTAATTTACTTGTCATGTCTGTTGCACTTGCTAATTTTGCTACATATCCATCTGAGAAATATTGTGATGTGCTTGTACTGTTATTTACTTTTGTTATATCTGCTGTTCCATCTCCATCAATATCAATTGATGCTGAATAGAATGTTCCTCCAATTAGTAAACTTCCATCAGATGTCTCAACAGCAGATGTAATTATATCATCTTGAGTACCGCCAAATGTCCTAGCAGAAACCACTGTACCACTAGTATATTTTATCTCAATCAAGAATACATCACATCCACCTTTCGGTGCCGATATTGTCTTTCCTCCAATTGACATGCTTGATGTATAATTTCCATATATTAACATATTCCCATTTTTAAGTGTAATAATCCCAGAAATTTGCGTATTTCCTGAAGAAGATATTTCGTATGTTGTGTTTCCACCAATAATATTAGAGCCAGAACAAAATATGCTGCTTTTAGCTACACCTCCATTTACATAATTGAGTGCAATTGCATATGATGCGTCTCCCGTTTGAGCAACTCCAGCCATTCTATACTCATCTGATTCTTCTGCTCCCCAATTTATTGTATTTGCACTCAGAGCTCCTCTTATAATAATCTGTTCATTCGTTAAAGTAGTTATTATTCTTGGATAACTCAAGCTTTTACACATAGATATATTTCCCGTTTCACTCATTATATCTGAAATAGATAACTCTCCCGAATTAGATAAAGTACCATAAAAAGCTACTTTATCTCCAATTTTTTTAAAGTCTTCATCTTTACTTTCAGTATATCCTATTAAAGAATATGTATTATCATCATTCTGAACTATATCTGTAAATTCGTCATCTCCTGAACCACCATAGTTCTTAAACCATTCAATTTTTCCTTTTTTATCATATTTTATGATAAGTGCGTCTTTATTTCCATTTGTTGTTATTGTTGGGTTTGTTGATTCTTGGTATACCCATCCAACTGCTACTGCGCCGCCATCTGATGTTGGTATTATTTTGTTTATCTTGTTCCAATATTCGCCTTTTATTTGGCTTTTCCAAGAAACGTTTGCTGTTCCTTTTGATTCTGATGAGAGTAGAGCTATTCCTTCATCTTCATTCGCAGTTGCGTCATCGTTTATTGCATTATCAGCAGTATTTTCTTCTGCATTTTGCTCATTTATTTCTTGGTTTTCTTCATCTGGTTGTAGTCCATCTTCTGTTGTTTGTTCTTCTTTTGGAGTTTCTGAATCTGGGTTTTGTTTGTTATTAGAAATATAATCATCTAAGCTTTGAAGCTGATTTTGGTCAAGCGCGACTGGTTTATCTCCACTCGTTACTCCATTTGCCGTGCCATCTGCGCTATTTTGCACAACACTAGAATCTACAGTACTATTCTCATTCGATTTTATCAGGTTTGGTGCTACTGAACTTTTTTCATATCCGTTCATGCAAAAAGCCATTATCGTTGAAATCAATATTAACATTAAAATTGCTTTACTTATCTTTTCTACTGTTTTTCTCATTCTTACATTTGTACTCTTTCTCATTATAAATCCATCCTTTTCTCTTATTTATGTTAACTTAAAAAGATAGCAGAAAAAAGCATCATCCAATAACCATGCTTTTCCTGCTATCTCTATTAATTCTATTTATTCCATTTTTTTCTTCAACACTTAAGTGATTGTGTGTATATACACCTCCAAGGATTTGCACCATCATAACTTTCATATTACTTTACTCTCCTTTTACACTACTTTTCTTTTGATTTCTTTTATTTTACTTCATTTTCTTCATGTTGTATTGCTCACATTTTGACATAAATCTTCACATAAAAACTTATTAACTTAAATTTTGCAATACACATCCTAAAATTATAATAGCAAAAATGCACCCATTAGTCAATACATTTTGTAATTATTTTTGGGTGCATTTTTTAGCAACTACATAAATAAAAAATAAACCATTCTACTTTTGACAGGGTAAATGGTTTATTAAAACAATCTCTGACAAAACCGTATCTAACGGATTTGTCATTTCATATTTTTATTTCAAATAATATTCTATCATTTTTATATACTGATCTTGTGCATTTAAGCATGTATCAGTCAAATAACCTTTTTCACTTTTGTATTCTTTCAATCCTCTATAATAAAATAATTTATCTGCATCTTGTATAATAAATGGAATAATATTATTTTTTAAGCATTCCTTAAACATAATAATTCTTCCTATTCTACCATTACCATCTTGAAAAGGATGTATAGTTTCAAGTCTGTAATGAAATTCTATTATTTCTTTTGCCGTCACTTGTTTGAGTGAATTATACCAATCCATTAATTTCGACATTTCTTTTTCAACATTATTTGGTGATGTTGTCTTAATTCCACTTCCTATCGTATTGGCTCTTTGTTTGTATTCTCCAACATTAAACCATTCCACTCGACTATCTGAAGTACCTTCTTTCAAAATCTTATGAAATTCTTTTATCATTTTTTCAGTTAGTTTTTTATCTGCTACATCTAACATATAATCAACTAATTTAAAGTGATTAGCTGTTTCTAATATATCATCTACTTTTGCAACTGTATCACCTTCAAATAAAATAGTATTTGTTTCGAAGATACATCTTGTTTGGTCTTCTGTTAAGGTACTTCCTTCAATATGATTTGTATTATATGCAAACGAAACCTGAGTTCGATGATATAAATTTCCTTTTAATTTCATTTCTTTTTGTTCTCTAAGTATGTCTAATACATTTATTTTTGAGATATCAAATTTATCTTCTTTGTCATTTAATAATTCATCAATTGATATTTCAAACAATTCAGCTAATCTTTTTATCGATTCAATACTAGGCTCTAAGCTACCTGATTCATATTTCGAAATTGTGCCAGCACTAACCCCCAAAGTATCAGCAAGGTCATTTTGAGTCATCTTCCTGTTTTCTCTATATAACTTAATTCTATCTCCTAACATAACAAAAACTCTCCTTTTTAGATTATAATATTATTATATCATATTATTTCTAAAAAAGAAAGTTTTATTTACTGTTTTATAAATTGTTTTCTATTTAAGAATATTTATGTGATTATTTCTTCCTAAATTTATCTGAAATTATTAATGTTTATTCTAAGTGTGTGTACAGCCCCAAGGGTTTACGCCATCGTAACTTTCATATTACTTTACTCTCCTTTTACACTACTTTTCTTTTGATTCCTTTTATTTTACTTCAATTTTTTCATATTGTATTGCTCACATTTTGACATAAATCTTCACATAAAAACTTATTAACTTAAATTTCGCAATACACATCCTAAAATTATAATAACAAAAATGCACCCATTAGTTAATACATTTTGTGATTATTTTCGGGTGCATTTTTTAGATTAAATTTTTAGGTCTGATTTTTTTTACTAGTTCTATTTTGTCTTGAACTTTTAGATATTTTCTTAATGTTATCTTTTTTTAATGTTTTATTTGAATCTTCTATATACTTATAATTTAGTCTATTCTCTTTTGTTACAACTGATTCTCCTAGATTTCTTTCGATATCATCTCTTGCTACTTTTGCAGCATGCCCACCCATTTGGGCAATTTTAATATTCTCGTTTAGTCCTAATGGTCGTTGTTTTGCAGCAATTCTTTTTGTTGCTTCTTCTGATAAATCTGTTAATATAAGTTCTATATTATCCATATTATCTCTTAGACTTTCTTTTCTTAATCCTTTATATTGTTTATACTCCTTTGCTGTCATACCTGACCACTCTTTGTATATCTCATTTGTTAATATTGCGTATTCAATATTACTTTCTATTCCATTTTCTTTCCAAACGTCAGTAAGTTTTTTTCTTTCTTGAATGCTTTTTATTCTTTTGGCAATCCATTCTTCATCATAGCCTTTTGTACGATACAGATCTATTGCTCTTTGCAATGCAATGCTAGGATCAAATGTTTCGTCAATTCTTTCTTTTCCTAATCGAGCAAGCCACTGCTTTATTGGTTCGGCATTTCTTGATGGGATTGATTCTATTATACGAAACATGCCTTCTATATCAGTAACATCCGTTTCACGATACTTACCATCTTGAGCTTTTAATTTCAACTGGTGACAATCTGTCACCGTTTCATTTCCTTCTTCTTTTAGTCTTTGTTTTAGCTTGTTCCAGTATTTTCTGCCATCTTTACTATTTGAAACAATACTTACTATGTCTACAACACTTATAAAGTATTTTTCTTCATCTTTATCCCATACAGTTCTTATAGTTTCATTATTAAAAATCTTATTTATTAAATGTAAATTATCTTGGTTCATTCATGCCTCCTTATTATTCAGAATTTAAAAGTACTTTGTTTTATTGTATATCATATTCTAGCAAAAATTTCAATAGTTTTGCGAAAATGTGTTCTGATTAGATGGCATGCTTTTTGCATTAAATTTTTAGGCTTAAATTCTTTTATCATCTTCTGTGGAACTTTGTTCATCTATTTGAACTTGATTTAAGCATTCCTGCTTTGGTTCTTCAAAAGCTAAATACCAGTTTAATCCATTATTATTTTGTGATATATAATCTAGTCTTTCTTGTAAAAGTGGAAATGTACGTGGTGGTGGCATTATTACAGGTCTGCCTGGTATCCAGTTTGCTGGTGTTGAGGAATGATTGCAATCTGACATTTGTAATGCCTGAATTATTCTTATTATTTCTGGTATAAATCTTCCAACATTTAATGGATATACTAGTATTACCCTTACCACACCCTTGTCATCAATTATAAACACATTTCTGACTGTTTCAGTTGTGCTCACATCATTTGAAATCATCCCATATCTTCTTGCTATCTCTCCATTTCTGTCTGCAACTATTGGAAATGGTAGTATTATTCCTGTCATATTGTAAATATCATTCATCCATTCTAAATGTGATGGATTACTATCAATACTCAAGCCTAATAATTTTGTATTGATATTTTCAAAATATGAGTTTGCCCTTGCAAATGCTATCATCTCTGTAGTACATACAGGGGTAGAAACCTTCAATTTGGGGATATTATATTAATCGGCTAATTTCAGGTTTTAGCTCGAATTTCACACTTTTATCGTGATAAATCCATATTTTATCAATTAAACACTCTAAAATATATCTATTTGGTTCATTAGATTTTAGAATATCATCAAAATATTCTATTGCCGTTTTTAATCTTTTTATTTTTTCTGTCTCTAAATCTTCTTGCTGTTGCTCTAATAGTTTTTGTAATTGTTCTATACGATTAGTTTTATCTTTTTCCAATTCTTTATATGTATTTTCAATCATTTCTCGTTGATACTCATTTGTGGTATTAGTTAAATCTTTAATTTTTTGACTAATCAAAACTTTGTATTCAGCATTTAAGTTCTCAATTTCAAATTTAATTTTTTCTTTATTATTTGTTTTAGTATTAGTTTTTACTTGAAATTGTATTCTATTTATTTCATCTATGTATTTATTTCTAGTGAATTTTAAAAATTCCTTAAAATGTATAATTATATCTGATTCTTTAATTTCATGACATTTACATCTAGCTTTACCATAAGTTCTATATTGTGAACATTCATAACCTTTTTGAGATTGTTTTCTAGTTATAGTTATGCCACTTACTCCAAAACCACAATCACCACATCTGCAAAGTCCTGAAAAGTAATAATTTCTTTTTCTCGTACTTGATGTGCTTTTGGTATTTACTTTTCTTTTTCTTATTTCTTGAGCTAAATTAAATGTATCTTTAGATATAATTGCTTCGTGATGATTTTCAAACACAAAATGCTCTTCCTCTGGAAGCTTTATTGCTTTACCTCTTATGGATACAGTCTTTTTCTTATGAGTTCTAAGTGTGCCACAATATACATCATTTTCTAAAATGTTTCTTACCATATATGTGGACCATAATTTTTGAACTGGATGTTTATATATTCTTCCTCTTTCTAGGTGTTTCATTTGATAGTAAACCGATGGAGTTGGATAATTATATTTACTATTTAGAATATCGCAAATTTTCTTTCTTCCAATTCCTTCTTCGGTATATAACTTATATATTAATTCTATAACAGGTCGTAGTTCTTCATCAACATATAGCTTTGTTATATCTTCTGGATCTTTTATATATCCATAATAATTTCCCATAATTAATCTTCCTGTTTTTTGTTTAGAATACATGTGGTCTCTAGTTTTTCTTGAACAATCTTTAACATATCTTTCATTAAACCATGTTGTTATTCCAATAGTATCATCTCTATCATTTAAAACATCATAAGTTCCACCCATTTCAGAAACTAATATTAAATTCTTTTGAATATTCTTAAACTCATCTATTAAAACTAATACTCGTCCGTTATGTCTTCCAATTCTTGATAAATCCTTTGCTATGACTACATCAACTTTTCCTTCTTTTACTTTTTCAATCATTTTTGAAAATGCAGGTCTGTTAAAGGTATATCCCGAAACATTGTCATCTATGTAGAAGTCTGAGATAGTCCAATTACGAGAAATTGCATAGTCTTGAATAATTCTTTTCTGTTCTTCAATACTTGCATAGTTTTCTTTATCTTCATCTCTAGACAATCTACAATATCCGTACAACTGTCATTTTATCCTCCAAATCTCGCCTGATATTGCTTGTTTTCATGTTAGCATACATTTTTGTTTAATTCCACTTGTTTCGTAATTATTCTTTCAAGAATCTCGGGATAATTCTCTTTTCCAGTTACGAAAATAGCCACGCTATATTTTTCTTGTTTATACTTTTGGGCTAAATCTTTTGTTTCTTCTTTTTGGAGTTCTTCTTCTGTCAAATAAATTTGAACATACTTCGTGCCTTGTATTTCTGCTATTGTAAGTTTCATAATTTATTTTACCTTCCCGAAGTTAAATCTACACGTTTGGAAAAGAATTAAATTTTTACTAGGCAAACAAACAAGAAAACCGCAGGTGTGCTATTGCACATTGAGGATTTTCGAAGTGAAGTTTAACAACATAAAAATTGTAATTATTTTTCAAACAACCTAACTCCTTTATAACATTATTAATAAATGTTATGCTAAAAAGATAATTGTTATCTCTTTTTATTTTAAATTACAATATAGAAATACAGTAAAACTTTTTTAAAGTTTGCAGGAACAGGTAGTCGCCCCGAATCCCAATAAGAGCCTAAAAGCGTGGCTTTTAGCAGGATACCCAAAAAATATAGAGGCGACATTTTGACGCCTCTATAAAATTATAGAACTATTATATAAATTGATTGAAAAAATCATTTCTATTTTTCTTTATCTACTAGTTCAAATACCGCCTTTGTATATTTTAATAATTCTTTTTTATTTTTAAATCCACAAGTTTTTGCAAAATAATCTGCATATATTGTGTCCTCTTTTACTACTCCTGTTTGTATTGCTTTATTTATATTATAACTCTCTTTTGATGATATATCTCTTAGTCTTAAGTATTCTGTTACTGTTAGATTATAAATATTA
>CAKPSX010000033.1 GCA_934184665.1 uncultured Clostridia bacterium | reverse complement strand
TGGTTAAAGTTTATAGATAATCCGGAAAATAAGGAGGTCGAGAAAATGATGTATGAAAATAACAAATATTTTCAACAAGCAAGAAAAGAACTAGAATATTTAAGTGGAGATGAGGCTTTTCAAAGAATAGTGGAAGCAAGAGCACGTTTTCTAGAAGATCAAGAAGTTCAAACGAGAGCCGCTAGAGACGAAGGATTATCAGAAGGATTACAAAAAGGAAAAACAGAAATGACCTTTAAAATTGCCAAAAAGATGAAAGACAAAAATATGTCAATAAAAGAAATAATGGAGCTAACAGGACTTAGCAAAGAAGAAATTGAAAAAATAGTTTAAAGCCGTTCTACTAAAAAGTAGTAAAAAACGTTGTATGGCTAGCTTTGGTGCTAATACAACGTTTTTTATTAAAATTTTAAAATTTCTAAATTATTACATTTTCATTACAATAAGTGCATTTTTGGGATTTTTCTAGTTGAAATCATTATCTAATAACAAAAATAAGAACAAAATGGCAAAAATGTATTGACAAAATGAAAAATTCATATTAAAATAATATATGTGTTCACGAGTGAATATAAACGATGGTGGATGTGGCGTAGCTGGTTAACGCGCCAGTTTGTGGCACTGGAGATCGTGGGTTCGAGTCCCATCTTCCACCCCATAAAAATAATACATTGGGCTGTAGCCAAGCGGTAAGGCAGTAGACTTTGACTCTACCATGCGCTAGTTCGAATCTAGCCAGCCCAGCCAAAAGCAAAAACTCTGCAATGCTGAAATATCAGTATTTCGCAGAGTTTTTATTTTATGATTAATACAATGGATATGCAATAGAGATTTTTCATAGATCTCGTTTTTTATTATGTGCTTTTTATCCTTCATTGTTGAAAAAAAGGCGGATTTGTGATATAAAGTAGAATAGAAATTAGTATAGTATATAATTTTCAAAAATATAAATGTCAAATAAAAGAGGAGGTGGAATTATGTCAAAAGTAATTGTAGTAGGTGGAGGACCTGCAGGTATGATGTCTGCAATAACATCAGCTGAAAATGGAAATGAGGTAATATTAATTGAAAAAATGCCAGCTTTCGGGAAGAAAATGTTAATAACAGGGAAAGGTAGATGCAATATAACAAGTTCTTTATATATGAGCGATTTTATAAAAAATACGCCAGGAAATGGCACATTTTTATATAGTGCATTCCAAAATTATACTAATAGAGACATAATAGATTTTCTTAAATCACAAGGCTTAGAAGTCAAAGAGGAACGAGGAAACAGAGTATTCCCTGTTACAGATAAATCAATAGATGTAGTAAATTGTTTTCTAAAAAGGATTAATGAGTTAGGAATTAAATGTAAACTAAACACAAGAGTTGAGAAGATTCTAATTAAAGAAAATAAAGTACTAGGAGTAAGAACAGAAAAAGAAATAATACAAGCTGATAAGATAATTTTAGCAACAGGGGGAAAAAGCTATCCATTAACAGGTTCAACAGGAGATGGATATAAAATGGCATCAGAATTAGGACATGAAATAGTAAAAATCAAACCATCACTAGTACCACTAGAAGTATATGAAAGAGATGAATGTAAAAGTTTACAAGGCTTAAGTCTAAAAAATATAAAAATAAAATTTATAGATATAGAGAAAAATAAAATCATCTATGAAGATTTTGGGGAAATGATATTTACTCATTTCGGAATATCAGGGCCAACTATATTAAGTGGCTCAGCACATTTAGTAAGATATAAAAATATAGATGAATTATTAAAAAATAAGAAAATAAAATTGAACATAGATTTAAAACCAGCATTAACAGAAGAACAGCTTGATAATAGAATATTAAGAGATTTTAAAGAAGTAAAAAATAAACAATTCAAACACAGTTTAGATAAATTATTACCACAAAAGATGATTCAAACTATAATAGAAAATTCAAAAATTGACCCTGAAAAGAGAGTAAATGAGATTACAAGAGAAGAGAGAAAAAGATTAATAAATAATTTGAAAAAATTAGAAGTAACAATAAAAGGATTTAGACCAGTTGAAGAAGCGATAATCACAAGTGGCGGGATAAATGTAAAAGAAATTAATCCAAAAACAATGGAATCAAAATTAATAAATGGCTTATATTTTGCAGGTGAAATCATTGATGTTGACGCATATACTGGAGGATTTAATTTACAGATTGCATATTCAACAGGTTATACGGCAGGACAATCATAATATTAAAAACTAGATTATTAAAATTAAGGAATACAAGATTATGGAGAATTTTAAAACAGTATTGAAGAATGAAACAGCAGAAGTATTAGAGAAAAAATCAAGATTTATTTCATATGTGTACCATGTTGAAGATGAGGAAAATATAGAGAAATTAATAAAAGAAATGAGAAGAAAATATCATGATGCTAGACACGTATGTTTTGCTTGGAGAATTATAAAAGATGGACAGGTAATAGAAAGAGCAAGTGATGATGGGGAGCCTTCTGGTACAGCGGGAGCCCCTATGCTTAGTATTTTAAAGAAAGAAAATCTTTGCAATATATTAATATTAGTTATAAGATATTTTGGTGGAATTCTACTTGGAACAGGTGGACTTGTTAGAGCATATTCAGAAGCTACTCAAAAGGTAATTGAAAAAAGTGAAATTGTAATAATGACAAATGGTGTTGAAATTGAAGTAAAATTAGAATATTCAAATTTAGATATTTTTAAATATTATTGTAAAAATAATGATATAAATATAATAAATATACAGTATTTGGATGATATTATAATAAAAGTGGAGATGGAAACATATGTCAAAGATAAAATGTTAAAGGAATTTGAAACAAAAACATTGAAAATAAAAGAATATAAGATTATTGGAGAGAAATATATAGCAAAAAATGTCGAAAAATATACATAAAATGGAAAAATATTTTTAAAAACCTCTTGCAAAACAACTATGATAATATTATAATCAACTTGTAAATATTTTACAGTAGAAAAAATGTGAGAGGAGAAAGAGAATGAAAGAAAAAATCACAGTTTTAATTGCAGATGACAATCAAGAATTTAGTATGACGCTGGCGACATACTTAAAAAATCAAGATGATATGATAGTAGTAGGAAGAGCTAAGGACGGAAATGAAGCACTTGATATGATTTCTAATTTTACGCCAGATATAGTATTATTAGATGTAATAATGCCACATTTAGACGGAATAGGAGTATTAGAAAAACTTAGTCTTATTAAAATGAATAAAAAGCCAATTTGCATAATGCTGTCAGCAGTTGGCCAAGACAAAATCACAAGTAGAGCGGTTGAATTAGGCGCTGAATATTATGTCGTAAAACCTTTTGATATTGATTTATTAATATCAAGAATTAGGGAGTTAAAAAATTATAAACCATCACAAAATAATAATTTTATATCTAAAGAATCACAAACAACAAAATCACAATATATTGCCATATCAAACGGAAAAGAGAAAAAAGAAGAAAATTTAGAAGCATTAGTTACAAATGTAATACATGAAGTTGGTGTACCAGCTCATATTAAGGGCTATCAATATTTGCGAGAAGCAATTATGATGGTTGTAAATGATATTGATGTAATAAATCAAATTACAAAAAGTTTGTATCCAAGAATAGCAAATAAATTTTCAACAACACCTTCACGTGTTGAACGTGCTATTCGCCATGCAATAGAAGTAGCGTGGGGAAGAGGACAACAAGATGTAGTTGAAAATATATTTGGATATACAATTTCAGCAGCAAAAGGAAAACCAACCAACAGCGAATTTATTGCAATGATTGCAGATAAACTTAGACTCGAAATGAAAAGCGCATAGAAATCAGAAAGAGGATTTGAAAAATCCTCTTTAAACTCTTTTCCCATTAATTTTAACAATTTTAGCAGGAGCGCCAACAACAGTAACATTAGATGGCACATCATTTAGAACAACAGCATTAGCTCCGATTTTAACATTATCTCCAACTGTAATATTACCAAGTAATTTAGCACCACATCCAATAAAGACGTTATTGCCAACAGTTGGATGACGCTTCTTTTCAGAAGTAGGTGTTCCACTTCCACCAAGAGTGACACCATGAAACATTGTTACATTATTTCCAATGATAGCGGTTTCACCAATAACAACTCCTGTGCCATGATCAATAAATAGATTACTACCAATTTGGGCTCCAGGATGAATTTCGATGCCAGTCTTTCTTTTGGCTTTTTCACATAAAAATCTAGAAATAAAGAAATGTTTTCTTCTATAAAAGAAGTTTGAAAATCTATAATACAAGAGAGCCTTGAAACACGAACACAAAATGGCATCAAAAGCATTTCTGATAGAAGGATCTCTTGAAATGATTACATTAATTTGTTTTCGTATAAAACTCATAATAAATACCTCATTATATTATATTTATACTAAAACAATAAGTTACAAAATAAAAATTAAACATTATGTACATCAAGTTGAGGATAAGGAATTGTAATATTACTTTTATCAAGTGATATTTTTATAATTCTTAAAGCTGCTCTTCTTACAGAAAGCTTATATTCAGGAGAACATTGAATTAGTATTTTATAAATAACAGCAGAATCTTCGAATTCGCTTAATCCTAAGTATTTAGCATCTTTTACATTTTCATTTTCTTTTATTTGAGCAACGATTATTTCCATTAATCTATCGATTTTTTCAGTTTTCTCATCATATGGAACTGGAACTGAAACAACCAATTGGTCAGATATTCTTAATGCCTGAGATATATTTCGATTTGCAATTACAAGGATATTATCAGTATTTATATCTTTTAATTTGGTAGCTTTAACACCAAGCTCAACGACTTTTCCTTCGACATCACCAATTTTTATAATATCTCCAACTGAATAATAATTATCAACAATAATATTAAATCCCATAATTATATCTTTTAATGCATCTTGAACAGCTAAACCAACAATAACAGAGACTACACCTAGTCCTGCAATGAACGAAGTTACATTAAATCCTAACATTTCTAATATAAATAAAAGTGCAATTATAATTATGACATAATTTATAATGTGACTTGTTAGTTTAAAATAAGTAATTTTTCTTTTGTAATCTTTCACACTTCGATTTATTTTTTTAATTGCTCTATTAAATATTCTATCTTTAAGTTTTAATATGATAATCGATATTACAATTGTTAATCCAATTGCTAGAAACTGTTCATGCTCTAACAGTTTTTTTATGTTTTCTATATTCATAGCATACACCTCACATATATATTCAATTTATTAATAATAATTTAACATAAGTTTTGGAAATTTACAATACTTTTTATAGAAAATACCTAGTGAACAAAAAAGAAAAACTCTTACCTTGCGGTAAGAGAAAAGGAAAATCTTTTTTTGGAGAAACTCGCGTTACTTTTTCTCGATATAATTAATATCAAGATAAAAAGTTAAAATCATGCAGAATACCCAACCTGCAAGCGCTGCTCCGTATGACAGGTTCCACTGAGATGGCAGTACTCCGTATTTACAGAGTGTTACCAGAGTGGTCATTGCCAGGATGCTGACAATCAGGGTCAGGATGTTTGCTAGTATAATAGCAATATTGGGAATCTTGCTCATGCAAGTCCCTCCTTTCAAAGTAATATATTTATATTATAGCATACTTTACATAAAGTGTCAAGTGGCTGCTAATTAAGAAAACTCCCGCCAAAGGCGAGAGTAAAAGATAATTCTTTTAGGCTTTAAGCTTCAACAAGAGAATAAATTTCTCTTGGGCTTCCAGCAGTGGTCCGACTAAAAGAATGGCCGTCCCACTTGAAGCTGATAGGGCAGTTAAAAGTGACGTTGTCAAACTTACGAGCTCCCACAATACGGAAGGAGTTCGTACGATGCTCAACAACCTCGAACTTAGCGATGCCGCTGTTCATTTTGTTGAGCAAGCTAACAAAATTTTTGATACCCATTGGAATCCTTTAACCTCCTTGGCAATTGCCAATAAATTTAATGTAACGAGGTATAACCAAAAATGTTACATTAAATATTATTATACTATATTTATATAGCTATGTCAAAAACAATGGCCTATAAATTTTAACCAAATGTGTTTTGACTATAGACAAAAACTGGATTTTATGATAATATATTTGCATAATGAAAATTGATGTGTGAATTTTCATTGTAATAATAAAACCAAACTAAGCAAAATAATAATTGAATGTTTTGCTAGAAATTTATGCCGTTGTGGCGGAATTGGCAGACGCACTGGATTCAAAATCCAGCGGGAAACCATGTGGGTTCGAGTCCCACCAGCGGTACCAAGAAATAAACCTTGTAACAAAGTTACGAGGTTTATTTTTTGAATTAAAAATGTAAGGACTTTATTCTACAATAGGTGGAACAAAATTTTCTATTGCATTTCTAAGCTTAGGATGGTGTATAACAAAATGAATGGAAGGACTATTTGCTTTTGACACCATAACCCAGTTATTTTCGCAAATTAAAACTTGTATATTTTTAAAAGTATGCTTATTATTTAAACTAAATTTATAATTTTTATTATTGTTAGAGTATTCTTTTGTTAAATTTAAATGTTCTGAATATTCATCATAATTATAATTAATTATATTTTCATAAAAACAATCAGAAAGACAAAGAGAAGGTGATATTATGTTAAAATATTTTTCTGAAAGTTCTTGTATTTCGTCCTCAAAAACGTTGTTTTCTAATATAGTTCCAATCATGTGAGTTTGATTTTTTACAAAATCAACAATTTTTTTAACATCATTTTCAGAGATTTTATTACGTTTTAAAATTTTCAAAAGTAATTCTTCAGAAATAGTATGTATAGGTAAAGAAGATAGAATTCTCCTACGATTACAGTTTAATTTTGCACTTGAATTTAAAAAAGCATTGAAAGCATTCTTAGATTCAATTTTATAAATTTCCATAAGAGGAGTTGCTTTATTAAGCAAACATTTTGCTTTTGATTTGTAATATGTGACATCAGATTTTGATGTAGCTAAAAAATATTTTCCTTTATCATGATATCCATTTATACATTCTCCTGTAAGTGCAACATGTTCTGAAACATAATTAAAATGACAATAAATCGAATTCTGATTGCCTTTTAAGTAATATGGAGAAACTTGACCTGTCATGTAAATAGGAATCCAGCTTTCCAAACCTAACATCATTTCATTAAAAGGTCTATCAAGATTATGGATTATATTTAAATGGAGACCTTTTTTTAACATCATTGCAATTGCAAACATCCACTTTTTACCAAACTCAATATCTTTTGCCATATCTTCCATAGGCATATCACTACACATAAAAACAGGTTCTGTAGATTTTGAAAGCACAGTAGCTTTGAAAAAGTCAAGTTCACCTTTCTTCATTTCTTCTATACCATAATAATTTTTTGAAGATGGCTTATAAAATGGAACAAAAGGAACTTTCATTTCATTAAAATGTATAGCTTTTATATATTCATTTAAATTGAAATTATCTAAATTAGTCAAGAATGTATTTATATAGTCATGTGTAGGGGTAGAATTTGTAGAAAACCAATTAACCAAAACTAAATAATAATTAGATTTTTCTTTTAAATCGGTTAATTCGCAGTTAACAAGAAGAGAAATAGCTTTTTTATCCTCATCTGAATTATATTTTGCTACAACATAATTACATACTCCTTCAATAAAACTCTTTGGCTTAGCAGGTGTCCTAGTTCCATTACGTATTTTTGATATAAAAGAAGCATCATAATTAATAGAGCGAGATAAATCAGCCATATTAATATTCAAAAGTGAAACAAGTTCATTAAAATTTTTACTTAATTGTTCAAAATCAATAATAATATCAGTAAGTGTATTTAGTAGATTATTATAAATTTCATCTTTCGATAAATTCAGATTTTTATTAACACTAATAAAATATAATCCATTAACTAAATTTTCAAACTGTTTATTTCTTACATTTGGTGTTCTTTCACCACTACGATAACGGCTAATAACTGAAGAAGATAAATCAGATGCAGTTGCCAATTCTTGAGAAGAACATTCCAATTGTTTTATATAATCATTTAATTGCTCCGAAAAAGTCATAAAAACGCCTCCTATTTATTATTTCCTTTGTATTATAACATATCATAAAATTATCTAAAAATCAATTACCAAAAAGGCATGGAAAAATTGGCAAAAAATGTAGATATAAAAAATGAGTATGATAAAATACCAAATATAAAAATCAAAAGAGGAAAGGGGAATATTATGAAAAAAACAAAAGTATTATCAATTATATTGATAGTGTGCCTATTGGCAAACCTAGCATTTTTATTAAATATGAATAAGGCATATGCGGCTAACCAAAATGAGGTAACATTAAATTTTGAAGGTGGGATTATCCACGATGGTTATGTAGAATATAGCCAAATAGGGAAATTACAATTATTTAAAGGGGATGAGTTAGTTGCTAATATTTCAAATAATATGATAATTGATTTAAATGAAGCAGATTATAAATTTGTAATACAAGAAATTCCAGCCGAAGATACAGGAAGCGTTGTGGGTCCTGCACCTGTAAAATTAAATATCAATAATTGGTACTATCCTATAACAGGATTGACACTTGATTCTAAGGCTACATTCAATTTAGAGTCAAGTAAATTTAGTGGAACATTAAATATTAAGCTTGTAAGAACAAGAACAGTTGTTAATACAAAAGTTGAAAATGTTTATAATGATATATCATCAAAAGGTATAATTGATTTGATTAATGAAAAAGAATATGTAATTGATTTTTCTAAAACTGATGAATTAACAGAAGGATTAAAATCATTTGCTGATTTAGATAAAACACTATATTATAAGAGAAGCAATGAAAGTCTATTAGCAACAGACAATGAAAGTGAAGCAGTTATAAAAATAGTTGGAAATAAATCAGAAAATAAAGCAATATTAACTGCAGTAAATGTTGGAACTAAAAAAAGTGAAGTTTTTAAAGGATT
>CAKPSX010000032.1 GCA_934184665.1 uncultured Clostridia bacterium | reverse complement strand
ACAATATTTTCTTCCATTTCTGTTTTTGACATAAATGATTTATCTTCTGTTGGTCTATACATTGTATATCCTCCAGCCATTCCTCTTGGTACAATTGATATATGATGTACTGGGTCTTGTGTTTCAAGATATCTACTTACAACTGCATGACCTGCTTCATGATATGCCACTAATCTATTTTCTTTTTCACTTCTAACTCTTGTTTTCTTTTCAGGTCCCATTGTAACTTTCACCATCGCATCTTCTATTTCTTTCATTCCAATTTCTTTATAATTTCTTCTTGCTGCTAATAATGCTGCTTCATTTAATACATTTTCAAGGTCTGCTCCTGCAAATCCTGAAGTATTTTTTGCTATTACTTTTAAATCTACATCATCTGCTATTTTCTTTTTACGTGCATGTACTTCTAATATTTGTTCTCTTGCTTTTACATCTGGGTTTGATACTACTATTTGTCTATCAAATCTACCAGCTCTTAATAATGCTTTATCTAATACGTCTGGTCTGTTTGTTGCTGCTAAAATTATTACACCTTCATTATCTGAGAAGCCATCCATTTCTACTAATAATTGGTTTAATGTTTGTTCTCTTTCATCATGTCCTCCACCAAGTCCTGCTCCTCTTTGTCTACCAACTGCGTCAATTTCATCTATAAATATTATACATGGTGCTGATTTCTTTGCTTGTTCAAATAAATCTCTTACTCTTGATGCACCAACTCCGACGAACATTTCTACAAAGTCTGAACCACTTATTATAAAGAATGGTACACCTGCTTCTCCAGCTACTGCTTTTGCTAATAATGTTTTACCTGTTCCTGGTTGACCAACTAATAATACACCTTTTGGTATTCTTGCTCCCATGTCTGTAAATTTCTTTGGATTTTTTAAGAATTCTACTATTTCTTGTAATTCTTCTTTTTCTTCATCAACACCTGCAACATCATCAAATGTTACTCTATTTTTTTCTCCTGCATTTACTAATCTAGCTTTGCTCTTTCCAAATGACATTGTTTTATTTCCACCTTGAGCCCCACTACTCATCATCATAAACCAGAATATTAAGAATATCGCTAATAATCCAAATGGTGTCATTAAACTAAATATTGTAATCCATATTGATTCTTTTTTCTCTTCTAATGTAAAATCACCAGTTTTTAGATATTCTTCTGTATATGTCATAAAGCTATCTAAACTTGGAATACTTACCTCTTTTTCTAGTTTCGCATTTTTAAGTTTTACATTTGCTAAGTTTCCATTTGATGATATTTCTATATTTTCTACTTCCCTGTTTTCAATACTTGTTATTAATTCTGAATATGTCATTTTTGCAGAATTATTTTCCAAAATAGATGATAATAGAACTACTGCTATTATTCCTATAATTAACCACATTGCTAATGTTTGTATTCCTTTTTTCAATTTTAAGTCCTCCTATTTTTTTATTTCATTGAAAATATAACACACCTTTTTTGTTTTTTCAAGAGTTTTTTTGTGACTTTTTTGTTACATTTTTTGTATTTTTCTACGGTTACACATGTTGACTAATGAAAAATATCTTTTTGTCTTTTACCAAAATCTTCAGATTTTTGTTTGGTGTTAGATATTTATTTCCAATATTGTTCTCACATAGTTTGATTATATCTTTTAAATGTATTTTTTCAATCCCTTGACTTGATCCCATTAATTGCCTTGTTGTATATAAAATCAACCTATTCTTTATTACTTCTTCTTGTTTATTAAATTCTTTTAAAGATAATGATATTTCATTTTCTTTTTTTTCTATTAAGATCTTGCCATATATTTCTTTAACTATTTTATCCATGTAATTCTCTTCTGCCGTAATAACTTCAGACAATCTATTTATTGTTTCTATTATATTTGGATTAAACTCTTCTTTTATATACGGAATTACTACGTTTCTAATTTTGTTTCTTGTATAATTATTCTCGAAATTGGTTTTGTCTATTCTAGGGTTTAATTTTTCTTTTTCACAATAGTCTTCTATTTCTTGTCTTTCACAATCTATTAATGGTCTGATATATCTATTATTTCGAATTGGTTCAATTCCTTTGAGTCCTGAAAGTCCGCTTCCCCTAAGTATATGCATAATTATTGTCTCTATTTTGTCATTTTTGTTATGCGCTATTGCTATCTTATTTGCATTTGTTTTTTGAGCTATCTCATCAAAGAAATCATATCTTGCTTTTCTTCCCGCTTCTTCTGTTCCTATTTTATTATTTTGAGCATATTCAATAACATTTATTCTTTTCACATAACATTCAATTCCATTTTTTTTGCAGTAATCTTCCACATATTTTTCATCTTCAATCGCCTCTTCCCTAATCATGTGATTTATATGTGCTACTACCATGTTGAATTGTAGTGTTCCTTCTTCTTTTAATTCTCTTAAAATATTTAACATTGATATTGAATCAGGCCCTCCTGAAACCCCTAATACAATTTTATCTCCATTTACTATCAGTCTATTCTTTTTTATTGTTTTTAGCACTCTATCTTTCATATATCTATTCCTTTCTTAAAGGTTATACTATAATTATTATTATAGTTGGAAAAGAATTAAATTTTGGCAAGGAAGATTTTATTTAAAAAGCAAGGGCGCATATACAGATATGTAACCGCGTTTTAAATGAAATCTGACACAGTCCAAAATTATAATTATTTTTCAACTGATTTTTAAAAAATACACCTCTGAATTACAGAGGTGTATCTTAGGGATTATTTGCTATATCTTTCCTTTACTCCTCTTTTGAAGTTTTCGATATCTTCATGAGAAGCTTCTTCTAAAATGCTGACAATATACTCAGATATTGCCAATTTCTGATGCAGGCTAAAATGAACAATCATTCCAGCCACTCCAAAGTGTTTGGTTGCTTCTTCTAACCATCCTATAAAATAGAACTGGTTACTTCTGGGCTCGCTTTCCCAATCCCGAAGCACTTCGGATGGTTTTTTGCTCTTCTTCCATCCGTTATACTTCTCAAGGCAATAGATAAAATCTGGCGCCTCATTTAGAATCATGGGAAAGTACTCGATGAGTTGTTTCTGCATCTTATAATTACCTCCCTAATTAAATTCAAAATTGCTTATGGCAACACTCTTATTATATCATTTATTCGCTGATTTTTCAAGCAAAATCCCGTTTTTACATTAATTTACATAATCCTCTTATTATTAATCATCAAATCTTTTTTCTAAATTAACAAATTTTGTATAGTTTCCCATCCATAATAATTCTACTGTTCCAAGTGAACCTCCTCTTTGTTTTGCAATAATAATTTCTGCAATATCCTTTTTCTCACTTTCTTTATTATAGTAATCATCTCTATATATGAACATTACAATATCTGCATCTTGTTCTATTGCTCCAGATTCACGTAAATCTGATAGCATAGGTCTATGGTCAGGTCTTTGTTCTACAGCTCTTGATAGCTGTGATAGTGCTATTACAGGTACATCTAACTCTTTTGCTAATATTTTTAATGACCTACTTATTTCTGAAATCTCTTGTTCCCTGCTTCCTGCTCTTTTACTATTTCCTTGGATAAGCTGTAAATAGTCTATTACAATTAATCCAATATTTTTTTCCATTTTTAGTTTTCTACATTTTGTTCTTATTTCCATAATTGATATTCCTGGCGTGTCATCTATATATATTTCAGATTCTGATAATGGTCCTATTGCTCCTGCAAGTTTTACCCAGTCTCCTTCTTCTACTTTACCTGTTCTAATTTTATTACTATCAACCATTGCCTCACTACATAAAATTCTGTTTACTAATTGATCTTTCGACATTTCTAAGCTAAATACTGCTACTGGCACATTCCCTCTTAATGCTGCATTTGTTGCAATATTTAGTGCAAATGCTGTTTTTCCCATGGCAGGTCTTGCTGCAACTAATATCAATTCTGAGCCATGTAATCCTGCGGTTTTATAATCTAAATCTCCAAAGCCTGTTGGAACACCTGTTATATGTTGTTTTCTATTATATAATTCTTCTAGTTTTGAAAAGCTTTCAACTAAAGCATCTTTTATTGATGTATATCCTTTTTGATTTTTACTTTGCATTATATCAAAAATTTTCTTCTCCGCACTATCCATTATGTCTTCCACATCTTCTGTTGGACTATATCCTAAGCTTATTATTTCATTTGCAGTTTTTATTAGATTCCTTAATATAGCTTTTTCTTCAACTATTTTTATATATTTTTGAACATTTGCTGTTGTTGGAACTTTTTCTGGTAAGCTTGCCAAATATTCATATCCACCAACTTGTTCAAACTTGTTCATTGATTCTAACTCATCTTTTAGTGTAATAATATCAACTGGTTCTGCCTTATTATATAAATTTAATATTGCTTCATATATTGCTCTATTATCATCTCTATAAAATGCATCTTCTTTTAAAGATTCAGCAGCTGCTATTACTGCATCTTTATCTGTTATCATACTTCCAATTACTGCTTGTTCCGCTTCTATATCATGTGGTGGTATTCTGTCTAATTCCATATTATTACCTCTTTTCACTGCTATTGTAATTCATAATCTCTACATTCCAAAAATGGCTATTTTAAAATAGCCATTATGATATAACATCAACTTTTACTTTACCTATAACTCCATCATACAATTTAATTTCTACTGTATGTACTCCTA
The DNA here is from genome assembly GCA_934184665.1 of uncultured Clostridia bacterium. Classification (GTDB taxonomy): domain Bacteria; phylum Bacillota; class Clostridia; order TANB77; family CAG-508; genus CAG-269. Next base: position 4,838 of record CAKPSX010000032.1, on the reverse strand, counting down.
ATGTTTTTATTGGTTCTTTTAATTCTACTTTCTTCTTGTCAACTTTTATTGAATGTTGATTTTCTAAGTTTTCAGCAATTTCTTTTGAAGATATACCTCCAAATATTTTACCATTTTCTCCTGCTTTAACTTTTATCTTTATTGTTATTTTACTCATTTTGTCTGCAACTTTCTTTGCTTCCTCTTTTTCAACATCCTTTTTATATTGTGTTGCATCTTTTTGTGCTTGTAATTTACTCATATTTTCTGCATTTGCTTCTACAGCTTTGTTTTTTGGAAATAGGAAATTACGAGCATATCCATCTGATGCATTTATTATTTCATTCTTTTTTCCTACGCCTTTTATGTCCTCTTTTAATATTACTTTCATGTTATCAAAGCCTCCTATTCTTTTTCTACAAAATATTCGTTTATTTTTTCAATTAATTCTGCTTTTGCATCTTCCATACTTACATTTTCTAATTGAGCTCCTGCAAGAGTTATATGACCTCCACCGCCCAATTTTTCTAGAATTAATTGTACATTTATATCTCCAATTGAACGTCCACTTATGCATATTTTATTATCAATTGTTCCTAATACAAATGATGCTGTTATATTTCCTATTGTTAGTAGTTCATCTGCTGCTTTTGCACATATTAAACTTGTATCTTTCCCTTGCTCTCCATATGATGATATTGCAATTGTATCATAAACTATTTCTGATTTTTTAACTATTTCTGCAATTTTATTATAACTTTCTAAATCACTTTGGAACCATTTTTTTACTTTTATTATATCAACTCCACATCTTCTTAGATATGCAGCTGCTTCAAATGTTCTTACACCTGTCTTAAATGTAAAGTTTTTTGTATCCATCATTATGCCTGCATATAGTGCTTCTGCTTCTGTTGTTGATAATTCAACTTCTTTTTGTGTATATTGTATTAATTCTGTAACTAATTCTGCAGCTGATGATGCATATACTTCTTGGAATGTTAATATACTTTGTTCAATAAAGTCTGCACTTCTTCTATGATGATCGATTACAACTATTTTATTTGTTTTATTTAATAATTCTGGTTGTTCTACATATGATTTTTTATGTGTGTCTACAACAACTAGTAATGTATTTTCTCCAACTTTAGATAATGCTGTATCTCTATCTATTAAAACATCTTTATATTCTTCTTGTATATTTGATATAAATGATTTTATTGATATTCCATTGAAGTTCGTTAATACATATGTTTCTTTTCCTAATTCTTTAGCTATTCTATATACTCCTAATGCTGACCCCATTGCATCTATATCTGGGTTTGTATGTCCCATTATTATTACATTATCACATTCTGATATTAATTCTTCTAATGCATGTGCTACTATTCTTGCTTTTACTTTTGTTCTCTTTTCTACTTCTTCTGCCTTTCCTCCAAAGAATTGATATCTACCATTTTCTCTAATTACTGCCTGATCTCCGCCTCTACCTAGTATTACATCCATTGCAGATTGTGCAGATTTATATACTTCTTTTTCATTTTCTCCTTCATTTGAAATTGCTATACTTAATGTTAGTTGTATTTTGTCTTTTCTTACTATATTTTTTATTGTATCTAATATAGTGAATTTATCTTCTTTTATTTTTTCAAGATTTCTTTGTTCAAATATATATACATATGTATCTCTATCTTCTTTTAATAATATTCCATTTGATTCATTTACCCAGTCATACATGCTGCTTTCTACTTTTGCCATTAATTGTGTTCTTTGTTCTGTGTCTACTCTTTGCATTACCTCTTCATAATTGTCTATCATTATTATTCCAACACAAGTTTTTTTATTTTCATTCTCTTCTTGTAGTTTGTATTTTTCTGTTTCATCTATAAAATATAGAATCATCATATATTCGGCTACTTTTTTTCTTTCACTTTTTTTAGTTTTTACAAATTCACATTGAACTTTATAATTTCTCTTTCCTATTTTTATTTCTTTTGTAAGTGATTTTATTTTCTTTTCTTTGTTTTTGTCTATCTCACTCTTAATATCTATAATTAAATTACTTATATAACTATTTATATCTATATTCATAAATTCTGTTATGAATTTTGAACTTCTCCATATAATGTTACCATCTGTTTCTAGTATCACTAATGGAAATGGTGCATTTATTAAACTGCTTTTTGCTGCTGTATCCACTGTTAGTGTTAAGTCTTGTAATTGCTCTGATATTTCGCTTTTTCTTTTGTTGTTAGCAAAATAAGTATATACTAATATTAGTATATATACAATTATTGATGGTAATATTAATATTGGTTGCAAATATGATAATATTATAAATAATATAAATATTATAACAAGATATATTTTTGTTCTCGATACTAAATTATCAAACAATTTTCTATTATTTCCTGACATATTTTTCTCCTTTTTATACCTTTCTAGTATACTTCGAAATGCCAGTTTTGTCAAGTTTAACGGTATTAAATTATATTTTTAAAGCCTAATTTTTTAAAGAAATTGAAATGCAAATATCAAAAAAAATGTATTGACAACTTATATTAGAACTGCTATAATTGCGTAAGTGTCGAAAAAAGTCGGCTTTAGTATATTATATAGTATTTGACGCCTAAAGAATCTCTTTTGGTGTTAAAGAAACAGACTAGACAATGTGAAATACAAACACTGACCGCAACACTTTTACTTATTCCTCCCTTTGTAAAGATCATAGCTCATGTTTTAATACATCTTTCACATTCAATCTAGCTCTGGGGCTAACAGGTCAATGACCTGTTAGCTTATTAATAAAAAAGGGAGAAAACTTATGAAGAAAAAAGTTTTAACTGTAATCATAGCAATATTGATTGCAATAATATTATTATTTTTAGGAAATTTACTTAGAAATTACATAATTTTAAAAGGAATATGTAATAGCAATAACGAGTTTAAAAATTCACGACAAGGATATCACTTTGTATCTTCTAATTATAACAGTATTGTTGGAACTATAAGAGAAGATGTATATTTTTATGATGGTGAATATTTTGATATAACATATTTAAATAATGAATTATATTCTATGTGTTGGTATGACTCAAACACAAAAGAAGGCATCTCAACAGATAAGTATTTAGAGGAAACTGATGAAGTTACAAAAAGTGATACTAGTTTTTTAGAAAATTATGCAAACAATTTTTTGATTGCAAGTGGAGAATCTAATAATGAAGTTATCTCTCAGCTATTAAAAAATAATCTGTTTAGATTTATTAATTCTAAAGATGATAATTACATAATTAATTATAATGGTACAACATCATATGTTAATAAAAAAACAAAATTTATAACTAAATATGTTTCAGATGATATAGTATTTGAATATAATATAGACTTAAACAATATATCTGAAAATAATGTAAGTAAAAATAATTTATATAAATAAAAAATCCAGTCTTTCAACTGGATTTTTTATTTATTTGTATGTTATTTTTTTATTCGTTTACAGATGTTGTAACTTTTGATGGGTCTTCTTCTCCTTCGACTTCTATTGAAACATTTTGATATCTCTTCATTCCTGTACCTGCAGGGATAAGTTTACCAATTATTACGTTTTCTTTTAGTCCTATTAAGTCATCTTCTTTACCTTTTATTGCAGCTTCTGTTAATACTCTTGTTGTTTCTTGGAATGATGCTGCTGATAAGAAGCTATCTGTAGCTAACGCTGCTTTTGTAATTCCTAGTAGTATTCTTCTTCCTGTAGCTGGTTGTTTTCCTTCTTCAATAGCTTGTTTATTTTTATCTTCGAATTCATACATATCTACTAAAGCTCCAGGGAACAAGTCTGTTCCTCCACCATCTTCAACTTTAATTTTTCTAAGCATTTGTCTTGCAATTACCTCAATATGTTTGTCATTTATATCAACACCTTGGTTTCTATAAACTTTTTGAACTTCTGATATTAAGTATTCATATACACCTTCTGCACCTTTTATTGCAAGTATTTCAGCAGGATTTATTGAACCTTCTATAAGTGGTTGTGCTGCTTTTACTTCATCACCATCTTTAACTTTTAGTTTAGATCCAAATGGTATTGTATATGTTTTTGAATTATCATTAGATGTTACTATAATTTCTTTCTTTTTCTTTGTTTCAGAAATTTTAACTGTACCATCTATTTCTGTTATTACGGCTAATCCCTTTGGTTTTCTAGCTTCAAACAATTCTTCAACTCTAGGTAAACCTTGTGTGATATCTGCTACACCAGCAACACCACCAGAGTGGATAGTTCTCATTGTTAGCTGCGTACCTGGTTCACCAATTGATTGTGCTGCTATTATACCTACAGATTCACCAATTGATACTTCTTCTCTTCTTGCTAATCCCATACCATAACATTTTTGACATACACCATGTTTACTTCTACATGCAATTACTGAACGTACAACTACTTGTTTTATTCCGCTATCTACTATTTGTTTTGCAATTGCTTTTGTAATCATTGTATTTGTGTCTACAATTAATTCTCCTGTTTCAGGATTTTTAATGTCTTCTACAACATATCTTCCTTCAAGTCTTTCTTCTAATTTCTCTACGACTTGATTTCCGTCTTTTATGTCTTCAAGCATTAGACCATCATGTGTTCCACAATCATGTTCTCTTACTATTATATCTTGTGATACGTCAACAAGTCTTCTTGTTAAGTATCCAGAGTCAGCTGTTCTTAACGCTGTATCTGAAAGTCCTTTACGTGCACCATGTGATGATATAAAGTATTCTAGTGCATCTAGTCCTTCACGGAAACATGATTTAATTGGTATTTCAACTGCTTTACCTGTAGTACTTGCCATAAGTCCACGCATACCTGC
>CAKPSX010000031.1 GCA_934184665.1 uncultured Clostridia bacterium | reverse complement strand
GCAGAAGCAACAATAAGTGCAATAAAAGATGTAGAATTAGCAGACAAGGCATATGGAGAATTACAATCACTAGCAGAGAAGACAAAAGAAGGAGGAAGTGTTGAAAAATAATTACAATTTTGAAGTGTGTTAACTTTCATTTAAAACGTGGTTATGCACAACTCGTATGTGCCATTACATTTTAAATAAAAGTTTCCTTGCCAAAATTCAATTTTTCCAACCAAGGTTGCACTCTGAGAAAGGAATGAAATTAAATATGGAAAACGGTAAAAACTCATATACAGAGGTATATACAATATTACAAGACTTAGATGATGAAGAATACAACAAAATTCCTCCTGTATTAATAAAAACATTAGAAGAAAACATGAATAAAGACTATGAATATGAGATAGATGATGATTTAGAATTAAAAGACCATAAAATGTTACCAGAAACAAAAGCGATATTATTTAACTTATTCAGAGATTATTTAGCAACATCAGAGCAGAAGCAAAAAATAATAAAAATGCAAAATGAAGAAAGAGCAAAGAATGAGCTAAAAAAACAACAAAAATATGAAACAGACATATTCAAAAACAAGAAAGTCGAGCAACAAACAAATGCAATTCAAGAAGAAAAATCATTAATAAAATATAAAGAAAATATATTTCAAAAAATAATCAACAAAATTAAAAACTGGTTTAAGAAATAGACCAACTCTCCTTTTATGGGAGAGTCTTTTTGTATAAGCCTTGAAAAAATATTGGAGAAGTTGTATAATGTGGTACATAGAGAAGGAAAGATGTTGAATATGGAAAAATATTTAGATTTGAGAAGAGAAAAAGAATATGAAGAAATAGAAGAAGCAGGTAAAATAATAAAAAATGGAGGACTTGTTTTATTTCCAACAGAAACAGTATATGGATTAGGTGCAAATGGACTAGATGAAAATGCAGTAAAAAAGATATATGAGGCAAAAGGAAGAAAACCAGACAATCCGTTAATATTGCATATATCAAAATTTGAGATGCTACCTCAAATAGCAACAGAGATAACAGATATAGAAAATAAATTAATAAATGCATTTTGGCCAGGACCATTTACAATAATACTACCAAAAACAGAAATAGTGCCAAGCATAGTAGCTGGAGGTTTAGAAACTGTTGGGGTACGTATGCCAAGTGGTGTGATTGCTCAAAAATTGATTGATTATGCAGGAGTTCCAATAGCTGCACCAAGTGCAAATATATCAGGTAGACCAAGTGGAACAAAAGTAGAAGATATATATGATGAGCTAAAAGACAAAGTTGATTATATAATAGATGGTGGAGAAACTGAAATAGGACTTGAATCAACAGTCGTAAGAGTAATAGATGGAATACCACATATATTAAGACCTGGAAAAATTACAGCAGAGCAAATAAAAGATGTAGTTGGAAATGTAGAAGTAGATAATCATATATTACATAAAACACAAGATGGACAAGCAATATTATCACCAGGTATGAAATATCGTCACTATGCACCAAAGGCAAAATGTGTTTTAGTATATAGCAAACAAGAAGAAGGTTTTATAGAAAAAGCAAAAGAAATTGCTTCAGAATATAAAAATCCAATAATATTAACAAAAACAGGAAATATCTCTAAGTTTGATGAAATAAAAACTTTTGATATGGGTGAAACATTAGAAGAAATATCAAAAAATATATTTACTGCTCTAAGAAAAGTAGATACATATAATCCTGATATAGTAATAATTGAGGGCGTAGCAAAAGACGGATTAGGTCTTGCAATAATGAATAGGTTAATTAGAGCATGTGAGTATAATTATATAGAATGTTAGTATTTAAAGAATTGATTAAGAAATTATTGGAAAAGAATTAAATTTTGGCAAGGAAACTTTTATTTAAAAGGCAAGGGCGCGTATACAGATATGTAACCGCGTTTTAAATGGAAGTTGACACAATCCAAAATTGTCATTATTTTTCAATTAAGTGTTAACAGAAAGGAATGTGATTAGTAATGGACAAAAGAGAATACGGACTAGTATTAGCAGGTGGAGGAACAAAAGGTGCATATCAAGTTGGTGTATGGAAAGCATTATGCGAATTAGGAATAAATGTAAAAGCTATTGTAGGAGCTTCAATTGGAGCATTAAATGGAGCATTATTTTTGCAAAATGATTTTGAAAAAGTCGAAAAGATGTATGAAAATATAAGAATAGATAATATAATGAAAGTTGATGGAGTTAATCCAGATAAAAATATATTTAATGTATCTAATATATTTAATCTTGCTACAGATTATACAAAACAAAGAGGAATTGATAATACACCATTAAAAGAAATGATAGAAAAAAATATAGATATAAATAAAATATATGATTCAGATATAGATTTTGGACTTATAACTTATTCTGTAAAAAATAGAACACCATTGGAAAAATTTAAGAATGATATACCAAAAGATGAAATGGTAAATTATTTGTTATCAAGTTCATGCTTTCCTATATTTAAGCCACAAATAATAGATGGAGAAGAATATTATGATGGTGGTTTATATGATAATATTCCATCAAATATGCTAATAGAAAAAGGATATAAAAATATAATTATTGCTGATATCGCAGGGGTAGGTTTTAGTAAAAAATCGATAAGCAAAGATATATATGTTAAGGTATTACACCCATCAGAGGATTTAGGTGGCACATTTGAATTTAATAGTGAGAGAATAGTTAATAATATGAAATTAGGATATTTAGACACAATGAGGAGTTTTAATAATTTACAAGGGCATATATTTTATTTTAAACCAGAAGAATTTTCTAAGATGCTGGAAAATTTTAATTTACAAACAATATATGGCTTAGAATATGCAGGGCAAATGTATAAAATGAACAAATATAAAGAATATACATTTGAAGATTTTATTGAAGAACTATATGAAAGACATATGGATGCAAAAAGGAGATATTCAAAATTAAGGAAAGAGAATTTTTTCCAAATAAGCAAAAAAGTAAATGATTTATTTAACAAAGGATTCGGAATTTGTCTGGTTGAGGATTTATATATGAACAGACCAGCTTCAAAATTTTCAAACTATATGTTGAATTTCGTAAAAGACTATATAGTATCAGCAAAAGCTTTGATTGAATTAAAAAATTATATAGGAAAAGAATAAAATTTAGGGGGATAAAATGAACTTTATTGGGATTTTAATATCGTATTTATATATAACTTTAGTAATAGTTGGAGGAAAAATATTTGAGAAAAGAGGAAAAGAAGCTAGTAGAAAATTCATACATATAATGCTTGGCAATTGGTGGTTTATTGCAATGTATTATTTTACAAATGTGTGGTTTGCAATGTTTGTTCCAATAACATTTGTTATTATAAATTTTCTTTCGTATAAAAAAGGAATAATAAAAGTAATGGAAAGAGAAAAACAAGATGGACTTGGAACAGTTTATTATGCAATATCATTGTTGATATTAGTAATAGTATCATTTGGAATATTTAATAAGCCATCATTAGGTTTAATACCATGTTTAGTTATGGCATATGGAGACGGATTTGCAGCAGTATTTGGAAAAATTATAAAAAGTAAGAAATATCAAATATATGGTTCAACAAAATCAATTGCAGGTTCTTTAACAATGTTTATTGTAGCAACTTTACTTATAGGTGGATATTTGGCATTTACACACAAAATGGTATTTTGGGGTAGTGGACGCTGGCCATTAATATCATTAATGATGGCATATGTTATAACAACTATTGAAGCGGTTTCAGGAAAGGGAACAGATAATATAACAGTTCCACTTGGAACACTAGGAATGCTACTACTTATAGGGTAATAAAAATATTAGAAATTGAGGATGATTATGAATAAAGATATTTTAAATGATTACAAAGAAAAAGATGACAAAATATTATTAGCACAGATTTTAGATAAAATTGAAATGTGTGAGAATAAGAACAAAATTCAATATACTGATTTTTTAGATATGGCACAATTTGAATTAGTACAGAAATTTATAAATAAGATAAAAATAGAGAACTACATTTATTATGGCGGATTTGAACAAGCAGAAAGAAAAATGATTATAATATATCCTGAAAAATTTAATATTGATGTTGTGAAAAAGAATTTATCTAATATAATTCAAATAGTCAGAATAGAACTGCCAGATGAATTGAAAGGTAAATATTCACATAGAGATTATTTAGGAGCAATTATCAAACTTGGAGTTAAAAGAGAAAAAGTAGGAGATATTATAGTAGATAAAGATGGAGCAGATATAATTGTACAAAAAGATGTTAGTAAATTTTTAATTGAAAATCTAGGAGGATTAACAAGATTTTCAAAATCAAATATTAGTTTGAAAGATATAGAAAGTTTAAGACCAGTTGAAATTAGAAGAGAAGAATTAGATATAATAGTTTCTTCTGTGAGATTAGATAATGTTATAGCTGAACTTGCTAGGTGTTCAAGAAATAGAGCATTAGAGTTTATAAATACTGAAAGAGTTTTTATTAATTTTCAAAATGAAACTAAAAAAACTAAGCAAGTGAAAGTGGGAGATATTGTTACAATTAGAGGAAAAGGTAGATTTTATATAAAAGATGAAATTGGACAGACGAGAAGCGGAAGAACTATATTAAAAGTAGAAAAGTATGTATAATGAAAAGCTGAGTTTGTCTATTATATAATTAGTAAAGCCCAATAAGAAATTAAAAACTTCTTATTGGGCTTTTTACTAGATATCAAACTTTGTCATAATAAAAGCATCTTGAGTATTATTGTAATATTTTTTTCGTATTCCTTGATTTTTAAAACCGAATTTTTCATATAATTTTATTGCAGGTGTATTTTGAGTGTTAACTTCTAATGTTAATAATTTCATATTCATATCAGAACATAGCTCAATTAAAGATTCTAAAAGTTCTCCACCAATTCCTTTTCCTCTGTATGATTTTTTTACAACGATATTATTAAGTGTTGCTTCATCAAGGCAAACAGAAATTCCAGCAAAACCTACTACTTCAGAATTTTCTTTAGCAATAATATATGTTGTATTTTGGTTTACAAGTTCTTGTTTTAGAACATTGTAGCTCCAAAAGTTGTCAAAATCAGAATATAAAGTATCTTTCATTTCTTCTAAATCATCTAAAGTCATTGTCATAATATACATTAATTATTACCACCTTTCTCTTCTAAGGCTCGCTCTGCTTGTGATTTTCTAAGGTACAGTGGCATGATATCAGCTTGTTTGTTTTCATTAAAAGAATTATATCCTGCGATACCAAGAGATACACTACTTAGATTATTGTTGTCACAGAAGGTACAATTAGGAAAGCTATCACTTAATATACTTTTATATGATACTGATCCATCACCGACAAATGTAAGATTTTTATTAAAGGACTTTAATAAAGATATTGCTTCATCAATAGTTTTAAATTCAAGATTTCCAATTTGAGAATAGTTATTATCTTTTTTATCAAATAACCCGAAATAAACATTATTATTTTTGGCATCTATGAGTGAACAAACTAATCCATTTGTATTAACATTGTAAGCTAATGCTTCAAGAGAACTAATACCAAGGCATTTAATATTTAAGCTATCTCTAAAAGCTAATACAGTACCAACACCTATTCTGATACCAGTAAATGAACCAGGACCTTTGTCGCAAACAATCAAGTCGATTTGATTTAGTGCCAAATGTGTTTCTACTAAAGCTTGTTCTATTAAAGGCATTATTTTTTCAGAATGATTTCTTGCATCATTTACAATTAATTCTTTTAAACATGTTGTATTTTCTAATATTGCAACAGTACATATATTACTTGCTGTGTCTATACTTAAAATTTTCATAATTACCTCTTTAAAAATATTAATGACGTTTAAAACGTCTTATCAACTTATATTATACAACAATTGGCTATATTTTACAAGGGAGTTTTTTCATTTGTTCGTTATTTCTTCTTCATTAGTATTGTAAAAAAAGAAAAAATGGTATATATTAAGAACAAATAAGAAAAATTGAAAATTTTTCTTTAAAAGGGAGGTGTTAATATGACAATAAAAGAAGCTTTAAGCAAAGGAACTATAATGCTAAAAAATAATAATGTTGAAAGTCCTAAATTGAAAGCAAGATTATTATTACAATATGTATTAAAGCAGACAAGACAATATATAATTGTTTACGATAATAAAGAAATAAATAAAAAAGAGCAATTTGAATATTTTGTAAATATCGAAAAACTCACAACAGGTGTGCCTTTGCAACATATAACACATTCACAAGAATTTATGAAGATGGATTTTTTTGTTGATGAAAATGTATTAATACCAAGACCTGATACAGAAATACTTGTTGAAGAAACAATAAAAATAGCAAAAAAGATGACTAACCCTAAGATATTGGATTTATGCACAGGTAGTGGGGCAATAGCAATATCTATTGCAAAGAATGTAAAAGATGCGGATGTATATGCTGTGGATATAAGCGAAAAAGCACTTGATATAGCAAGAACAAATGCAAAGAGGTTAGAAGTTTTTGATAAGATTAAATTTTTAAAATCTGATTTGTTTCAAAATATAGAAAAAACAAAGTTTGATATAATAGCAACAAATCCTCCATACATAAAAAAAGAGGATATAACATATCTGAGCAAAGAAGTACAAAGAGAGCCATTATTGGCACTTGATGGAGGAGTTGATGGCTTAGATTTTTATAAAAGAATTTTGAATCAATCAATAGATTATTTGAAATTTGGAAGTTATATATGTATGGAAATTGGTTATGATCAAAAACAAGATGTATTAAAAATAATACAAGATATTGATAAATATGTTGACACATATTCAAAAAAAGATTTATGCGGAAATGATAGAATAATAGTTACAAAAGTGGGTGGATAATATGTCTTTTTCAAAGGATTTGAAAGAGGAAATAAGTAAAATAGAAAATCTTGCAAATAAAGAGGCTGTAAAATATGAACTAAAAGGATATTTGATGAGCAGCAATATTACTCAAGATAATGGAAAAATAAAATTTTGCACAGAAAATGAGTATAATATAAATAGATTTTCAAAATTATTAAGTAATGCAAATATAAATAGATATGGGATTGAGCTACAAGGAAAAAAATATATAATAACTGTAAATAGCAAAGAACTTGACTTGATAAAAGAGCTTGATATTGGTGAACTTTCCCAGGATAAAATAAGATATATAATAAGAGGTGCATATTTAGGTGGAGGTTCAATAAATGATCCAGAAAAGAAATACCATTTGGAATTAGGTGTGAAAAGTAAAGAAGATGCAAACTTGTTATCAAATATGCTAAAAACATATGGAATAAAAAGTAATATTCTAAAAACAGAAAATGAATATTCAATTTATTTAAAGGATGGCGAGGAAATTGCAAAATTTCTTGCTTTAATTGGAGCATGTAAATCTGTTATAAAATTTGAAGAAATTAGAGTTCAAAGAGAAATGAATAACAAAATCAACAGATTAGTAAATTGTGAATCAGCTAATCTAAATAAAACAATAAATGCGTCAATTAGTCAGATTGAAGCAATACGCAAGTTAAAGGAAAATGGAAAATTTGAGAAGATGAGTGATACTTTAAAAGAAATAGCGGAATTAAGATTAAATAATCCGAATTCAAGCTTGATAGAATTGGGAAAAATGCTGAAAGAACCAGTTGGAAAATCGGGTGTTAATTATAGATTAAAAAAGATAATGGAGATGGCAAATGAAGAATAATGATATAGGAATATATATACACATTCCATTTTGCAAGAAAAAATGTTTTTATTGTGATTTTACATCATATTGCAATAAAGATGATAAGATTAAGCCATATATGTCTGCATTAAAAAAAGAAATACAATTGCAAAATATTAAATCAAAGATAGATACTATATATATAGGTGGAGGTACTCCATCATATATTGATTGTAGATATATTGACGAGATAATGGAAGAAATCAAAAAGAAGAATGTTTCTGATGATGCTGAAATTACAATCGAAGTGAATCCAGGAACTGTCACAGAAGAAAAATTGATTCAATATAAAGAATCGGGTGTGAATAGATTAAGCATAGGCTTACAAAGCACAAATAATAAATTATTAAAACAAATAGGAAGAATACATGATTATGACCAATTTTTGGAAACATATAATATGGCCAGAAAAATTGGAATTAAAAATATAAATGTTGATTTAATGTTAGGTTTGCCTAATCAGAGAATTCAAGACTTAAAAGAAAGTTTAGATATAATTATAAAATTAAATCCAGAACATATATCTATATATTCTTTAATTGTAGAAGATGATACGCCTATAAAATTACAGATTGAAAGTGGCAAACTTAGCTTACCAGATGAAGAAACTGAAAGACACATGTATTGGTATGTGAAAAATATATTGGAATTAAATGGATACAATCATTATGAAATTTCTAATTTTTCAAAACCTGGGTTTGAATCAAAACACAATATGAATTGCTGGAATCAAAATGAATATATTGGCTTTGGAATTTCAGCGCATTCATATAGAGATATAACAAGATATTCGAATACAGAAAATATAGAAGAATATATAAAAAATCTTAGTCAGAATTCACCAGAGAGAAACAGAACAATACATGAAATTCAGAAATTAGAAGACACAGAAAAAGAATTTATGTTATTAGGACTCAGAAAAATAGATGGAATACAGATAAGTGAATTTAAAAATAGATTTGGAGATAATCCAATTTATCTATATAGAAATGAACTAAAAAAATTATCAGATGAAAAATTAATTAAGATAGATGATGACCAAATAAAACTTACAAATAAGGGCATAGATTTGGCCAATATTGTTTGGGAAGAGTTTGTATAATTTTTATAAGAGATATGGGCAGCGGGTCAGATGGAAAATATAAAAAAATTGTTGACAAGTCTGGATAAATATGATAAAATTGATAACTGTAATCCGCTTAGTCAAGGTAACCAAAAGTTTATGAAATATTAAACTACCTTTATTTAAGGATTAGCGAGTATACATATAAGGGAGGTGCATTTTAAATGTACGCAATAATTGAAAGTTGTGGAAAACAATACAAAGTAGCACAAGGAGATATCGTATTTTTCGAGAAATTAGATGCTGAAGAAGGAAAAAAAGTAACATTTGATAAAGTTATTTTAGTATCAGATGATGGAAAAGTACAAGTTGGAAATCCTTATGTTAAAGGTATTAAAGTAGAAGGTAAAGTAGTTTCACATGGTAAAGGTAAAAAAATCATAGTTTTCAAAATGAAAGCTAAGAAAAATGAAAGAACAAAACAAGGACATAGACAACCATATACTAAAGTTGAAATTACAGCTATAAAAAAACCAGCTGCTAAAAAAGCAGAAAAAGCTGAAAATACAGAAAAAGTAGAAGCTTAATTTTAATGTGAATATATAAATTAGTAAAACACTAATAACCGAAAGGAGTGAGAAAGCATGGCACATAAAAAAGGTCAAGGTAGTATTAAGAACGGACGTGATAGTGAATCTAAAAGACTTGGTGTCAAAAGAGCTGACGGTCAATTTGTTTTAGCAGGAAATATCCTAGTAAGACAAAGAGGAACAAACGTACATCCAGGAACTAATGTTGGTAAAGGTAGTGATGATACACTATTTGCATTAGTAGATGGAAAAGTTAAATTTGAAAGAAAAGGTAGAGACAAAAAACAAGTAAGTGTTTACCCAGTTGCAGAAAAAGAAAATGCATAACAATAATATAAAGAAAAACTATGACAAGGACAACACAAATAATGTAATATCTTAGCAGAGAATCAAACAAATGGTGAGAGTTTGAAAGTAAAGATTATTTGTTATCACCTATGTTAGTTGCAAAACTGAAATTATTGTTTAAAATAAGTTTTGCCGTATATCTACGTTAAAGATAAATGAGAGAATATTCTTTAAAAGGATATTAATATAGGTGGTACCACGGAAAGTATTTCGTCCTAATATGCTTACTAGCATATTAGGATTTTTTGTTTTAAAATAATAGAAGAATAAAAGGAATGAAATTAAATATGCAAGAACTAAAAGTTAATGGAATCTATAAACATTTTAAAGGAGATTATTATTTAGTAGAAGGAATTGCAAAAGATTCAGAGACAAAAGAAGAGATGGTTGTATACAGAAAATTGTATGATGATTGTGGATTATGGGTAAGACTTAAAGATATGTTTTTGTCAGAAGTCGACCATAAAAAATATCCGAATGTAAAACAAAAATATAGATTTGAATTACAAAACATTAAAAGTGTAAAATCAAATTTTAATAAATAAAAAAGGAGGAAAAGTTATGTACAAAAAAGTAGAATTGAAAGATGGCTTTGTAGGAATGGAAAACAAAGTAGCAGAGATGTGGAAACAAAAAAATATCATAAAGAAAAACTTTGAAATGAATAAAGGTCAAAGATATTTTACATTTTATGATGGACCACCAACAGCTAATGGAAAACCACATGTTGGACATATAGAAACAAGGGTGATGAAAGATATTATCCCAAGATATAAAGTAATGAAAGGTTATCATGTAGATAGAAAAGCTGGATGGGATACACATGGTTTACCAGTAGAACTTGAAATAGAGAAAAAACTTGGAATATCAGGAAAAGAACAAATAGAAGAATATGGAGTAGAAAAATTCGTAAAGGAATGTAAAGAAAGTGTATTCACATATGTTCATATGTGGGAACAAATGACTAATAAAGTTGGATTCTGGGTAGATATGGAACATCCATATGTGACATATCATAATGACTATATAGAATCAGTATGGTGGGCTTTAAAAGAAATGTGGAAAAAAGGACTATTATATGAAGGTCATAAAGTAATGCCATATTGCCCAAGATGTGGAACTGCACTTTCATCACATGAAGTTGCACAAGGCTATAAAGATGTAAAAGATTTAACATGTATTGCAAAATTCAAAGTTGTTGGAGAAGATAAATATATATTAGCATGGACAACCACACCATGGACATTACCATCAAACTTAGCACTTTGTGTTAACAAAGCATATACATATGTTGAAGTAAAAGCAAATATTGGAACAGATGATGAACCAAAATATGAAAATTATATATT
>CAKPSX010000030.1 GCA_934184665.1 uncultured Clostridia bacterium | reverse complement strand
AAAGGTGCTTTACGAATGTCAAAAAAGAAAACTATTGTAAAAAAACTTGATTCAATTCAAAGTTTTGGTGCAATGAACATTTTGTGTACTGATAAAACAGGAACACTAACAGAAGATAAAATCGTTCTTGAAAAATACCTTGATATTATAGGAAATGAAGATTTACGAGTTTTAAAACATGCTTTTCTAAATTCATATTTTCAAACAGGATTACGCAGTAATATAGATGAAGCTGTTATAAATCGTGGTAATGAAAATGGTATGGAGGAATTTTCTACTAAATATAAATTAGTTGATGAAATTCCATTTGACTTTTCAAGACGTAGACTTTCTGTTATTGTGAATGATGGAACAAAAACACAATTAATTACAAAAGGTGCTGTTGAAGAAATATTAAGTATATCTACATTAGTTGATTATCAAGGAAAAGTTTCGCCAATAACAAATGAAATTAAAAATAATATAAAAAGTATTGCAAAAGACTTAAACAAGCAAGGGCTTCGTGTTATAGCAGTATGTCAAAAAAATGATTTAGATAAATCTTCTGGTTTTGGAGTTTCAGATGAAAAGAACATGGTTCTTATGGGTTTTATTGGATTTTTAGATCCACCAAAAGAATCTGCCAAATCATCAATTGAAATGTTAAACAAAAATGGTATTAGAGTAGTAGTTTTAACAGGTGATAATGTAGAAGTTACAAAATGTGTATGTGATAAAGTTGGAATAAAATCTAAAGAAATTATTACTGGTACACAATTAGACAAACTACCTGATATTGCTGTTAAAAGAATTATAAAGAAAACTAATATTTTTGCAAAACTTTCTCCTATACAGAAAGCTCGTGTTGTAAGATTATTAAAAGATTCTGGAAATATTGTTGGATATATGGGTGATGGTATAAATGATAGTCCTTCACTTATAAATTCAGATGTAGGTGTCTCTGTTGATACTGCTGTTGATATTGCAAAAGAATCTGCCGATATAATATTACTTGAAAAAGATTTACATGTATTGTTAGATGGTGTAAAAGAAGGTAGACACACTTTTGCCAATTTAATGAAATATATTAAGTTAGCTGCCAGCTTCAATTTTGGAGAAGTTATGTCTGTAATAATTGCAAGTATATTACTTCCATTCTTACCAGAAACACCAATTCAATTATTAGTAGAAGGTCTATTATATGATTTTGGACAATTGACTTTACCTTTAGATAATGTTGATGAAGAATATTTAAATAAGCCTAAGAAATTTAATGTAAAAAGTTTGAAAAACTTTATGTTATTTATGGGGCCACTTAGCTCTGCCTTTGATTTAATTGTATTTGCACTAGTATGGTTTGTATTTGGAGTTCGTGAAGCTGCTATATTCCAAACAATTTGGTTTACTTATAGTGTTGTTTCGAACTTAATGGGTATGCATGTAATTAGAACTGCTAAAGTACCTTTTAAACAAAGTCATGCCTCAAAAGCTGTATATTTTTCTTCAATATTACTAAGCATAGTTGCAATCATTATACCTTATACATTTATAGGTCATTCTATAGGTTTGGTAGGACTTGCTCCTAAATATTTTACAATAATTATAGGTGTTCCAATTCTATATTGTTTTGTTGCAATCTTTGCTAAAAAAGTTTATATTAAAAGATTTGGAGAATGGATATAACATTCTCAATACAATAAAGGCGACATATGTCGCCTTTAAATTTTACAATTTTCTTTTCCAACAATGCTTTCAAAAAATCTCAAAATTTCTTCTGTTAAATATATTGCACCACATGATTTTAGCTCTTCTCCAATTTTTATTGCAACACCTATATTGTTTTGCTCACCTGTAAAGAATTTTATTGCACCTCTTAATTTAGCTTTTTGTTCTTCATTTATATTAGTAATGTCTAAGGTTAGTAATTTCTTTTTGTTTTCTCCAAAATTTTTTATGTCTTTTGCAACAATTTTTGTTTCCTCATCTTCTCTTATACTCAATCTTCCATCAATTGTTACAATATTTTCTTCTATCAATATATCTTGTGCTTTCAAATATGTTGATTCAAACACAATTATTTCCGCTGTTCCATATAAATCTTCTAATGTTACAAATGCCATTAATTTATTATTTTTAGTGTATTTCTTTTTTACAGATGTAATTATTCCAGCTATTTTTACATCTTGACCATCAGTAAATCTTTCTCTTTCTTTTACACTAATATTCATAACATCTTCTCCATTTTCTGAAGCCGAATTTATTTCATCAATTTCATGCATTTGAAGTGAATTTATATTTGTTGTAGCAATTATTTGTTCTCTTATTTTTTCAAGTGGATGTCCTGAAACATATATTCCCAGCATTTCTTTTTCCATTGATAATAACTCTTTTTCACTTAATTCTGGTTTTTCAACAAAATTATATTTTATTTCATTTAAATTATTGTCTTCTTCTGATCCACCTAAATCAAACATAGAAACTTGCCCATTCATTCCTTTTTTATTATAACTTTGTATTGTATCTATTATTATTTCAAATGAACTCAATAGTGTTGCTCTTGTTTCTGGAAATTCTGCAAATGTTCCTGCTTTAATTAAACTTTCTATACATTTTTTGTTTACCGCTTCTCCAGCCATTCTTTCACAAAAATCTGTAAAACTCGTAAATTCCCCATTTTGCTCTCTTTCTTTTATTATGTTTTCTACAGGCTGTATTCCAACATTTTTAATACTTCCCAATCCAAAACGTATTTTACCATTTTCTACAGTGAATTTTGTGCTACTCATATTTATATCTGGTTTTAATATTTCTATTCCAAGTTTTTTACACTCATCAATATATGCAGGTACTTTATCAAGATTTCCTAAAAAGCTGTTAAGCATTGATGCCATAAATTCTGCTGGATAATATGCTTTTAGATATGCTGTTCTATATGCCACGACTGCATAACATGCTGCATGTGATTTATTAAACGCATATTTTGCGAATTCTGCCATTTCATCAAATATCTTATTTGCCGATTCTGCATCTATTCCATTTCGCACACAACCTGGAACTACTACATTTCCATTTTCATCAACTTGCCCATTTATAAAAACTTCTCTTTCTTTTGCCATTACATCAAGTTTCTTTTTACCCATCGCCCTACGAACTAAATCTGCTCTACCAAGAGAATATCCTGCTAAATCTCTAACTATTTGCATTACTTGTTCTTGATATACCATACAACCATATGTTACATTTAATATTGGTTCAAGACTAGGATGTGTATACTCATTATGTCCAGGGTTTTGTTTTCCTCTAATATATCTTGGTATTTGATCCATTGGTCCAGGTCTATATAATGAAACACCAGCTATTATATCTTCTAAGCAGTCTGGCTTTAGTTCTTTCATGAAGTTTGTCATTCCTTGTGATTCAAATTGGAATATTCCACATGATTTTCCTTGTTGCCATAATTTATATACTTTAGGATCTGCCATTTCTTTGTCAAACTCTACATCTATTCCTTTTCCTTGTTTTACTAGATTTATTGTATCTTGTATTACTGTTAATGTTCTTAATCCTAAAAAGTCCATTTTTAGAAGTCCAAGTTCTTCAAGTGTTGTCATTATATATTGTGTTGATATTTGATTATCTCTAACATATAGTGGAACATATGAATCAACTGGCTCTTTTGTTATTACTACACCACATGCATGTGTTGACGCCTGTCTTGGCATTCCTTCAAGCCCCATGGCAATTTCTAACAATTTATGTATTTCTTGATTATTTTCATATAAATTATTTAATTCTTTGTTTTGCTCCAATGCTTTTTTTATTGTTATATGTAATTCATTTGGTATCATTTTAGCAAGCTTATCTGCTTCTGCATATGGAAAATCCAACACTCTTGCAACATCTCTTATTACCATTCTTGCTGACATCGTTCCAAATGTAATTATCTGTGATACATGTTCATGTCCATATTTTCTTGACACATAATCTATTACATCTTGTCTATGTTCATAGCAAAAATCAACATCAAAATCAGGCATACTTATTCTTTCTGGATTTAAAAATCTCTCAAATAGTAATCCATATTTCATTGGGTCTATATCTGTAATTTCTATTGCATATGCAAGTATCGAACCTGCTCCAGAACCTCTACCTGGTCCTACTGGTATATTATTACTTTTAGCATAATGTATAAAATCCCATACTATTAAGTAATAATCAACATACCCCATCTTTTTTATTATACCTAATTCGTATTCGGCTCTTTTAATTATTTCTTCTGATGGATTTTCTCCATATCTCTTTTTTATTCCATCATCACATAATTTTTTTAGAAAATCATAATGTGTTTCAAACTCAGGTGGTACATCATAATTAGGTAATATTGTGTGACCAAACACAAACTCCACATTGCATTTATCTGCAATTTTTACTGTGTTTTCTATTGCATCTGGAAATGCCGCAAAATATTCACTCATTTCTTCTGGTGATTTAACATATAATTCATCTGTTTCAAACTTCATTCTATCTTCATCACTCATTCTTTTTCCTGTTTGAATACACAATAATATTTCATGATTATATGCATCTTCTTTTTTTAAATAGTGAGCATCATTTGTTGCAGCTAAAGGTATATCTAGCTTTCTTGCAAGTTGTATTAATTTTTGATTTATTAAAACTTGTTCTCTTATACCATTATTCTGAATTTCTATATAATAATCTTCTCCAAATACTTTTTTATACCATAATGCAATTTCCTCTGCTTTTTCTTCTTGACCATTTAATAGAGCCTGACTCACAGCTCCTGCCAAACAGCCACTTAAACAAACTATCCCTTCATGATATTTTTCTATAACTTCCGCATCTATTCTTGGCTTATAATAATATCCTTCAGTAAAGCCTATTGAAACCAATTTACACAAATTCTTGTACCCTTGATTATCTTTTGCTAACAATATTAGATGATTATATCTATTATCTATATTAGGTTCTTTATTAAACCTTGACCTTTGTGCTACATATACCTCACAACCTATTATTGGTTTTATTCCTTCTTTTTTACATGCTTTATAAAAGTCAATAGCTCCATACATTACTCCATGGTCTGTTATTGCCATTGCTTTCATTCCTAGCTCTTTTGCTCTTACAGGTAAATCTTTTATTCTATTTGCTCCATCTAATAAACTGAATTCACTATGTATGTGTAAATGTACAAACTCTGACATATTATTTCTCCTTTTCCCTTTTGTTGCTATTTTAACACAATTTTCTTGCTTTTTAAAGTAGTTTTTCAACCTTTATGCACAAAAAAGCTCTGAAACATACTGCAGGTTGATTGCTTTAACAACAAGAATACAATTTATCTTATCAAAAATGCAGCATATAATGGTATCGATTTTATATTATTTTCAAATCCAAAATTTTTACTAGAAACTCTTATAGAATATTTAGGATTATATTTTTTTATATAGCTATTTAAACTTTTAGATGTGGTATTATCAGAAGCCTTTACTTCTATTGGTATTAAACCATCTTTATTATATAAAATAAAATCTATTTCAGCATCACTGTTTGATTTCCAATAGTACAGGCTAGCTCCATTTCTAACTAATTGTGCAGCCATATAATTCTCTGCAATATTTTCTTTATATAAAAAGTCATTATCTAAAAGAATATCATTATATTGAATTTCTAACAAGGATGTAAGTAATCCTACATCACTTATATATAATTTAAAATATTCTTCATCTATATATGCTTTAGGTGGAATTTGAATTGTTTTTAATAAGTTGCATTTATAAATCATAGTACTAGAAATCAACCATTGTAATGCTGTTTCATAATCTCTACTTCTAGCATTTGAATTGATTTTCGCATATTGAAATTTATTACTTACATTTCCTAATTGACTAGGAATTGATTTATAAATTGATTCTATTCGTGATTTTTCTGTATTATTTAAAATATATTGGTTCATGTCGTTTAAATATGATTCTATTATATTTTTAACAATATTCTTATCAAAATCAAATATATTTTGGTTTACATCAACTATATTTTGTACCGCTTGTGGCATGCCTCCTACACATAGATATAATCTATATAAATTTAATAGTTTTTCATGTAAAGCATTTGTCATTGGAATTACTTCATTATAACACTTATAAATTTCATCAATTAATCCTTGAGTAGATGTTGCCATCAAAAATTCTTCAAAGTCCATTGGGTACATATATTCCATTTTTACTTTTCCTACAGGAAATGATGAGTGGAATCGATTTATTTTAACACCTAACAAACTTCCTGCACATATAATTTTGAATGGCTTATCTGATTCACAGAAATATTTTAAATTGCTTATTAACTTTTCGCTTAATTGAATTTCATCAAAGAATATTATTGTTTTTTCTAAATCTATCTTCTCATTTAATATCAATTGCATTTTTGTAAATTTTTCCTCTGTTGGTATAGATTGCTCAAATAAATCAACTATTTGTGGATTATCTAATAAATTAATATACATATAATTTTCAAATTCATTCTTACAAAATTCTTTTATTATATATGTTTTTCCTATTTGTCTTGCTCCAATAATCATTAATGGTATATCAATAGAATTTTCTTTCCAGTTAAGCAAATCTTTGTAAATTTTTCTTTTCATAACCGTTCTCCTTTTTCTATATTCTTATTGTTATTATATTACTTTCTTTATAAAACATCAAGTTTTTTCACGTTTTTTGGAGATGATTTTATACATATTTTCACGTTTCTTGGAGATGTCTTGACATGTTTTCTCACGTTTTCTGGAGATGTTTAATTGTAAAAAATATTTTTGAAAAATACTTGAATAAATTATTAAGATAAAAATATATAATATGATACATAAAAAAACCCCGCCTTAGCCGTAAGATGTCTGAATTTTTAAGGACCTGTCTTCGACAGGTGGGTGCCTGCTTGAATACTCATGGGCTTCTTACTACTCGAAAGTGTAAGCTTGCACGCCATATTCAAAGGTTTGGGCCCCGCTTTAAACTTGTAGGTTCTAAAAATTCTGTACTATACGCACTACGCAGGATATTTTATCTTTGTTTTTTCTTTTCTTATTTACTTGTTATACCTATATTAACATAGCTGTTTTTAAATTGCAACTATTTTTATGCTCAAATTTAATTAAATTTATATGCTGATTATATTATTTCTCATTATTTTTAATTTATTCTCTTTATTTCAATTGATTTAACAAGTTGACAAATGCCTTTTCTCTGTGATTATGTGCTTTTTCATATTCTTCTGCTGGCAATTCTGACATTGGTATATTATATCCATCTGGTATGAAAACTGGTGAATATGTTAGTCCTCCCAATTTCTTTACATCTTTTGCAACTGTGCCAAAACATTCTCCTCTTGAAACAATTTTTTTACCATTTCTTAAAAAACTTGTTAATACACATACAAACTTGGCTTTTCTTTCTATATCTCCTGTTTTATCAATATTTGTTAATAGTTTTTCTAAACACTGTTCTTGTGTTGCATGTTCACCTGCATATCTTGCAGAATAAATGCCTGGTTCACCATTTAAGCAATCAACACAAAGTCCAGCATCATCTGTTGTTATTATGTCATATTCTATATTATTATTATCACAAAATTCTTTGACAGCTCTTGCCTTTATTTCTGAGTTTTCTTCAAATGTCTTTCCATTTTCTTCTATTTCTTCATTAAAATTTATATCTTTTAATGACACTACTTCAATATCTTGTTTATGTTCTTTTATTATTGCTTTTAAGTCTTTTACTTTATTTGCATTTCCTGTTCCATATATCATTTTCATTTTTGCAGCATCCCTTCCATTATCAATTTATCTCCTATTTTACAAGCAACTATGTTACATCTATTAGTAAATTTTTCATAATGTAATTACTATATCATATGCGACTCATTTTTACAATACCAAAAATTTAATATTATAGAGTTTCTATAGGTTTGCATAATGCTGCTAAAAATATTTTTTTCTTGAAAACTATTGTTTTTTTGTGATTTTTGTGTTAAACTAGATATTAGTCAAATTTATTATATAAATTAGGAGGTGCATTTAATTATGGCAAAATGCGAAGTTTGTGAAAAAACAGCTATTCACGGAAATAAATTAAGTATAACTCGTTCTCATATAAGTAAAAGAGCTCCAAGAACTTGGAAGCCAAACTTAAGAACAGTAAAAGCAGACGTAGATGGAGAAATCAAAAGAATCCATGTATGTGCTAAATGTTTAAAAAATGGAAAAGTAAAAAGAGCATAAAACAAAAAGCGACAAAGTCGCTTTGTTTTTTTGCTTTTTTGAAAATAGAGAAAGCTTTAATGCCTTATCTATTTTCTTTTATTTATTTTTAATGTTTTGCACTTAGTTTAATTATTTCATCCATATTATCATCTTCTGCCATCTTATTTTTTCTAATTGCGCCACATTTCTTACACTTAAATATAATGACATATCCTTTTTTAGAATTTGTTTCTATTCCTATTGGTTCCAATATTCCATGACATGTTTCTGCTCTATCTCCTGGGTTTATATCTAAATGCTTTGAATGCAAACAATATGGGCAGTGGTTTCTGCATGTATATCCCAATTTCGGAACTTTTTTGCCACAATTTTCACATATAAATTCTTCATCTATTTTTGTAAATTTACTTTGCTCTAGCATTATCCTTTAAAATCTCCTCCTCCAAGAAATTCTTTTAATAATGAGTTTGATGGAACCATGTCTTTAGGTATTTCTTGGAAATATCTTAGCATTTCCATAAGTCTGCGTGCTTCTGCATATTCTGGCTCATCATTTGTTATTTGTGCTAATAATGGCATAATCTCTGCTTTAAGAACACCAAGTTCATATATTAAAGATGTATTAAATATACTATCTGCTCCTTCTTGGAAAGGATAAATATTATTTTGCTCACCTTTGTTTACATTATTCCATGTAGCAATTGTTTGTTTTGCACTATAACCTCTAAAATTATTGTCTCTAACAATTCTTCTTATAAGTCTCGTATCTGTTGTAGAAATTCTATTAAATGAATCCATATTTAAAACAGTTAATGCACTTATATATACTTTATATTTTTGATCATGTGGTATTTTTTCTGTTAATTTATCATTTAAGCAATGTATTCCTTCTATTACAAGGATTTCATCTTCTTTTAATCTCATTTTATTGCCCTTATATTCTTTTGTTCCTTTATGGAAATTAAATTCAGGCATTTCTATTTCTTCACCATTTAATAAAGCTAATAAATGTTTATTAAATAAATCTATATCAATTGCTTCTATACATTCAAAGTCATATTCGCCTTTTTCGTTAATAGGATTTTCTTCTCTTTCAACGAAATAATTATCTACAGATATTGTTACAGGCTTAATTCCATTTAATCTTAATTGAATTCCTAATCTTTGTGCAAATGTTGTTTTTCCTGATGATGATGGACCTGCTATTAATATCATCTTAACATCTTTCTTTTTAGCAATTTTATCTGCTATTTGAGATATTTTCTTTTCATGTAATGCTTCTGAAAGTAATATTATATCTTTTATTCTGTTTTCTTTAACAGCTGTATTTAGTCTGTACACTGTTCCTACATTTAATATTCTATATATTGTTTCATATTCTTCCATAGACCATAATAATTTTTTAGTTTCTTTGAATTTTGGTAATTCATTAACATTTTTATCACTTGGATATCTTAATAAAAATCCATCTTTATATTTTTGTAAATCAAATATTTTTGTTACTCCTGTATGTGTTGCAAGCATTTCATAGAAATAATTGTAATATTCACCACAATAATACATGTTTATTTCATTATTGCCTTCTAAATCAAACTGTAATCTTCCTTTTGGAGAGTTTGTTCTATCATAAAACTCTTTTGCTTCTTCACGTGTCATTGTAATTTTTTCAATTTTCATATCTTTTTCAATTATTTCTTGCATTTTTTCTTTTACTTTTTGCATCATTTCTTCTGTTATTTCCATATTTTCAATTGTTCCATAAATTGCATTTGATAATTGATAATCAACTAAAACATGTGCTTCTGGATATATGCTTTCAAAAGCCATTCCCATTATAAATGTTAATGTTTTTCTATATATTTTCATTCCATATTTTGAATTTATATTAATTAATTCAATTTCACCTTTACCACTAATCTCATCATCTAAATTTTTATATTCATTATTAAATTTTGCTCCTACAACTGGATATTCACTTTGTTCAATTTTTTCTTTTAATAATTCTGATATTTTTTTGTTTTCTTCTGTATTAATAATTATGTTTTTTTCTTCTTTCAAGTTTAATTCCTCCTCCTTTTTGTTCAAACCATATTATACTAATATTAATTACATTTTTCAAGTTTTATGATAAATTTTCAGCAGATTGAATATTTTTTATTTCAATGTATATACTTATTTTAGAGATATTTATTTTTATAAAAAAGGATGTGATTTATATGAAGTATGATAGAGTGCAAAATATTTTAAACAATAAAGAAAAAGTTGATATTTTTTATGATGAAAGACCTGTTTGGATTCAAGGTGTAAATGACCATATCGCAAAAGTTGGATTTATTGATAACTTTGAAGAAAGAGATGTTTTTATAGAAGATTTATATGAAAGAAATCTTTGGAATTAAAAGTATTTGAATAATATTTGGTACAACAAAAAGTTGGTTTTATGAACCAACTTTTATGTATTACTATATTTATTTTTAGTCTTTTGCTGCATATGGTAATATAGCTATATGTCTAGCTCTTTTTACAGCAAGTGTTATATCTCTTTGATGTTTTGCACATGCTCCTGTTGTTCTTCTTGGTAATATTTTTCCTTTATCATTGATGAATTTTCTTAATTGTTCAGGATTTTTGTAATCTAAAACAAAGTTTTTGTCATTGCATAATACGCAAACTTTTTTTCTTTGTTTTCTGAACTTTGGATTGTAATCATCATCATAATTATTTCTATTATTTCTTTTTTTGTTCTTATCTGCCATTTGTAATTCCCTCCTTGCTTTTAAAATGGTAAATCATCACTTGAAGACATTTCAAAATCTGAACCTCCTGGTACACCTGGCATACTTGTTCCAAATGTATTTTCAAATGCAGTATTATTTGAAGCTTCTCCTTCTCTTTTACTATCTGCAAAATATGCTTCTTCAGCGACAACTTCTGTAACATAGTGTTTTTGACCTTGGTCATCATCCCATGTTCTTGTTTGAATTCTTCCTATTATTCCTACTTGTTGACCTTTCTTAAAGTATTTACTACAAAATTCTCCTAACTTACTCCAAGCAACTATGTTTATAAAATCTGCTTGTCTTTCTTCACCTTGTCTTACAAATCTTCTGTTTACAGCTAGTGAAAATGATGCAACTACTGTATTATTTGTTTGTGTATATCTTACTTCTGGGTCTCTTGTTAATCTACCCATTAAAATTACTTTGTTCATATCTTTATCCTCTACCTTTCTACTTTAATTAAGGCCCCTGTTCCTAATTAATCTTCTTTTCTTATTGTTATGAATTTAAGAACTTCGTCTGTAATTCTGTAAACTCTTTCAAGTTCTTTTATTAATTCTGGGTTTGCTTCAAAATCAAATTGTACATAATAAGCTTCTGTATTTTTTTTGATTTCATAAGCTAATTTTCTTTTACCCATTTCAGTAACGTTTTCAACTTTACCGTTTCCATTTATTAATCCTGTAAATTTTTCTTCTAAAGCTTTTAAACCAGCTTCATCAATATTTGGATTAACAATAATGATACTTTCATATTTGTTCATTATCTTTCACCTCCTCTTGGATATTAACCCATGTTTTACATGAGTAAGGGACAAAACAATCACTTTATAACTTTTATTATTGTTTTGCTTTTAAAAAAATAAAAACAAACGATTTCCCGTTTGTTTTATCTGGAGCAGGTAGTGGGAATCGAACCCACGTCATCAGCTTGGAAGGCTGAGGTTCTACCATTGAACTACACCTGC
>CAKPSX010000029.1 GCA_934184665.1 uncultured Clostridia bacterium | reverse complement strand
CAAAACATCAAACTTGGAGGAGCAGAATTCAAACTAGAAAAACTTACAGCTGATGGCAAGGATGTTGATACAAACTTTACAGCAGTAACACAAACAACTTCTTCAGAGACTGCACTTTTAGGAACAACAATGTTTACTAACTTAGAGTATGGCAAATATAGGTTGACAGAAACCAAAGCACCAGAGGGATACCATATACTAAAAGAACCAGTAGAAATTGAGATATCAGCAGCAAATGTAGAACAAGCATTAACAATTTCTGATAAATTAAAACCTACACTACCTGCAACAGGTGGTAAAGGACAAATAGTTCTAATAGCATTTGGTGTGGCAGTATTAAGTATAGTTATAAAATTAAAATTACAAAGAGAAAAGGAGTAAAAAAATGAAAAGAAACACAAAAGTAATATCAATTATTTTAACAATGGTTATGCTTTTAGCAGTACTTGCTACTGCTGTAAGCGCAGCCGCAGGTGATTACACAAAGACAAAAGGTTCTTTAAAATTAACAAAATATGAAAAATACACAGATAGTCAAGGTCAAGACCAACAAAAAGTATTAGCAGGAGTAACATTTGACATTTACAAAGTTGATGATAACTCAACTTCAACAACACCATCAGGAGATAAAACAGCTTCAAAAACAACTGGAGAAGATGGTATCGCTAAATTCGATGATTTAGCTTTAGGTAGATACCTAGTAGTAGAATCTGCTGCTCCAGAAAACGTAGTAGACAGAATCGCTAACTTCTTAGTAGATATCCCTATGACAAACGCAACAGGTGACGGACTAATTTATGATGTTGAATTAAGTCCAAAGAACACAACAGCTTATGGTGCATTCACATTAGTAAACAAAGGTGAAGAATCAGCTAA
Organism: uncultured Clostridia bacterium; assembly: GCA_934184665.1. Lineage (GTDB taxonomy): Bacteria > Bacillota > Clostridia > TANB77 > CAG-508 > CAG-269. The sequence goes on along the minus strand of CAKPSX010000029.1, from coordinate 13,247 downwards.
CTTAAAAGGTGTAACATACATCTTACAAAAACAAAGTGGAGCTAGCTGGGAAGACTATAAAACAGGTTTAGGTACAGATGATAATGGTACAATCTCATTAACAGGATTACCACAAGCTAAATATAGATTAATCCAAACAAGTATTGGAAACAATACAGATTACATCTTAGATAACCAAACAGCTCATGAGTTTACAGTAACAAGAGAATCTAATGGATCAACAAAAGTTGAACCATCTCAAATAAATGTTACAAACGAAAAATTATCAGTTGCTAAAACAACTACAGCTGTAACAAGACCAGCTGCTAACACAAACACTGTTAAAGATGGTGTAAACAGTGCTGATGTTGGAGATAAAATCTCATTCCAAATAGTTGCAGATGTACCACAACAAACAATAGCTAGATTAGCTACATACAAAATTACAGATACAATGGCTGAAGGATTAAACCTAGATTCAAGCTCAGTACATGTATATGGAACAAAATCAGGAGCTGACACAGAACTAACAGATGAAAACATCACATTAACACCAGCTACAACATCATTTGACTTAACATTCAATAATGCAAACTTAGCTACATATGAATCAGTAAAAGTAACATATGATGCTACATTTGCTACAAATACAACATCACATCCAACAAGCTATGACAACACAGCTAAATTAGAATATTCAAACATAGTTACAACAAAATATGATAACACAGCAAATACACAAGCTATATCTACAATGACATCAAGCACAACATTAAAAACAGGTGGATTCAAAATTGAAAAACATGCTAACACAGCAGATGGTGCTTTATTAAAAGGTGCTGAATTCAAACTAGCTTTATCAATATCTGACGCTGAAGCTGGAACATTCATCAAAGATTCAAACGGAAATGAAATCAAATTAACAACAGATACTCAAGGAGCTGCTGAATACTATGGATTAACATTTGGTACATACCAATTAATCGAAACAAAAGCTCCAGTTGATGAACAAGGAATCAACTATAACTCATTAAACAAACCAGTTGAATTAACAATCAATGGTGATTCTTATGCAACAGCTATCAAAGTTGTTAACAAACAAGGAACAGTATTACCAGGAACAGGTGGAATTGGTGCAATAATATTCATCGTTGTAGGTGTATTAGCATTAGGAACAGGTGTTACATTACACATCAAAAACAAAAATAACTAATAATAATACCAAAAAATTAAAGCATGATGTTTAGGCACCATGCTTTAATTTTATATAATATGATTACAATAGGAAAGTTCTTCAAACTTCCCATAATAATACTTAAATTACTTAAGAAGGAGAAAAATTGTGAAAAGAAAAATAATTGAGATAATACTTTTAATTATAGGATTATCAACAATAGGATATCCAATTATATCAAACTACATAAATTCATATACAGAAACAACAGTTATATCAAAATACCAAGATGATATAAATAATCTAACAGATGAGCAAGCAGAAGAAGAACTAAAAAAAGCACAACTATACAATGAACAAGTCGGACAAGAAGGAGCCGTTGATATTTCTTTAAATAATTCAGAAGATGGTGAAGAGCCAAAAGAAGAAGAAAACTATGTTAGTTACTTAAATGTTTTAAATATTGGAAATGCAATTGGTTATATTAATATACCAAAACTAGATATTAATTTGCCGATATATCATGGTATATCTGAAAATGTGTTACAAACTGGTGTAGGGCATTTACAAGGTACATCATTGCCAATAGGTGGTAAAGGCACACACTCAGTTTTAGCAGGGCACACAGGATTGGCAAGTAATAAGATTTTTGATAATATTGATAAATTAGAAGTAGGAGATACATTCTATATCTATGTATTGAAAAGAACATTAGAATACCGAGTAGATGATGTCAAAGTTGTTGAACCAGGCGATGTTGATGCGATTGAGAGAAATCCTGATAAAGATTATATAACACTTGTTACTTGTACACCTTATATGGTAAATACTCATAGATTACTTGTTAGAGGCGCTAGAGTTGAGGGTGCTGATGAAAATTCAAATGAGGCATTTGCAGAAAATATGCAAAACATCAAGAATTTGAAGAGCAGTAAGAAGAAACAAATGCTATTTATTATTGTTTTATTTATCATATTAGCTCTAATTCTTTTAGTTTGGGTTGCTAGAGATAAAGACAAAGACAAAAAGGACGAAGACAATGCTGCTGATGACAATAATAACAATAATGAAGACAATAATAATGAGGAGGATGCTTAGTGAAGATAAAAATTAAAAATGAAGCAATTGCAGATTTTTTAATTGTATTTGGTATTTTACTTATGATGTGGCCAATAACTATAAGAGTATTTGACAAAATGACAGTTAGCAATAGTGTTAATGACTTCAAAAAAGAGGTTGTTGAGATTGCTAAAGAAAGAGCCAAAGAACGTGAAAGAGGAGATACCACTGATGTTGATAATCAACTAAAAGATTTAGATGAATTATATCAGCTTATGAAAAAATATAACTGGGATTTATATAAAAATGGGCAAGAGGTTTCAGATGCGTTTTCTTATGAAAGCTCAAGTTTTGACTTAAGAAAATATGGATTTAAAGAAAATGTTGTAGCAGTACTAAATATTCCAAAACTTAATGTGAAATTGCCAGTATATTTAGGAACTACAGCAGAAAATCTAAACAAAGGAGCTGCGCACCTTACAAGCACCTCTTTGCCACTAGGAGAAACTAATTCAAATGTTGTAATAGCAGCACATAGAGGATTAGTAAAACACCAGATGTTTAGAAACATAGATAAACTAGAAGTAGGTGACAAAATAACATTAACCACAATATGGGACTTCCTTGAATATAAAGTAACAGGCAAAGAAATAATTTCTCCAACAGACTCATCAAAAATCTATATCCAAGAAGGCAAAGACATGGTAACACTAATAACCTGCCACCCATATAGAGTAAACACACACCGCTACGTGGTGTACTGCGAGCGCACCACCGAATAAAAGAGAGGGCATCCCCTCTCTTTTTTTCAAAAATTCATTATTTTAAAAATTTGTAGATTTTTTAGACTTTAAATGGTATAATAATAATATAAATTTATTATGGGAGGTAGTTAATATGTCTTTGGAGAAACAAAAATTATATAAAGAAATTGATACTTTGCCCGAAGAACTTACAAATCAAGTTATAAATTTTATTGAATATTTAAAATTATCATATATAGAGTCAGAAGCACCTGAAAGTATAGAAATAAAAAGTAAAAGTGATTTAAAAGGAAAACTGCAAAAAGGATTAGATGATATAAAACAAAACAAAACATATTCTTTAGATGAGGTTTTTCAAAAATTAGATAATTTATAGAAGATAGGAGTAGTTGTTATGAAAAAATATATAGTTGAACTTTCAGAAACAGCAAATCAAGATTTAAATAACATTATTTCATATCTTAGATATACTTTATAAGGAGATATAATAGCAGATAAATATAAAATATTATTTAAACAAGCATTAAGAGATTTAGAAGAAGTAGCAGGAAGTATGCCAATTTTAAGTGAAGAACTAACTGGACACAAGGATATTAGAAAAATTAATGTTAGAAATTATATAATATTTTATATTATAGATGAAGAAAAATCAAAAGTATTTGTTGTAAGAATAGGCCATGCATTTATGGACTGGGAAAAATATCTAAAAAAATAATTACCATTTTATAAAAATGTAGAAAAAGAAGGAGTTGTTTTAGTTAATGGGTAACGAAAAAATGGAGAAACAAAATTGCTGTGAATGTCAATGCAATTGCAATGGAAGAGATGACTTTTTAAATGAATTATGTGAAAAGTACCAACCAATAAAGGATAATTTAATACAGATGTTAAATGAGGTTCAAGACCATTATGGTTATGTGCCTGAACGCGCGCAAAGAGTTTTATCAGAATTTTTGAATGTGCCAATGGCAGAAGTATATGGGGTTGTAACATTTTATTCAAGGTTTACTCTTAAACCAAAGGGTAAATATAATGTTGCGGTTTGCCTTGGAACTGCGTGCTTTGTAAAAGGCTCACAAAAAATCATGGATAGATTAAAAGATAGATTGAAAATTGAAGCAGGTGAAACAACTAAAGATGGATTGTTCTCAATTGAAGAAACTAGATGTGTTGGAGCATGTGGACTTGCACCTGTTTTTACAGTAAATGGTGAGGTATATGGGAAGGCTACAGTGCAGAAGTTGGATAAGGTTTTAGATGACTTAACCAATAAAGTTGAAAAATAATTAGAATTTAATTCTTTTCCAACAAAGAGGAATCAAGGAGTAAGAAAGGAAAGAGATTAGCTATGAAGACACTTGAACAAATAGAAAAAATAAGAGAAGAAAAAAGAAAAGAACTAGATATTAGAGTAAATACTAATGCAGATACAAGAGAAAAACATATATTGGTGTGTCATGGAACTGGATGTACTTCATCAAAATCACCTAAGATATTAGAAAATTTTAGAAAAATAATTGAAGAAAAACATATAGAAAATGTAAGAGTAATAATGACAGGATGTTTTGGGCTTTGCGCAAAAGGTCCAATCGTAATAATAAGACCAGAAGATACTTTTTATTCAAATGTGAGTCCTGACGATTGTGAGGAAATAATACAAAAACATATAATAGAAGGTTCAAGAGTTGAAAGATTGTTGTGTAAAGATATAGACGGAAGTATTGTAAATAGTCTTGATGACTTAAATTTCTATAAAAAGCAAAAAAGAATTGCTTTAAAAAATTGTGGTGTAATAAATCCAGAAAATATTGATGAATACATTGCTTTTGATGGGTATAAGGCATTGGGAAAAGTTTTAAAAGAAATGAAACCACAAGATGTAATAAATCTAATAAAAGATTCAGGGCTTAGAGGCCGTGGAGGAGCAGGTTTCCCTACAGGAAATAAGTGGGAGATAACTAGCAAATATGAGGCAGATCAAAAATATGTTGTATGTAATGCTGATGAAGGAGATCCAGGTGCATTTATGGATAGAAGCATATTAGAGGGAGACCCACATTCTGTACTTGAGGCTATGATGATTGCAGGTTATGCAATAGGTGCAACAAAAGGTTATATATATGTAAGAGCAGAATATCCAATTGCTGTGAAAAGATTTCAAATAGCAATTGACCAGGCAAGAGATTATGGAATACTTGGAAAAAACATATTTGGAACAGACTTTGAGTTTGATGTTGAAATTCGTTTAGGTGCAGGTGCTTTTGTATGTGGAGAAGAAACAGCATTACTAGAGTCAATAGAAGGTAAAAGAGGTCAGCCAAGAGTAAAACCTCCATATCCAGCTGAATGTGGGTTATGGGGCAAACCAACATTAATAAATAATGTTGAGACATTTGCAAATATAACAAGAATAATATTAAATGGTGCAGAATGGTATTCTTCAATTGGAACGGAAAAGTCAAAAGGAACAAAAGTGTTTGCACTTGGTGGCAATGTAAATAACATCGGACTTGTTGAAGTTCCTATGGGTACAACTTTAAGAGAAATTGTATTTGATATTGGTGGCGGAATTCCAAATGGTAGAAAATTTAAAGCAGCACAAACAGGTGGACCATCTGGTGGCTGCATTCCAGCAGAACATTTAGATACTCCAATTGATTATGAGTCTTTAAAAGAAATTGGTTCAATGATGGGGTCTGGTGGATTAATCGTAATGGATAATACAAAATGTATGGTTAGTCTTGCAAAATTTTATTTAGAATTTACAGTAAGTGAGAGTTGCGGAAAATGTACACCTTGTAGAATTGGCACAAAAAGAATGTTAGAATTATTAGAAAAATTGTGTTCTGGAAATGGAACTCAAGATGATATAACAAAACTTGAAAAATTAGCTAAAAGCATTCAAAAAGCAAGTATTTGTGGATTGGGTCAGAGTGCACCAAACCCTGTTTTAAGTACTATGAAGTATTTTAAAGAAGAGTTTATGGAACATGCTATTGACAAAGTATGTAAAACTTTAGAATGTAAAGAATTATCAAGAATTGTAATTGACCCAGAAAAGTGCAAGGGTTGTGGCTTGTGCCAAAGACATTGTCCAGTTGGTGCAATAAATGGAGAGGCTAGAGAAAAGAGAGTTATTGACCAAGATAAGTGTATAAAGTGTGGAACATGTTTGGCAAACTGTCCTTTCCATGCAATTGGAAACTAAAAATTTTTTAAGATTACTTACAATTTATAAAGGAAAAGAGGTTGGAAAAATTGTGATTATTTTTCAATCAAGTTTGTGCCTTAAGAGAGGAATGAGATAGAAATGGAGAAAATAATAACACTAACAATAGATGGAATAGAAGTAAAAGCGCCAGAGGGAACAACAATATTAGATGCTGCTCGCAAAGTAGGAATAGACATACCAACATTATGCTTTTTAAAAGACATAAATGAGGTTGGAGATTGCAGAATGTGTGTTGTAGAAGTTGAAGGCAGAAGAGGTTTTGCAACTTCATGTATCCAAAAGGTTGAAGAAGGAATGGTTGTACATACAAATACAAAAAATGTATTAGATGCAAGACATATTGTTTTAGATTTGATTTTATCAAACCACCCAAAAGATTGTTTAGAATGCATACGTTCCGGAAATTGCGAGTTACAAGAATTAGCTAAAAAATTTAATATGCCTGAAATAGAATTTCCAGGTGAGAGAACAAAACATCCTATAGATGATAAATCACCTTCTATTGTGAGAGATTTTAGTAAATGTGTATTATGTAGAAGATGTATTGCAACTTGTAAAAAAGTCCAAGGAATAGGTGCAATAGATTGCATAAATAGAGGCTTTGAGTCATGTATTTCAACTGCTGGTGACCATAGCTTAAATGATGTTAATTGTGTTAATTGCGGTCAGTGTATTCAATCTTGCCCAACAGGTGCTTTACATGAAAAAGTAACAATTGATGATGTTTGGGAAAAGTTAAATGACCCAGATACATATGTTGTTGTTCAAACAGCCCCTGCTGTTAGAGCTGCACTTGGTGAAGAGTTTGGAATGCCAATTGGCACAAATGTTACAGGTAAAATGGTAACTGCATTAAAAAGACTTGGATTTAATAAGGTTTTTGATACAAATACAGGTGCTGATTTAACAATAATGGAAGAGGCAAATGAGTTTATAAATAGATTTAAGGAAAATGCTGTATTGCCTATGATTACGTCTTGCTCACCAGGTTGGGTAAAATATATTGAGATGAATTATCCAGAATTATTACCACATTTGTCAACTTGTAAATCTCCACATCAAATGTTTGGAGCATTAATTAAGACTTATTTCGCAGAAAAAGAGGGAATAAATCCAAAGAAAATTTATGTTGTATCTGTTATGCCTTGTATTGCGAAAAAGTTTGAAAGACAAAGAGAAGAGATGCAAAATGATGGCTTATATGATGTTGATAATGTTATAACAACACGAGAACTTGCAAGAATGATAAAACAAGCTAATATTGATTTTGTGAAAATCGGTGATAGTGAGTTTGATAATCCTATGGGAGATGCAACAGGTGCAGGAGCAATATTTGGAACAACAGGTGGAGTTATGGAGGCTGCATTAAGAACTGCACAAGATGTATTAACAGGTGAAGACTTAAAATCTATTGATTTTGAACAAGTACGTGGGGAAGATGGAATTAAAAGAGCAACAGTTAATATTGCTGGAAAAGATATTAAAGTTGTGGCAGCAAGTGGTTTGAAAAATGCTCAAATAATATTAGAAGAAATTAAACAAGGAAAAGCAGATTATCAATTCGTAGAGATTATGGCATGCCCAGGTGGATGTATTATGGGAGGAGGCCAACCAATAAAAAGCTCTAAAATTAGAAGCGAAGTAGATGTTAGAAAACTTAGAGCAGACTGCTTGTATTCAATAGACGAAAAAAGCACAATAAGAAAATCACATGAAAACCCAGTAATAAAAAAACTATATGAGGAATACTTAGAAAAGCCAGGAAGTGAGAAAGCTCACAAACTACTACACACAACATACGCCCCAAGAGCTAAATATGAATTTGAAGTAAAATAAAAAAGAGAGTGGATATCCACTCTCTTTTTTTTGACCATTTTATAAAATATTTTAACATCTACTTGACATTATTATGTCAAATGTTGTATAGTTAATAGCATAGAAAATGAGATAAGCGGAGTGTGTTGCCACCTTACATATTACACAGTTCATCTGTGAGAAAGCGGGGTGGTGCTATGGAAATTGTATTATTACAAATAATATATCTACTATTCTTTGGATTAGTAGGAATTACTGTCATAGCTATTGCCTTGATTATTGCATTAGTAGTAATTTTGAGCAAATAAAAAAATAAACCATTCTGCTTTGCCAACAAGCGAATGGTTTCAAATAAATCATTTTTGGCAACCACTCTGTGGTTTTCATTTTCTGTTTTTATTATACTCCATAATTATATAATTTGTCAATGATTTTTAATAAAAAAGAGAGTGGATATCCACTCTCTTTTGAGACATGTCAGTTTGTGCGTCTCCGATAGCTGCGCACGAAAATCGTGGGCTTTGTACCGTAATCGAAGAGAATGAGATCCAGCTCATTCTGCTGAGTGATGCTCCAGGAAGGAGCAAAGTACTCCTCATAGTGGAAATAGACTTCCACCCGATTGCTCTTGGCCTCCTCGGTGTTAATGGTTTGCATCCATTCTGGATAACGGATGCATGCTTTCAGAAATTCTGTCTCCACATTCGGAACCTTTTCAAGTTCAAACTTGAACTTGGAAATGCTCTCGTTCGGAAGGTACGGTTGTGCTACTCCTAAGAGTGCCTGAAGTGTGTACTGACGCATAAAAATGCCTCCCTTATTTAGAATATGTACCTAGTATATCACAAAAATTGCCAATTGTCAAACTTAAGCTTTAACAAATAATGTAAAAATTTTTAAACTGATTTGTACTAAATATAAAAAATGGATTGGGCACAAATTAAAAAAATAAAAAAAGTGTTTACAAATGGAAAATTTTATAATATAATAAAAACCATAAAAATACAAGGAGGAGGATTATGATATGAACAAACTTAGCATCAGGCTACTGGGTGTTCTAGCTATAATTCTATTTATAGCAGTAATACCTGTAGTAGTTTTTGCAACAAATGAGGATATATCTGTAGTAAGCACAAATAGCGATAATGGCGAACAAGAATACATAATATATGTAAATGGATATACAGATAAACAATTCAAATATGCATTATCAAATAATGCCAATCCAGAAGTAATGGATTTAGTTTATATTAATTCAATCACAGATTTGGGAGAGAATCAAGTAGCTTATATAGGAGCAAAAGACTTAAACAAAATATCAGGAAACACAATTTATATGTGGGCAAAAGACAAAGATGAAAATTTAATTCTAAATGGAGTCGAAATCGATTTTAGTAAATCATTATCTAAAGAAAAAATAGATTCAATAGAATCAATAACAAAAAGAATAAAAGTAGAAATTTCAGAGAATCAGGAAGCAACAGAGGCTACAAAACCAGTTAGACAAGAAGAAGTTAATGGAATATTAGAAACATCAAAAGCTGGTTATGTAAAAATCACAGATAATAAAAAAGCAGATTACTCATATGTAAGAGTAAGAACAGCTGATTCAGAAGATTATAAAAAATTAATGGAATTAGCACAAAAAATTGAAAGTGAATACAATAAAATGGATATGTATTCAAAAATTCAATTAGGAGAAGAGTTTGACAGCTTATACTCAAAATTAGTAGCAGAGGCAGATTGGCAGAAAGTTGATAATATGACAATTCCACAACCTGAGTCTAAAGTTGAAGGCACAGGAGAGGGTGACCAATATGTTGTATTATTACAAAAAACTAATGGAAATGAAGTTACAACAGATGCTCAATTTTTAACAGCATCATATAACTATGAGCCAAGTACAGAAAAAGAAAAAATAATAACACAAGAAACAACAAGATTACCAATAACATATGATAGTATTGCATTAATAGTTGCACTAGTAATAGTAGTTGGTGCATTAACATTTGTTGCTATCAGAATGAAAAAAGTAAGCAAAAAAAATGAAGAATAATTTAAAATTAAAATTATATAAAATATTATTTTATGTGTTATTAATATCAGCAATAGTAATAACAGGGCTAGTAATATATAAATATATGAATAATCAATTAAATGAAAAACAAAGCAGGAAAGCTGTAGACGTTTTTAACAATATTGATTTTTCGAAGATTGAAGAAGAAAATAATAATCAATTGGAATATAAAGGCTATAAAATAATAGGTATAGTAAAAATACCAAAAATAGGGATAGAATATCCGATTTTAGAAATTGGAGATATAGACCCAGAAAATGCTAAAATACCTATGAAGTTATCCATAATCAAATATTGGGGAGAAAAAGTAAATGATTATGGTAATTTATCAATAGCAGGTCATAACAATAAAGATGGAACAATGTTTGGCAAAACAAAAAAGTTAGAAAATGGGGATATTGTTGAATTAACAGATTTAACAGGTCAAACTGTAAAATATTCTATATATAACATATTTGTTACAGATCCAAATGATGTAAACATCTTATTACCTAAAGATGAACATGTGAGAGAAGTTACATTAATCACATGCACAAATGGAAACAAAGAAAGACTTATAATAAAAGCAGATGAAATATAGTAATTATTTTTTAGGGGGAATAAGAAAATGGCAGGTAGAGAAGATACCTTTAATAAGAAAACCATTATTGCAATTGTAACAATAATTGTCTTATTATTAGTAGCAAGTATATCAGTTGGTGTGTTCTTAGCTGACAAAGGTAAGACAGAAGCCGCTGAGAGTAGCCAAACAGCTGAAAAGATAGACAATGACAAAAAAGAAGATAATGGTAATTCTGAAGACCAATCAGTTCAAAATTCTGATAATCAAGCGAGAGAAAGTCAAGAACAAAATACTGATGGAAATAATGAACAAACACAAAATAGTGATAATCAAACAGCAAATGATGAAAATAACAATACAACAAACAACACAGCAAATAATACATCAAACAGTGTAGCAACTTCAAATAATCAAACAACTAGAAACAATATAACAAATAATAAAACAAACAATAATACAACAAGCACAAGTAGTACTCAAACTCCTGCAAGTACAGGAAAATCAAATAATGGTGCTACAACAGGAACAAATATAAATGAAGTTGGAGAAACAACAATAACAAGAGTTGAAGAAGGCGAAGAAAAAGTAGTAGCTAAAAAATTCTGGGATTGGTGGAATCCAATGAGTGTTGTTGTTGCCTCAACAACTGCAAATATTAATGCAGAAAAACCAAATATTTCTGTTGAAAAATCAGCAACAACAAAAGCAGGAGAGAATCTTGTATATGCTGGAGAACAGATTAAATATACAATAAATGTAACAAACAATGGTAAAAAAGATGTTGAAAATATTGAAGTTACAGACAAAATACCAGCAAATACTACATTTGCATCTATTAATAATGATGGTGAAACTATCACATCTGAAAATAATATAGTTGGAGTAAAATGGATAGTATCAGTTCCAGCAGGAGAAACAGTAACAGTTGAATTTACAGTTACAGTAAATCCAACAATGTTAGACGAAAATGGAGAAACTGTTGAAACAAAAGGAATAATAAACAATAAGGCTATTGCAAATGGTGAAGAAAGCAATGAAGTAAAAACAGCAATTATAAAATCACAAAAAACAAGTGCCATATTAAGAGATATGGAACAAGTTGAAAAAGCAAAAATTGGTGACACAATTATATATTATATATCTGTTGAAAATACAGGAGATATATCAGGAAAAACAACAATTACAGATTATGTGCCAGCAGGAGCTGAATTGCTTGAAACTCCAAGAGAAGCAAGTGTTACAACAGATGAGAAAGGTACAAAAATTGAATGGAAAGATATTGATGTTCAAGCTAATGGAACAAAAACAGTATTTTTCATGGTTAGAGTAACAGATATTGATGGAATAATCAGAAATGTTGCAACAGTTGGTGGAAAAGACACAAATGAAGAAGATGTTGGAACAGCTGATATTGAAATAATCAAAAATGTTACAGATATAAAAAGAGATGGAAAAAGCATTGGTAAAGATGCAAAAGTTCAAGCAGGAGATGTAATTGAATATGAATTAATTGTAACAAATAAAGGTAGTGAAAAACTTACAAATGTTGTGGTTACAGACGAACTTGCTGGAATTGAATTAACAGATGGTAGCTGGAATGTAGGAGATTTAGCATCAAAAGAATCTAAAACAATAAAAGCTACATATACAGTACAATATGAAAAAGATATAAATGGAAATGCAGAAAAAACAATAACAAACTATGCAGTTGTTACAGGTACATCTGTACCAGTTATACCAGAAGAAACACCTGAAGAAGTTTCTGATGATGATGATGTAACAACACCAGTAGAAGATACACCAAAACTAGAAATTGATAAGCTTTCAACAGCTGTAAACGGAAACCCTATAGCAGAAGGTAAAACGAAAGTTAGAGCTGGAGATGTAATTGAATACACAATAATTGTAAAAAATACAGGAAATATTAAATTAACAAATGTTGTAATTACAGAAAACAATACAGTTAAGGTAGGAAATGAAACATTTACAGTAAATGAAGAAACTGGAAATGTTGTAATAAAAACAATACCAAGTCTAGCTGTAGGAGAAACTGCAGAAGCAATAAAAGCATATTACACAGTAACAGAAGATGATGTTAAAGAGGCAGGAACTATATACAATTTAGCAACAGCTAAACCAGAAGAAACAACACCTGTGGAAGATGATGACGATAATGTTGTTGTAAATGAAGACACATCAGTAACTGCTAAAAAGATATGGGAAGATAACAATAATCAAGACGGAATTAGACCAGATACAATTGAATTAACTTTATATGCTGATGGTACAGAATATAAAGACGAAAAAACAAACCAAACAGTAAAAGTTACAGTAATACCTGAACAAAAAGCAGATAATGAATGGTCATACACATTTGAAAAATTACCAACTTATAATAAAGATGGAGCTAAAATAACATATACAATTGTAGAAACAAGCATTGGAGATGAATATACAACAGCATATAGTGAAGATGGATTAACAGTAACAAATAGCCATACACCAGCAACAACAAGTATAACAGTAAATAAATATTGGGATGATAATGACGACCAAGATGGAAAGAGACCAGAATCAATAACAGT
>CAKPSX010000028.1 GCA_934184665.1 uncultured Clostridia bacterium | reverse complement strand
TTATCTCTGGCGCCCCCTATTACCTTATAATTTCCTATATTGTCTCCTATGCTCATTTCTTCTTTTTCACACTCTAAATATTGTTGATATGTGAATACTTCTTTTGCTTTATTTTCTGTGCTTTCTTTCAATAAATGTTTTTCCTCTCTTTCTTTTTAATGTTAATACAAAAATGCACATTTTTTAATTTATTGGTGCACAAAATTGTACTTTTTTAAATTTGATTATTGTAGTCTTTATAAGATAGCTTTGCGCTTTTTTGGCTCATCACCTCTTTCTATAACTTATTTTTTGATTTTTATTATTTTTTACGAATTAAAAATTTGATTTTTAAAATATTTGAATGAAATATGTTCCTATTTTACCATCTATTTTTCTAAATTGCAATACCTTTTTGAACTTTTTATGTAAATTCATATTCTAGATTACCAATCTTTAACTAATTTTTATTGCAATATTACTACAGCCTATTTGATTTTAAAATTTGGGGGTAAAAAATATTAACCAATAATTATTATTTATATGTGGTTGAAAAAATTTTTTTGAACCTGTATAATAAATACATATAAAAGGAGGTGAAAAAATGGAAGAAAAAAATAAAATAAAAATAAGTTTATCTACATTATTCTTGTTTATTGCTTTAATAGTTATTATTATTATGGGAATCGTAATTGTTAGATTATATGATAATAAGAAAAATTCAGATAATTTACTTAAAGAACTAAATAATAAGATAAGTAATTTAGAAAACACAAATGTGCCAGATAATAATATAAATACAGAAAATGAAACATTGGATATCAATAATACATTAGTTAAATTATTATATGGATATGTATTAAAAAGCGATGATTCCGAATTCAGCTTTGCATGGCAAACAGACCAAGAACCGGCTAGTTTTTATAAAGATACTAAAACAACATATTCTTCTTTATCTAATATAGAAAAAATGTTGATAGTATTAAAAAATTATAAAGAAAGTGAAGTAAAAGAAGTATTTAAAACACAAGTAAATGATATCATAGATACAACTTATATACATGATATAGTAAAAGTATATGAAAATATAGATGAAAAAGCAGTTGATATATTTAATCAATCTAACAATAATTGGGAAGATCATTATAAAGGTTGTAGCGCAGATTTAAACTATAAAAATAATAATTATTATTTATCAGAATATGATGGTGGCGGTAAAGGAACAAGTATATGTACATATTCAGAAATACAAAAAGTTGAAAAGGATCAGGATTATATATATATATATGATAAGTTTATATATGTTGATTCTTCAAAACTTGATATTAACGAAGGTGATTCTAAAATACATATTTATACATCATCTAATGAGACAAATGATATTGGAAGTGAATCATCATATCCAACATCAACCAAAGAATTGTACAAAAAATATGAGGATAAATTAGAGACATATAAACATACATTTAAAAAAGCTGAAAATGGTTCATATTATTGGTTAAGTTCTGAAATTTATAAATAGTAACATTAAAGCTACATAATTTTAAAATTATGTAGCTCTTTACTTTCCCTTTTAATTTCTCTTTTATAATTCTATATCTAATTAACTAATTTTTTATTGAATAAATTTAATTTTCTCCAAATGTTTCTCCATCTGCCTCATGAAAATCTGCTTCTTTTTGATAATCAGCCTGATTTTCATTGTTTTCTATCTTTTCTTCTTGCTCTTTTACTTCTTCGCTTTTTTCTTCTGGTTCAGCATTTTGATATGATGCTGTTCTTCTTTTTATTTCATTTATAATATTTTGTGTTCTTTCTTCTTTTTGTTTTATAGATTTACAAAACATTTCGTTTATTCTCTGCATTAAATCTGGCACATAGTCAAGTAATTTATCAAAACTTGAATCATGGTCAACAGGAATTAGCTTAACTGTTTCTCCTTGTACTACTAAAAATGCAACAGGATTTATTGAAACTCCTGCACCTGCTCCACCGCCAAATGGTAATTTATACTCAATTTCCTCATCTTTATCTTTTCTGTTATATTCTTTTATTGTTTCTCCATTGAATTCACTACCACCTGCTGCAAAGCCGAAACTTACTTTTGATATTGGAATAATAACTATATTATTATTTGCCTCAATTGGCTCTCCTATAATTGTATTAACATCAATCATGTCTTTTATACTGCTCATTGCAGTTATCATAAGATTTTCTATTGGATGTTCACTCATTTAAATCAACTCTCCTTTTTATTGGCATTACGCCTTATTTTATGTTATTAATAGTCGAAATCTTTTCAACTGAAATTTACACTATGTCACTTTTTTAAAAATCTGACTATATATATAATGCATCAAATAAACTGTAAATATACCATCAAGCTCTAATTTTAATAAATTTTTGTTCATATATACTGGCACAACCTCAAACTTAGGCTTTCTGATTAAAACACCCAGAACACTTGAAATTGCTCCAACTGAAATTGCTGTAAGTGCTGCATCTTCTGTTCCAATTTCTATATTTAAATCTATATTTCCTATTTCAAATCTTGATTTTTTTATTAATTCTTTATAATCAAACTTTATATCTCTATTTTTAAAAAGTTTTATATCTAATTTCTTGGTTTGAAGTTTAAAATCTCCTTTTCTTAAATCTCTTTTAAAAAGTTTTATTTTATTAAATATTAAAACAAATGCATATATTTTACATTCATCATTTATCTTTTTTCCATTTTGCGTATCTATTCTTAAATTCATCACTTCTATTCCAATCTTGCTAGTATATATTGCTATTATTAAAATTAAAATTATTATCAAAATAAAAAGAAAAAACAATATTATCGCCTCTCTACTATAATACTATTTTTTCCAATTTTACTTTATTTTATTCTTTTCTACTTCAATATCTCCAAATAATTCATTTTGTTCTGTTGTAACTTTACTTCTTCTTGACATTTCAAGTAAGCCTGTAAACGCTGTTACAACTTCTTTTTTATTATGTTTTTTTACTGAAAATAATTTATTAAATGTAAATTTTTTATATTTTATTAATGCTTTGTACATTGTTTTTACAGTATCTCCAACAGAATATGTTTCTGTTATTGCAATCTTTTCTATATTTGAAGCATTTTCATTTATTTTGTCTTTGTTCTTATTTATCATTTTCTTATAAATATCTGGTATTGTTGATTTATCATAACTGCTTTCAAGCTTTTGCTTTGGTAATTTAATTTCTTCTGGTAATTTATAAAACCTTTTTGAATACATGAAAAAATTATCTCTTAATATTTTTGTTATTTCTTTATATTTTTTATATTCAATAATTCTTCTTATTAGTTCCTCTTCTGTAATTTCTTCTTCATCCTCTTGTTCTTTTGGTAAAAGATGTTTCGATTTCAAATATAATAATGTTGATGACATTACTAAAAATTCGCTTGTTATATCTAAATTCATTTTCTCCATTTGATTTATATATTCTATATATTGATCTGTAATTTCACTTATATTTATGTCATATATATCCATTTTATTTTTGTCAATTAAATGGCATAATAAATCAAGTGGTCCTTCAAAATTATTGATTTTTATTGCATATTTTGCAGTTTCAAGTGTTAATAGATTTTGCATGGCACTCACTTATTCTCATCCTTCCTTATAGCCTTTTCTGTATAAATACTGCTGTATTTCTTGTTCATCCATTGTTTGTGATTTTTTTGTCTTTATTTTTTCAATACATTTATTTTCATATTCTTGTAATCTTTCGTAATTTTCGTCTATATATTTTTCTATTAATTTTTTATCTAATCCTTTTCCGTAAAGCTTGTATTTTATTTCTTTTATAGACATTGTTTTTAACAACATATATTCATTTACTTGTTTTTCTATAAATTCATAATCATTAATATACTTAGCTTCTTTTAAATATTCTATTATATCATCAAGCATGTCTTCATCTACTTGATTTTTGAATTTTGTTCTTACTTCATATTCTGTTCTTTTCTTATACATTATATATTTTAATATTTTTGTTTTTTGATTATCAAATTCTTTTATATCATACATTTTTATTTATTTTTTAACCTTTCTTTTTCTATAACTCTAAAATTTTTTCTTTTACATTTTATATTATTTTGCTATTTTTTGCAATATTTTTCAAGTATATTTTATTTTAAACAATTTATACTATTATTAGATTTTATTATGGCAAAAAATATTTACAACTTTAGTTATATTAATCAATTTTGTTATATAAAATTAAATTTTTAAGGAGGATTTATTATGAGCAAAAAAGTACTTTTTGTATTTGGCTTATTGATTGCCTTTATTTTTACACTTTCTATAACTTTTTCTTTTGCAACTGATGGTAATAATAATGAAGGTAAAGATATGCTAAATAATGCTGCTAACGATGTTCGTAATGCTGTAGGTGGTGCTGAAGATGCTATTGAAGGTGCAGCTAAGAATGTAACAGATGAATCTAAAAAAGCAACTAATAATGCTGAAAATGCAATGAATGAAAACACTAATAAAGATAACAATATGAATACTAATAATGATAATAACATGAATAATACTGATAATGCAAGAAATAATGGTTATACTGCTACTAGAACTGCAACTACTGGAACTACAACAAATAGTGGTACATTTTTAGGTATGACATCTACAATGTGGACATGGCTTATCTTAGCTGTAGCTGCTGTTGCTGTAATTGCTTTATTATGGTATTATTCTACTCAGCTTTCTAATGGTAGAAGATATGATGATACTGATGAAAGATAGTTTTTGACTTTCTAATCTCTTTTTGTTATAATACCAATTATAGAGAGGAAGAGATTATTTATGAATACTAAATTAATAGCTAAAAACCCTGTTGCATATCATAATTATAATATTGAGGACAAACTAGAAGCCGGCATAGTACTAAGTGGAACAGAAATCAAGTCTATCAGACTTGGTAAAGTTAATTTAAAAGATAGTTATGCTGGATTTAATAATGGTGAATGTTTTATATATTCTATGCATATTAGTCCATATGAACATGGAAATATTTTTAATAAAGATCCTATGCGTGAAAGAAAATTACTCTTAAATAAAAGAGAATTAAATAAACTTTATGGAAAAATAAAGCAAGATGGCTATACTTTGATTCCTATTAGTTTGTATTTTAAAGGTAATCTAGTAAAATTAGAACTTGGAATTGGTAAAGGTAAAAAACTTTATGATAAAAGACAAGATATAGCAAAAAAAGATGCAGAAAGGCGAATTCAAAAGGCTTTACGAGCAAATATTAAAGGAGGAAATTATTAAATTCCTCCTTCTTATAATATTCAAATTTTTTATATTAAAGAGAAAAAACGGAATTTTTGAAATTAAACAAAAATCCGTTTTTTCTCTTATTCCCTTTTTCGTTTTTAGTCACAACATTTATAGCTTCCACACATTGACTCATCTGCTTTTCTTGTTGTACAGCCTTTTGCTGGTACTACATTGATTGCACTTAATTTACATTTTTGTGTTGCTCCATCTTGATGCATACAGCTTTCTACATCACAATTTATTTTTTGATTGTTATCCATTTTTAACATCATTCCTTTCTTAAGACACAAACTTGGTTGAGAAAAATCAAATTTAGAATTGTAATTATTTTTCAACCTTTATCTCCTCATTTATAGTATGCCATAAACTTGCAATATCTATGCATATATTTTTTGTTTTTTTACATACTATAATAAAAGGAGTTTGTTGTTTTATGGTCTCAAGAGTATTTCTTTTTAGTAAAAATACTAATACACTTAATGATTTTTTAGATAATTTTTATTCAGAAAAAATAAAACTTGAAAATAGTTCATCATGGCAAAAAGAGTTTGATAATCCTGTTGATATTTCTGAACTTATTGCAGTCTTTGTAGACAATTTAGATGTATATAATATAAATATGTGGATTACATTAGATGAAAATATTTTTATTAAAATAACTCCATCTAATGCTGATAATATTATTAGGTATATATTTGAAAGATACCCATATTAACTATTTTTCCATTATAATTGTTACAGGTCCATCATTTAATAGTTCTACTTTCATATCTGCGCCAAATATTCCTTTTTGTACTTCTATACCTTTATTTCTACAGCTGTCGCAAAAATATTCATATAATGGAATTGCCTCTTCTGGCCTTGCAGCTTCTATAAAACTTGGTCTATTTCCATCACTGCAATCACCATATAAAGTAAATTGTGATACTATAAGCAATTTTCCTCCAACATCTTTTAATGCTAGATTCATTTTATCATTTTCATCAGTGAATATTCTTAAATTACATAGTTTTCTAACTAAGTAATCTGCTTGCTCTTTTGTATCTCCAACTTTTATTCCTATTAAGACTAGAAATCCTTTTTCAATTTCTCCGACTGTTTTTCCATCTACTTTTACACTTGCATTTTTTACTCTTTGAATTACTAATTTCATTTTAGTTTTCCTTTCTTGACTTTTTTAGAAAAGATGCCTCAATCTGAGACATCTTTATAAATGTTCTAATTTTGTTCATTGTTATTTTCTGACGATTGTTCTGTGTTGTTAGAATCATTTTCTGTATTTTCGTTATTTACTTCTTCTACATCTCCTGAATTCTCATTATTAGTATCCTCTACATTTTCACTACTTTCTGTGTGCTCTTCTGTTTTTTCTGTAACAACTTCTGCTTCTATAACCTCTGGTTCTATAACTTCTGGCTCTGGTTGTCTTTCACCACATTTTGAGCAAAATACAGCATCAAGGTCAAGTTCTGCATGGCATTTTATGCATTGTTTTTTGTTTTTTAATTCTAATATTGATTTCAAGCTTTCTTCGATTTCTGCTGAAAGTGCATCTATTTTTGAGCATTCTTCTTCAATCTCAGATTTTATGCATACATCATCTTCTCTAACATGTTTTTCATAAACTTTTTTTCCAATTTCTTTGTATAAATCGTTTATATTTGATTTATTCTCATTTATTTTCATTCTAAGCTTTGCTTCTTTTGCTAATTCTCCTGTTTTCTTTGCTGTTGCGTCATATGCCTCACTTGCTTTTTTACCTATTTTATTAAAAAATTCCATTATAAATCACATTCCTTTCTATTAATACAAATATATTACATATTATTCACTATGTTTACAAAAATATACACATCTCTTATTTTTGCTTAAAATTTATGTACTTTTGCTGTCATTTACTAATATTATTTTTCTACTTTACTTGCTCTATTCATTAATTTCTTTACTGCATCTTCTGGTTTTAAGTTTCCAGATAATACTTCATAAACTGCGTTTACAATTGGCATTTCTACATTATGAATTTTTCCTAATTGATATGCAACTTCAATATTATCTATACTTTCTATTGTCATTCCAACTTCTTTTTTAGTTTCTTCAAGTGATTTACCTTGTCCAATAAGTTTGCCTGCACGTCTATTTCTACTATGTTCACTTAAACAAGTAACTATTAAGTCTCCTAAGCCACTTAACCCATAAAATGTTTCTTTTTGACCACCTAATTCTACTCCTAATCTTGAAAGTTCTGCAAGACCTCTAGTTATGAGTGCTGCCATAGTATTATCACCTAAACCAAGTCCTGATGTCACACCTGCACAAAATGCTATTATATTTTTTAATGCTCCTCCAAGTTCTACACCCTTTACATCTCTTGAAGTATATATCCTCATTTTACTATTTATAAAATTATCTTGTACTAATTTTAAAATAAAATCATATTTTGAGGCAACTACTAATGCTGTTGGCACCTCAATTGAAACTTCTTCTGCATGGCTTGGACCAGATAATACTGCTATTTTTGCATTTGGCATTTCATCTTGTATAACTTCATCAAGTGTTAGTAATGTATCTTTTTCAAATCCTTTTGAGCATATTATTATTGGTTGGTTTGTTACATATTGTTTATACTGTTTTACTGTCTCTCTTGTATTTTTTGATGGTGTTACATGTATTATAAGATCAGTATTTTCTATTGTTTCTTTAAATGATGTTGAACATTTTATATTTTCTGGAATTGTTATATCTTTAAGATATTTACATTTTCTTTCATTATTTATTAAGTCTCTTTCTTCTTCTAAATATGCCCATATTTTAATTTCATTTCCTAATTTTGCAAGATGTACAGCAAGGGCTACTCCCCAACTGCCACTGCCTATTATTGCAATTTTTTTCATTTGATTCTCCTATTTCTTGAAACTTAATTTATTTTCAGTTCCATTTAATATTCTTTGTATATTGCTTCTGTGGTTAAATGCTACTATCACAGCTAATATTATGCTATATATGAAGTAACTACTTCCATCTGAAACTGTATAGTTTGAATGTATAAATAGTGTTAGTACTGGGAATAAAATTGCTGCTCCCACTGACCCCATTGATACCATTCTTGTTAATGCCATAAGTACTAATGCAAATACTAAACATATTAATCCTATTTTCCAGTTTGTCATTAATAATACTCCTAATGCTGTTGCAACACCTTTTCCACCTTTAAATTCAAAAAATATTGGAAAAGTGTGTCCTATAACTACTAGTATTCCAGCTATTTGTACTAATAATGCTTTATCAGAATTTTTTGCTATTGCTCCAACTAATATTGCAAATAATATTGCAACTACACCTTTTAATGCATCTCCTAATAATGTTAAAATTGCTCCTTTTGTTCCAACTGAACGAAGTACATTTGTTGCCCCTGCATTTCCACTACCTTTTTCTCTTACATCAAACCCTGCTAACTTTTTGCTTACTATTACTGAAAAGCTTATACTTCCTAACAAATATGCAACAATTGCTACTATTATATATGCTGCCATTTTTATCACATTCCTTTCTATATACAGACTATATTAAATCTATATTCTTTCGTTTATTTTATACATCTTTTTCAAGTTTTTCTCTTGCTATAATTCTTATTGGTGTTCCTTCTAATCCGAATTCTTTCCTTATTTGATTTACCAAATATCTTTCATATGAAAAATGGAATAATTCTTTGCTATTTACAAATATTACAAATGTTGGTGGTTTTGTACTTACTTGTGTACCATAAAATATTTTTAATCTTTTTCCTTTATCTGATGGTGGTTGAACAATTGCTATTGCCTCATTTATAACTTGATTTAATACTGATGTTGCTATTCTTCTTGAATTTTGTTCTGCAACATTATTTATCATATCAAATAATTTTTCAACTCTTTGTCCTGTTTTTGCTGATATAAATATTACTGGTGCATATGATAAATATGATAATTTATTATATATTTCTTTTTTGTATTTTTCTAATGTTCCTGTTTCTTTTTCATATTCATCCCATTTATTTACAACAATTATTATTCCTTTTCCAGCTTCATGTGCCTCACCCGCAATTTTAGCATCTTGTTCTGTTACACCCTCATTTGCATCTATTAGCATTAAGCATACATCGGCTCTTTCTATTGCAAACAATGTTCTCATTATACTAAATTTTTCTATTGATTCTGTTACTTTGCTTTTTCTTCTTATTCCTGCTGTATCTATTAAAACATATTTGCCATGCTCATTTTCATATTCAGTATCTATTGCATCTCTTGTAGTACCAGCTATTTGACTTACAATTGCTCTATTTTCTCCGAGGATTTTATTTATTAATGATGATTTCCCTACATTTGGCTTTCCTATAACTGCTACTTTTATTCTATCATCATCTTCATCATCTAAATCTTTTTCTGGAAAATTTTCATATATTGCATCAAGTACATCTCCTACACCTAATGCATTCGCTGCTGACAATGGATGTGGCTCTCCTAATCCTAAATTATAAAATTCATATATTTCACTTTTATCATTACTCATGTTGTCAGCTTTATTGCATACTAATACTACTGGCTTTTTTGATTTTTTTAACATTAATGCTATATCTTGGTCTGCTGCTGTTACCCCTTGTTTTACATCAGTTAAAAACACGATAACATCTGCTATCTGTATTGCTATTTTTGCTTGTTCTCTCATCTGTGATATTATTATATCTTCAGATTCTGGTTCTATACCTGCTGTATCTACAACTGTAAAATTTCTACCTCTCCAGTTTGTTTCTGCATATACTCTATCTCTAGTAACTCCTGGGGTATCTTCTACAATTGAGATTCTACTTCCAACTATATAGTTAAAAAATGTTGATTTTCCTACATTTGGTTTGCCTATTATTGCAACTGTTGGTTTTGCCATTTTACTAACATTCCTTTCTATTTTAGCACTTCACTCTTGATTTTTATTTCTTGCTTGTGCTTTTTATGCACTTATATTTTACTATTTTACGTCAAAAAATTCAAGCATATTTACTTAATTTCTGCATATGTTTTATCATTTTATATGCAGATAGTCAATTCTAATCTGTGATATTTTGCATTCCTTTTGGAGAAATTGGTTTTTTGATATATATTTGTTCATTATCCATTTCTGGTATTTTTTATTGACCGCTTACTTTTCTTCCATAAAAAAATACCTCCTTGATATATTTTTATTATATCATAAAAGGTATTTCATTTTACACAAAATTTCTGACACTCCCTATGTTGACTTGTTTTGATGGTACTTGTGAATGGATAATGGCATGGTGAAGAATTGAGTAGTTTGCATAAAGTCGTGATAGTTTGTTGGGTGGAAGATGGGTTATTTGATGAATAAAGCTGCGCGTAACCCGATGGTATTGCCGCTGTAGCTAGGAACGTTGACGCCGTGGCGGTATGCCGCTGTATATTTGCTGCCGTCGTTGCCATAATGGCCACCACGATTGTACCTGACGTTGCGAATCCCTACAACATTGGACTCTAGTGTCCAATCCAATACATTTCCTGCTAAGTCAAAAACATTGTTCGCATTTGCTCCTTCATATGCTCCACTTGGGATTATGGTTCCATTGCTTTTTGCTTTTGTCGCTGTGCTCTTTGATGTGTCTGTATAATATGTGAAACTATTATTATAATAATTTCCCCAACTTGTTGAATCTTTGGCAACTTCAGAATAAGTCTTTTCTCCAGTATCAATTAACCATTTCATTGTTTCGTCCCACTGTATTCCCCATATCATCTGCACTCCTGCACTTGTTCCTGATAACTTTCTTGCTTTTTTCCACATTGTATACCATGTTTGTTTTTTTATATCTGTGTTTATTCTTTTAACAACAGGCGTTGCTTGGCTTAGGTCTCCTGTTTGGTATCTTCCTATATAATATCCTCCATATGTTGCTACACTATTTAACATTTTATCGAAATCAATCTCCATTTCCATTAAGAAATCTTCTCTTGACATTCCATTTAAATATTTAGTTAAATTTGTTGATTGGATATCATATTTGGTTGTTTGTGGCTCATATTTATTACTACTACTTTTTGAATATGATGATGATGTAAAAGTATATGTTGTTCCGTATTTCTTTCCTGTTGTCTGGTCTCTCCAATACATATCACTTACTTCTGCTATTGGTATCCATACATATTGATTTCTATTACATTGTGCATTCCATTTATTACTATCTGTTACTGCTTCTGTTCCTTCATATATTACAAATCCTCCATTTACAGAATTTTCGTCAGATGCAGATGAAGCTGTATATCCAGTTGGTACTGGTACTTGCACTCCGTCTGCACTTGTTACCATTGTATAATTATCTGCATTTTTCTTTCCAGGTTTTATTTCTCCCCATATATAGTTAACCTGCTCTTTTTGATTATCAGCTGTTTCTTGTGGTGCATTATCTTTTCTTGCATTATACACAATACCCCATATAATAGCACCCAATATTACCATCACTACTATAGGAACAATAAATGCCTTTTTCTCATATATTATATATGCCATCTTTACATCACTAATCTTATTTACTTTCTCTTTTTCCTCTTTCCTCTGTTTCCTTTTACTCATAACAAATCAACACTCCAATCTTTCTTAAATTTTTATAATTTTTCACAGCATAAAAAGATAGCAGAAAAAGGCATAAAACTTTTATGCTTTTTCCGCTATCTCTATTAAATTTATTTATTTTATTTTTTGACTCTTTTTCTTCAACGCTTAAAAGTGCTTGTGTGTGTGTGTGTGTACAGCCCCAAGGGTTTGCGTCTTCATAACTTTCATCTTACTTTTTCTCCTTCGAATTTATTGTTTCCATCTTCTTTTATTTTAAACATAGAATTATTTCAAAATCATGATATCAAAAATGCGCCCATTAGTCAATACATTTTGCAATTATTTTTGAGTGCAATTTAAATTTTTATATAAATAATTTGCTTGTTTCTTTATTTTCAGGCAATTCTAATTTCCTTCATTATTTTTCATATTTATTATTCCTTTTATGATACAATAATATTATTAGCCTTATATTCAACACTTTTTTCCTCTAATAATTTAAAATCACAACTTAACTCTTTATAAAATTGGGTCATCTTGCTTTTACCATTTCTAGTAACTATACTATAGATTTTTTCCGCTTTTTTTAAGATCTTTTCTTTATTTTCTGGCTTATTTATGTAAGAATATTGCTCTGAAAGCAACCTTTTATATCCATAACTTTTGTTTTTTAACTCCAATAAGTGAACACTTTCCATTGGCACTGGTATCATATCAGAAAATCTAATTATACCTAAATTATTTTTTGTTTTAGTATTTATAATTTTAAAAAAAGTCAAATTGTCTTTATACATTTTGTGTTTTTGCTTTGGAGAAAATAATGGTGCAAAATAATAATGTTCTTCGACTACAATTACAACTCCTATATATGGCCTTTTTTCATTTTTATTGTAAGCAATATGTTTATCAAATTGACTTAAATATTCAATATAATTATCGTCTACAATATAAAAATTCAATTTTCCTAATTTAATCTTCTTTGTATTTTTCATTTATTCCTCCATATTACACATATAGGGGATACTTTTTCAGTACCCCCTATAATTTTTTCCAAAACTCGTTTATAGTAAACTAAAGGCTCGTTTCTAACCTAATGTTTAATAGAATATTCGTTTATAGGATTTGCATCCTAAAGGCTCATATTTAACCTAATGTTTATTTACACTTTTTATGAAATTAATCAAAGGCTTGTGTAACCTAATTTATTTGATAAACTAATTTATCAATATTAGTATATTCATTATATACCATTTTATTTCTAAAATCAATACTTTTCATTTATTTTTTAATTTTTTATGTTGACTGTTGCAATTCAGTTCGAAAGTAATCGTTTCTAGCATGACAGGATATTGCATATCTGTAATCATGACCTTTTCTGTCTTCAACAAATGAGATTAAATCTTCACTTTTTTCCTAATCTTTTTAATTAGAGATTTATCCCGACAAAGATAAATCTCAAAATAAGCAATCACAAGAGTAAGGGCGCAAGCTCTTATTCTTGTGATATATTTATATTAGCACAAATATTTATATATGTCAAACGTTTTTGGTTCTTGTTTTATGTTAAGTTTGTTAGTTCATATGCACCTGCTGTAGTTATGCTGCGATGTGGTTTAAATAGTAGATTTATATTAACTTGTTTTGATGGTACTTGTGAATGGATAATGGCATGGTGAATGGTTGATTGATTCACATAAAGTTGTTGGGTTTTGGCTTGTGGGTTCAGTGCTACTTTATGCAAAGTGTACAACGCAAACCATAGCTATCGTAGCTGTTGTGAGGACCGCCGTTGCTGCGGTACGACGCTGGAATGTCGTTGCCGTAGTTGCTGCAACTACCACCTCGTCTGTACCTGACGTCGCCACGCCCTGAACCATTGGACTCTAGTGTCCAATCATATATGTTTCCTGCTAAATCATAAACATTGTTCGCATTTGCTCCTTCATATGCTCCACTTGGGATTCTTGTTCCAGTTCCTGATGATTTTGTTGCTGTGCTCTTTGATGTGTCTGTATAATATGTGAAACTATTATCAAAGTAATTTCCCCAACTACTTGAATTTGGGACTATTCCTGCATATGTCTTTTCTCCTGTGTCTATTAACCACTTTAATGTTTCGTCCCACTGTATTCCCCATATCATCTGCACTCCTGCACTTGTTCCTGATAATTTTCTTGCTTTTTTCCACATTGTATACCAGGTTTGGCTACCTATATCACTGTTAATTCTTTTCACTACTGGTGTTGTTTGGCTTAAATCTCCTGTTTCATATCTCCCTATATAAAACCCTCCATATGTTGCTACACTATTTAACATTTTATCGAAATCAATCTCCATCTCCATTAAGAAATCTTCTCTTGTCATTCCATTTAAATATTGTGTTAAATATGTTGATTGGATATCCCTGCTTGTTGTTTGTGGCTCTTGTTTATTACTACTACTTTTTGAATATGATGATGATGTGAACTCATAAGTTGTACCATACTTCTTTCCTGTTGTCTGGTCTCTCCAATACATATCACTTACTTCTGCTATTGGTATCCATACATATTGATTTCTATTACATTGGGCTTCCCATTTATTACTATCTGTTACAGCATCTGTTCCTTCATAAATTACAAAACCACCATTTACAGAATTTTCATCTGATGCAGATGAGGCTGTATATCCTGTTGGTACTGGTACGTCAACACCATCTGAGCTTGTTACTGTTGTGTAATTATTTGTATTTCTCTTTCCAGGTTTTATTTCTCCCCATATATAGTTAACCTGCTCTTTTTGATTATCAGCTGTTTCTTGTGGTGCATTATCTTTTCTTGCATTATACACAATACCCCATATAATAGCACCCAATATTACCATCACTACTATAGGAACAATAAATGCCTTTTTCCCATACATTATATATGCCATCTTTACATCACTAATCTTATTTACTTTTGGCTCTTCCTTTTTTGCTCTTTCCTTTCTTCTTCTATTTTATTAATTAAAAAAGTCCCAATAATTTAAAAACAATTTCTAAATTATTGGAACTTAAATTATGTTTAAGTACTTGACTTTTGAGTCTGTTTACTCTCTAATTCTTTCCTTATCTTTGTTAT
>CAKPSX010000027.1 GCA_934184665.1 uncultured Clostridia bacterium | reverse complement strand
ATTTTAAACATAGAATTATTTCAAAATTATAATATCAAAATTGCACCCATTAGTCAATACATTTTGCAATTATTTTTGAGTGCATTTTTAAGATTTATAACTTTTATTTTTGCGGTCGTGAATTATAATTCAAAATGATTGTTTTAAATTTTATATTTTTCTTTTTTGTTCTAGTTTCATTTTTTCTTTTTTTGAATATTATATTTTAATCTTGTATAGAATTTTCTTTTTAGCAAATACTATACAAGTAATCTTAATTGTGGGAGGAACAAATATAATATGAGTTCATTATGTATCAAAACAAATAATGAAAAAACTTTAAAATATTTACAAAATGAATTTTCTGATTTTAATATGTTAAATGTTTCTTTTTCATGTAATGAATTCAAATTATATAAAAATATAATTATTCATTATACTGGAATTGATAAAGAGCTTTTTTACACTAAGCTTGCAACTATTTTTTCGTATTTGGTAATCGATAATTTTGAATATGATATTATAAAAAATATTCTATTATCAAATTATTTTTATTTTGATAATACAGAATTTTCACAGATATTAGATATTTGTGAAGAAAATCTTTGTGATGATGAATTTTCTTTTCAAGATAGACAACTAGCACTTTTTGATGCATTTTATGAATATATAAGTTCACATCATTCTATTGTACTTTCTGGATTCATAAATTTCAGATTGTTCAACTACAGAAACATATTAGAAGATTTGATAAATTTATCTGTTAACGAATTTCTTGTTGAAAAAGAATATTTAGAATTTACATCACTTGTAAGATTATATGTCAGCTCACAAGTTCCTCGTTCATCCAAAACACATATTATTTGTCTTGAAAATAATACTCTTCTTTTAGATGAAAACTTGCAACAGATTAATATTGATAAAAGTGAGCTTAATGCTAAATATCTTTCAGATGTAACATTTTCAGATAATGACTACATTTTAAATACTCTTTTAAAACTTTTACCTGCAAAAATTTACTTACATCTTTCATCATCATCTGCTAATTTATATTTTATCAATACTTTGAAATTAATTTTTGATAATAGACTTGAAATATGTACAGATTGTAATATATGTAATTTATATAAAAATTTAAACACCCAAAACTTTAATGTCTAGTTTTGTGGTGTTTTAAACTTATTTTCCGAATTATATCTTTTACAACTTCACTTGCTATAATCAATCCAGCCACTGATGGCACAAATGATATACTTCCTATTGTCTTTCCTTGGATTTCTTCTGTTATATGTAATTCATGTGGCATTTCTTTTGAATATACCACTTTTAATTTTTTTATTCCTCTTTGTTTTAGCTCTTTTCTTAATCTCTTGCAAACTGGGCATACAGAAGTTTTATAAATATCTGCAACTTCAAACATTGTTGGATTAAGTTTATTTCCAGCACTTGTTGCTGATATTATTGGTACATTTTGCTCATTTGCTTTTTCTATTATTTTTAATTTAGCTGTCATTGTGTCTATTGCATCAACAATATATGTAACACTACCATCTATGATTGAAGTTTCTCCACCTTCAATCTCACTAGGCAAATATTTTTCCACTACTACATCAGGATTTATATCTAATATTCTGTCTTTCATTACATCGATTTTATTTTTTCCTATTGTAGAATGTGTAGCTTCAAGCTGCCTGTTTATATTTGTTACATCAACTTTGTCGAAATCAACTATAATAATATGTCCTATTCCAGCTCTTACAAGTCCTTCTACTGCAAATGAGCCTACTCCTCCTATTCCATATACAATTACTTTTGATTTTTTTAATTTTTCTACTGCTTCTGTTCCTATGAGTAGTTCTGTTCTTTCAAATTGATTCATTGTATCTTTTCACTCCTTACGATGTTGCGAAATAATTAGAATTTTGGGCTGTGTCAGATTTCATTTAAAACGCGGTTACATATCTGTATATGCGCCCTTGCCTTTTTAATAAAATCTTCCTTGCCAAAATTTAATTCTTTCACAACAAAGCATATCTATTTCTTACTAAAATTATACCGCTACACTGCGAAGTTTATCCCCCTCGCAACAACATCCTTCATATTTTCTATCAAATCATCTATCTCTTTTGGAGTAACAATCATATTATATTCTCCAACATTAAGTGCTTCTTTTACTTCTTCATATTTATCATTTTCTTGTAATCTATTTAGATACTCATTAGATTCTGCTTTTTCTTGTAATCTATCTATAAATATATCTATTCCATCAGATACAAGTGTTGCAAGTTCAACAACTGTTGGTATTCCTATTGCTATTACAGGTATTCCAAGCGTCTTTTGGCTTATTTCCTCTCTGGTATTTCCTACACCTGCCCCAGGAACTATTCCAGTATCTGATATTTGAATTGTACTACTTATTCTGTCAATACTCCTTGATGCTAAAGCATCTATTACGACTAATAATTTAGGTTTTACATTATCTACAATTCCTTTTAATATCTCAACTGTTTCAATTCCAGTTGTTCCTAGCACACCTGGAGATATAGCACTTACCGACCTTGTTCCTTCTTCAACATATTGCGGCAAATATTTTATTATATGTCTTGTTACATCTATTTCATTTATGACTTTTGGACCAAGTGCATCTGGTGTTACATATATGTTTCCTAATCCAACTATAAGTAGCTCTCCTTGTTTTTGAACATGTTGATCAAGCATATTTTTTAATTCATTTGATAATACCTCAGATGTTTTTTGTATTTCTTCATCTCCTGCTAACTTTAGATTTTTTACATCTATTGTTATATATGTTCCCTTTGGCTTGCCAATAGCTTGTTCTCCATTTTCATTTAAAACATATACTCTTGAAACTTTAATGTTTTTATCTATTTCATCTTCTGCACTTTTTACTCCATCTATTTCATTTAATTTATTTATCTTTTGATATATATCTCTTCTCTCTAAAGCTAAGTCTGTTCTAAAATTATACATAATCATCAGCCTCCTAATGATTATAGTATATCTAAATCAGGCCTTAACTATACGAAATTGATTAAAAAATTCCTACTATTTCACCATTATCATCAATATCAATTGATTCAGCAGACGGCACTTTTGGAAGTCCTGGCATTGTCATTATTTTGCCTGCAAGTGCAACAATAAAGCCTGCTCCTGCTTTAATTTCTACATCTCTAACATTTATTTCAAATGGTTCATCACATTGTAATTTTTTTGCATCATCAGAAAATGAATATTGTGTTTTTGCAATACATACTGGTAAATTGCTATATCCCAATTCTTCAATTCTCTTAATATTTTTCAATGCTTTTTCTGAATAAATTACATTTTTTGCACCATATATTTCTGTTGATATTTTATCTATTTTTTCTTTTATACTTTCATCTAATTCATAAATATATTTAAAATGTTCTTCTTGTTCTGTAAGTTCCACTAATTTTTGTGCAATATCTATTGCTCCATTTCCGCCTTTTGCCCAGCTTTCTACAATACTTGAAGACACATTTATTTTTTCTAATTCTGTTTTCACAAAGTTTAATTCTGTTTCTGTATCTGTATTATATTTATTTATCGCGACAATAACATTTAGCCCGAATTTTTCTTTTAAATTATTTATATGTCTATATAAATTGCTCATTCCTTTTTCTAAGCTTTCCATATTTTCTTCAAGAATTTTATCTTTTGGTGTTCCTCCATGATATTTTAAAGCTTTTATTGTTGCAACACAAACAACAGCATCTGGCTTAATATCAGCCTTTCTGCATTTTATGTCTAAAAATTTCTCTGCCCCTAAGTCAGCACCAAAACCCGCTTCTGTTATCGTATAATCTGCAAGTTTCATTGCCATCTTAGTAGCAATTATACTATTACATCCATGAGCAATATTTGCAAATGGTCCACCATGTATTAATGCAGGTGTATTTTCCAATGTTTGTACTAAATTCGGTTTTATTGCATCTTTTAATAATACCGCCATACTTCCTTCTGCCTTCAAGTCTTTTGCATATATCGGTTCCGAATTCTTATTATACCCTATTAATATATTTCCTAGCTTTTGTTTTAAATCTTTAATATCTTTTGATAAACACAATATTGCCATCACTTCTGATGCAACAGTTATATCAAAACTATCTTCCCTTGGAACAATTTTAGCCTCTTCTGATAATCCTGTATTTACCTTTCTTAATTGTCTATCATTTAAGTCAACACATCTCTTCCAAACAACTTTATCTATTTGCAATTCATTTCCATGATATATATGATTATCAATCATTGCAGACAATAAATTATTTGCACTTGTTATTGCATGTATATCTCCTGTAAAATGTAAGTTTATGTCTTCCATTGGTGCCACTTGTGCATACCCTCCACCAGTAGCTCCACCTTTAATTCCAAAAACTGGCCCTAGTGATGGTTCTCTTAAAGCTAGTATTGATTTCTTTCCTATTTTTCTTAATCCATCTGCAATTGATATCGATATTGTAGTTTTTCCTTCTCCTAATGGTGTTGGGCTCATTGCTGTAACTAAAACTAATTTTCCATCTTTATTATTTTCTACTTTTTTAGTTACTTCATCAGATATCTTTGCTTTATATTTTCCGTATTGTTCTATTTCTTCTTCATCAATATTTAATTCTTTTGCTATTTCTGTAATTTTCTTTAAACTAGCATTTCTAGCAATTTCTATATCTCCCATTTGTTTCACTCCTTTTTTTAAGTTGGAAAAAGAATTAAATTTTGGCAAGGAAACTTCTATTTAAAAGGCAAGGGCGCATATACAGATATGTAACCGCGTTTTAAATGGAAGTTGACACAGTCCAAAATTGTAATTATTTTTTCAACCAATCTCTATACTAATAAGCCTACTATAATTCCAATAGTGGCACCAACTATTACTTGTAATGGTGTATGACCAAGTACTTCAACTAATCTCTCTTGTACTTGAAGATTTGTTAGTCCAGGAGTTTCAACTATTTTATTTAGTAATCTTGCTTGTTTTCCTGCTGCTCTTCTAACACCAGCTGCATCATACATTACAACCATAGCAAAAATTACTGACATTGCAAACATGCTTGTATCAACACCTTCGTTTTTTCCTATTAATGTTGCAAGACTTGTTACTACTGCTGAGTGTGAACTTGGCATTCCTCCAGCTCCCATTATTCTTTTAAAATTAAATTTTTTATTTATTATTAAATCACATATTACTTTAAACAATTGTATAAAAAACCATATTAATAATGGTATATATATATATTGGTTTGTTATAAATCCTTGTATATCATTCATCTGTATTTCCCCTTTTTTACTATTTTAAAATTTATTCAACTTCAAAATTTTCCTCTTCTAATTCTCCATCATTTTCTAATAAAATTGTTATTTTCTTTTCTGCCTCTTCTAATATTTTATTACATTGTTTAGCAATTTTCATTCCTTCTTCAAACTTATTTACAGATTCATCTAAATTTAGATTTCCGTTTTCTAATTCTATAACTATATCTTCAAGCTTTTTCATTGATTCTTCGAAGTTTCCATTGTTTTCTTTACTCATATCTAAATATATTCCTTTCTTTATTTAATCTAATATATTTGCTGTTTTTTCTCCATCATAAAATTTTAATTTTATATTATCATTTTTCTTTAATTCTGATGCACTTTTTATAATTTTATTTTCTTTTTCTGTTAAGCAATATCCTCTAGTTAAAGTTTTTAAAGGACTTAATGTGTCTAGCTTACTTACTAATTCTATAAACTGTGTTTTTTTATCTTTTTGCAATATATTAATTTTTGTTTCTAATCTTTTTACATATTTATCTAAAATCATGTATTGGTCTTTTATTTTTCTTGTAGGGTCTGTAAATGCCCTTGATTTCATACACTTTTCATATCTTAATTTCATTAATTCTATTTTCTTTTTTAATGAATTTCTATATCTATTTTGATAACTATTTATTTTTTGCTTTAGCTCATATACATCAGGTACTGCTAACTCTGCAGCAGCTGATGGAGTTGGTGCTCTTAAGTCTGCAACAAAATCTGCTATTGTAAAATCTGTTTCATGCCCAACTGCTGATATTATAGGTATTTCTGAATTGTATATTGCTCTTGCAACTATTTCTTCATTAAATGGCCATAAATCTTCTAATGAGCCACCTCCACGACCTACTATTATTACATCAGCTAATTTTTTGTCATTCATTATTTTTATTTTCTCGGCAATTTTTTCTGCCGCACCTGCTCCTTGTACTGGAACTGGCAATAATCTTATATGTACATTTGGATTTCTCCTTGTTGAAACATTTATAATATCTCTTATTACTGCACCAGTTTGAGATGTCAATACTCCTATTTCTTTTGGATAAAGTGGAATTGCTTTTTTATGTTTTTCATCAAACAATCCTTCTTCTTCCAATTGTTTTTTTAGTTGTTCATATTTTTCATGTAAATCTCCCATTCCATCTTCTAACATTGACTTTACATATATTTGATATGCTCCATCTCTTTCAAATACTGATACAGCGCCAAAAACCATTACTTGCATTCCATCTTTTGGTTTAAAAGCTAGCCTTTCAGCATAGCTTTTAAACATTATACATTTTATTAACGAATTCTCGTCTTTCAATGTAAAATAAAGATGTCCTGTGTAATGGTTTTTAAAATTAGAGATTTCACCTTTTACTAATATTGCTTTTAAATTTTCGTCTTCATCAAATCTATCTTTTAAATATTTATTTAATTGTGTTACTGTTACCGCATTATATTTCATTTGCTAATCTCCTATTTCTTTTACAACACTTGCTAATACTCCATTTACGAAATTTTTAGATGAGTCTTCTCCATATTTTTTTGCTAATTCAAGCGCTTCATTTATAGCAACTTTATATGGTATTTCTTTGTATTTTATTTCATATATTGCAAGTCTTAATAAACTTAAATCTATTTTTGAAATTCTATCAATTTTCCAATCAGTTTTTAGATTTTTTTCTATTAAACTTTCTATATCTTTTTTATGTTCATATACGCCTATAACTACATCTTTTATATATTCTATTGCTTTTTCGTTTTCTATTTCATTACATTCTAAATATAATTCTATTTGTTCTTCTATATTATCAGTTTTTTGAATTTCTAAACTATATAGTAAACGAAATGTTTGCTCTCTAATTGCAGTTCGTTTCATTTTTTATATTATTCCTTTCTAAACATTTTCGTCTTTATGATTTTATAATCTGTCTATAAAATTTTTCAACTTTTCTTTTACTTCATTTTTATTTTGTTGTATGTAATTTCCTGCAACACCGCCAATAACTATAAGTATTATTGCAATTATTAATCTATATAGTTGTGTACATAAAATCAATATTGCAATTAATATTCCAATTATTGCACCTCTATATTGAATTAAAAAATTTTTAAAACTTTCCATTTTATATCATTCCTTTACTAAGTCATAATGTTATTTTTATTCTTTACTTTTTTTGTCTTCTTGTAATTTTACAATTTTTACATTAACTTCTTCTACATCTAAATCAGAAATATTTTTTACTGATTCTTTAACTTTTAATTGTAATTCTGTTGCTAAATCTTTTATAATAGCATCTTCTCTAACTGTAATAAATAATGTTATAAATATTTGATTATCAGCATTTACATAAATTTTAGTGTTACATTCTTTTACTTGATTAAATTCATTTACAGCATTTTTAACCATATTATCTATAGAGTCTTTTGAAATCATTAATTGTCCATTTTCATTTTTTAGTAAAATTCCTTGTGCTTGTTTTGCTTTTTCTTTTGAGCTTTCATCAAAGAATATACATTTTATTGATAATAAAACAAAAACTGCACTTATTGCCAATAATACTTTTGATGAAACATCTCCTTTTATCAACTCTTCTGTTATATTACTGATAGTTGGAAAGCTTATAAAATCAAGAACTGTTAATCCTAATATTACTGCTATTATTAACATGATATATGAATATACTACTAATGTAAATCTTTCTAAAAATTTCATTTTCTTTTCTCCATTTCTTTATTCTTTTATTTCTTCGTTTTCTTCATCTTTTTCTGTTTTTACACCTTGTACATGAACATTAACTTCAGAAACTTTTAATCCTGTCATATTTTCTACTGATTTCTTTACTCTGTTTTGAATTTCAAATGCAATATCTGGTATTCTTGAACCATATTCTACAATTATGTTTACATCTATTTTTACATCTTTCTCGTCAGCATCAACTTTAATTCCTTTTGATAAGTTTTTCTTGCCACTTAATACTTCTGTAATGCCTCCAGCGAATCCTCCTGACATACTTGCAACTCCTGGTACTTCTGAAATTGCAACTCCTGCTATTACTGCTACTACATCATTTGCTATTTTTATTCCATCATTTTTTTCTTCAATTTCTTTTATTTCTGTTGTTTCTTCATTTTTGTTTTCTTCCATGGGCTTGCCCTCCTTTACTTTTTATTGAAAAATAATTATAATTTAGATTTGTTATGCTATCACATATATCAACTCACCAAAATTTAATTATTTTTCAATTATTTTCATTTAGTATATCAATTATTGGATTTTTTTACAACTATTTTCACAAAATCTTCATAAAGATTTTTATTAATATTGTCTACCCCATATAACCATTTTGCTTGCTGGCTTACCACAACATACACAAGTATCGTCTATGTGTTCTTGTTTAAATGGCATACATCTTGATTTAGCTGATGTTAATTCTTTTATTTTAGCCTCACATTCTTCTGAGCCACACCACATTGCTTTTATAAATCCTTGTTCTTTATTTATATTAGCTTGGAATTCTTCTAAATTATGTGCAATTGTTGTTTTTTGTTCCATTCTTTTTTTACATGTATCATACATATTTTGTTGGATTAGTTCTAATATTTCTTCAATTTTTAAATCTAATTCAGTTAGTTGTACTTCAATTTTTTCATTTGTATCTCTTCTAACTAAAATACAAACTCCATTTTCAATGTCTCTTGGTCCCATCTCTATTCTTAGTGGAACACCTCTCATTTCCCAATCATTAAATTTATATCCTGGTGAAACTTTTTCTCTGTCATCTAATTCTATTCTATATTTATTTTTTAGTTGTTCATATATTTCTTGTGCTTTTTCTTTTACACCTTCTTTGTGTATTGCAACTGGTACAAGAGCAACTTGTATTGGTGCAACTTTTGGTGGTAATTTTAATCCTCTATTATCACCATGTGCCATTATTATTGCACCAATTAATCTTGTTGTTGAGCCCCAAGATGTTTGATATGCATATTCTTGTTTTCCTTCTCTATTTTGGAATGCTACATTAAATGGTTTTGTGAAGTTTTGACCAAAATAATGTGATGTTGCTGATTGTAATGCTTTTCCATCATACATCATTGTTTCTATTGTATATGTTTCTTCTGCTCCCGCAAATTTTTCTGTTTCTGTTTTTATTCCTTTTATAACAGGT
Organism: uncultured Clostridia bacterium; assembly: GCA_934184665.1. Lineage (GTDB taxonomy): Bacteria > Bacillota > Clostridia > TANB77 > CAG-508 > CAG-269. The sequence goes on along the minus strand of CAKPSX010000027.1, from coordinate 6,949 downwards.
ATTGCTAATAAATTTTCTATAACATCTGCATATATATCTAACATCTGTAATGTTCTTTCTTTTGCTTCTTTAGCTGTTTCATGAATTGTATGTCCTTCCTGCCACAAAAATTCTCTTGAACGTAAAAAAGGTCTTGTTTCTTTTTCCCATCTTAATACATTACACCATTGATTATATACAAATGGTAAATCTCTCCATGATTTTAACCATTTTGAATACATTGTTGTTATTATTGTCTCTGATGTTGGTCTTATACATAGTTTTTCTTCTAACTTCTCTTCTCCAGCTTTTGTTACCCAAGCAACTTCTGGTGCAAATCCTTCTACATGGTCTTTTTCTTTCTGCAACAAACTCTCTGGTATTAATACTGGAAAATATGTATTTTTTACTCCTGTTTCTTTGAACTTTTTATCTGTATAATTTTGTATATTTTCCCAAATTGCATATCCATATGGTCTTATTGCTATACAGCCTTTTGTTTCTGTATAGTCTGCAAGTTCTGCTTTTAAGACTATATCTGTGTACCATTGTGCAAAATTTTCATCTATATTTGTTATTTCTTTTACAAAGTTTTTATTATCACTCATTTTAAAATCTATCCCTTATAATATATTTAGGTTTTCATGGACTTTACCTATAAACCGCTTCATTATTTTTATTTTCTCATTTCTATTATTCTGAATCATCTATCTTTTCACCCTCTTCGGGCATTGGAGTCTCTGACTCAACTAATTCATCAATAACAATCTGTCTATTTGAATCTAATTTATATTTTGGTAATTCTGGTAAATCGTTTAAGCTTTCATATCCAAACATTTTTAGAAATTGTTGTGTTGTTTTATATGTAGTAGGTTTCCCTGGTAAATCTGCTTTTCCCGCATCTTCAATTAACTCATATTCTAGTAGTTTATAAATTGTACCATCACTGTTCACACCTCTTATTGCCTCAATTTCCGCTCTTGTGGCTCTTGGGTTATATGCTATTATTGCAAGTGTTTCAAGTGCTGCATTTGATAAGTTTGGTTTTGCTCTTTTATCTAACACTTGATAAATATATTCGTAATATTCTTTTTTACTGCACATTTGATAGCTATTTTCTATTTTTATAATTTCAATTCCTCTTGTTTCATAATCTTTCTTCATTGCTCTTATTATTTCTTCTATTTGCTCTTTGCTCATTTCTAAGCTTAGCATTAATTCTTCTTGTTTTACAGGTCTACCTGCTGAAAATAGAATTGCCTCAATTATTGATTTTGCTTTTTCGATTTCCATTATTAATCACATTCCTTTTTCTCTTTGATTGTATATTGATTCATTTTCTTCTTTTTTACGATATATATGATATCATAAAAAGTCTTATATATCAATCTTTTTGCGGTATTTTGTTTGATTTTCTGGTAATACGTATTTGAATATCTCTTTAGTTACTATTTATTAATAGTTCTATTAAATAAATTATATATAATGTTATAAATAACACACCGTCTCCTCTTGACATTTTATCTTTTGGCTCTATAAATGGAATTATTGCTATCATTACAGTTCCTATTAATAGTGTTATCATTTGAACATTATATGTTGTATTATATTCTATAGGACTAATAACTGATGTTACTCCTATTATTAATAGCATATTAAAAATATTTGACCCCACAATATTTCCTATTGCAATATCTGAATCTCCTCTTATTGCTGCCACAACGCTTGTTACTAATTCTGGTAAACTGGTTCCAATTGCAACTATTGTTAAGCTTATTACTTTTTCACTCACATTCAGCATTCTTGCTATAGTTTCAGCATTATTTACAACCATTCCTCCACCAATTTTTAATAATATTATTCCTAAAATTATCAAGAAAGAATTTTTTAATATATTTATCTTTTTAGCATTTTTTATTTCCATCACTGTTTCAACTTTTCTATTTTTTATTGACATTTTTATTGTATATATCATGAATAAAAAGAACAATACAATTAAAATTATTCCTTCGATTCTTTGAATTTCATTATTTGTATTGCACATTATAAGAAATATAATTGTTAATACCACTGATAATATATTTTCAAAACATTTTGTTTGTTTTTGAAACTTCATAGGTCTTATTAATGCTGATATTCCTAATATTAATAATAAATTACATATATTGCTACCAATTATATTTCCTATTGACATGTCTTCATAGCCTCTTAATATTGATGTAATACTTACAAAAATTTCTGGCATTGATGTTCCAATTGATACTATTGTTAAACCTATTATTATCTCTGGTATATTTACTTTTTTGGCTACAGCACTAGACCCTTCTACTAATATATCTGCACCTTTTACTAATAGTGTAAAACCTAATATTATAAAGATTATTTGAATTACCATTTTTTCATTCCTCTCTAAAGAGTTTAATTGCTTTGGACAGAGTTTTACTCTCTAGTCCATATCATCTTTACAATATTATTTTAATTATTTTGTTTTATTCTTTTTTGTTTATTTAATCCATATAAAAACTTATCTATACATTGTGTCATAATAAAGCCGAGTTTACAAAACTCGGCTTTAGGTTTAGTCGGAGGCAAGCAGTTGCTTTACAAACTCTGCATCACTCTTCATGATGCCATCAATCAATTCCTTGATGATGACATATCCTGTGGACTCCTCATCAATCCGGATTTTTGGAATATAGTCCAATCTCACAACATAGCGGTATGCTGTGAAGATTGCCTTATCCTGATTAGGATAAGTGTGGCTGTGCTTATGCGTTTCCACATAAGTGAACTGTTCCTCCTTCAGAAGAAGACCAGTTTCTTCCGCTAACTCGCGAACAGCTCCTTCAAGAGGAGTTTCGCCCCATTCGATAGAACCGCCCCAAAGACCAATTCCTTCATTCTGGGCTCTCACTTGAAGGATAATTCCTTCAGGTGTGATGAGTGCCACCTCTGTAGACTCTAGTTCAATCGGCATATGCCGGTCAAGTCCCTGAGCTTCCAGAGTGTCCCGAATCTGCAGAAAATTCATTCCCGCAAAAGTTGTCTTTCTCATTTCAGTTGTAACCATTTTCATTTGGGTTACCTCCTATATATATTATTATATATCTATTTTATCACATTACTAATTTTTGTGCAAATTCTCCATGCCTTTAGTTTTACATTAATTAATATTTCAAAACATCTCCACTATTTACTTCTCTTTCTTTTTCTTTTATAACATCTTCATATCCAGTTAATGCCGAAAATGCTGCAAACTGAGCAGAACGAGCATATAAAGACATTTGTGGATGTTTTTTTGACACATGATGAGGTAAATTAATAATATCATCATATTGCCTATCATATTTCATAAAATCTTCTCCTTCCTAACTTTTATGTCCTCCTATCTGTTCATTTCTTTCAATTGTTGTGCCACCTTCTATAAAATTCATGCCTTTCAGAACAGCATTTTTTCCATATTTAGATTTCATATTTAATACTGCTTTCTGTAACTCTTTTTCTAGTTTTTCTTTGTTTCTCTGTTTTTCTATCTCACTATAGTCAATAAATAAGTCTAATTGTTCATATGATTGTAAACATTTCTCTTCTTTTTCATCAATGACATTCTCTGCAGTTATAGTTATTTTCCTTATCAAGAGTTCTCTGTTTATAATTCTTTCATATAATCTCATAACAGCATCTGTTATAATTTTCGTAGATGATGTTTTATGATCTATATTTGCTGTTCCATGTGCATGTTTAGGAACTTTCCTACCATATCTGTCTAATGTAATTTCTCCCAAATATTTTTTGCTTATTTCTGGATTAGTAATATTCTCAATGTCATATTCTATCGTTAAAGTCATTTTATCTGTAATTAATCCTTTTCTTACCAAATCAAGTGTTAATAATTCTGTCATTTCTTTTACAATTAATTTCGTGCCTTCATAATCATATGGACAATGTAATACCTGACCTGAACTCAAACTATTGACCATTGGTTTATAAGATTTTATACTTTTTATTGTACATGGTTCATATCCCCAAGCATGATCTATTAGCAATTCAGCATTTACTCCAAATAGCCTATATAATAATTCTTCATTTCTTTCAGATGCTCTTGCAACATCACCCATTGTAAAAATTCCATACTTTTCTAGTTTATTTGCTATACCTTTTCCAACTCTCCAAAAATCTGTTATTGGTCTATGTCCCCATAAATATTTTCTATATGTGATTTCATCTAGCCCTGCAATTCTTACTCCATTCTTGTCTGGAGGTGTATGTTTTGCAACAATATCCATAGCAATCTTGCAAAGATACAAGTTTGTTCCAATTCCTGCTGTTGCAGTTATTCCTGTTTCATCATATATGTTTTTTATAACCTTTGTAACTAATTCTCTTGGCGTTATTTCATAAGTGTGTAAATAATGAGTTATATCTATAAATACTTCATCAATTGAATATACATATATATCTTCAGATGAGAACCACTTTAAATATATATCATAAATCTTTGCACTATACTCCATGTAGAATTTCATTCTAGGTGGAGCAATTATATATGACAGTTCTAAATCTTTATTTCTCTTTAATGCAATACTATCATAAGAATCACCTGTAAATTTATGCTGTGGCGCATTTAACTTTCTTTGTGCATTTATTTCATTTACTTTTTGTATAACTTCAAATAGTCTTGCTCTGCCAGATATTCCATAAGATTTTAATGATGGGCTTACAGCGAGGCAAACCGTTTTTTCTGTTCTACTACTATCTGCTACAACTAAATTAGTCGTTAATGGATTTAGCCCTCTTTCTTGACATTCCACAGACGCATAGAAACTCTTTAAATCTATTGCAATATATACCCTATCATATTTATTGTTCACTTTTACACCTCAATTCATAATCCCCTCTATGTTTCCTTATCTTTAGATTAAAAGTTTTAATATTGATATTGTTGTAATTCTCTTTCGTATTTTTTATATTCTGGAACATATTTTTCTATCATTTCATAAAATCTTTTTCCATGTGTTTTATATTTTAAATGGCAAAATTCATGTATGATAACATATTCTATTACTTCTCTTTTATATTGCATTAATTCTGGATTTATTATTATTGTTTTTGTATCTGTACATTTTCCCAAAGTTTCTTTAATTTTTTCTACATAATACTCATCAGGAGCAATTCCTAACATTAATCTTACTTTTTCCATCATATCTTCTATCTCATTATTTGCAAGTTGTTCATACATCTTTTCTATTGACATTTTTAATATTTGTTCATTACCCATTTTTTTGTATTTGTATGGCAATGTTATTTTTATTTCTGAATTTTCTTGTAAATTTAGTTCAGGAGTTTTTATACTTTTATATTCTACTTTAACATCATAGTTTTTTCCAAGTATTTTTACTGTGCGCATATTTGAAATATTTTCTTGTTCATATGCTTTTAATTGGTTTAAAATCCAGTTCTTCTTTTCTTGTACTTTTTCTTGGATTTTATTTGATGTAAAATACCATGGTGCATTTACTACAACTTCTCCATTTTGCACTGTTATGTACATATCAGTATTTATAGCTTTATTTACTGTATATGTTATTACATTATTTTTTCTTCCAAATATACTCATTTTACTTTCCTCCACTTCTTTGAACTCTTGTTCGTTTTGTTGCTTATATTTTATATCCAATTTTTAATTTTGTCAATACTTTTTCGAACATTTTTTTGTGTTTTTTATTATTCCTAAATTTCTTAATTTATCTCTCTTGTACGAACTAATAAAAGCCCTCTGTCAAGAAGGCTCTTATTTATTAACCATTATTAAATTTTCATATAACATTTTTCTTTTATAAATTTTTTTATTTGTTCTTCGTCTTTTCCCTCATAATATGGAATAAGTAAATCCTTAAATTCTTGTGTTAATTCTGCTGGAATGACTATTATTCCTTTTCCCTTTGAAATCAAATAATGATTACTATAAATTACTGATGTTCTTTTATTCCCATCAATAAATATTTGTTTTTTCATTATATATAGTAATAGTTCAATGGCTCTATCGATATCATCTATTTTTTTATCAAATATTTCTTTCAATTCCTCTTTTATTACACTTTCAATAGGCAATTCTGGTTTCCATTTTGTTCCACCTATAGTTACTGGTACATTTCTGATTCTTCCCGCTGAATAGTAAAATCCTTCTTCCACCATTTTGTTTATTTCGCATAATAGAGCAAAATTATTATCACTTAAAATAACATTTTTATTTAATATAAACTCCCATGCATGTTTTAAATTTACTATTTTTAATATATCTTCAGGTGTCATATTGTTTACTTTTCCACCTTCAATAATATTTTCTGTATCTGCGAATGTAGTTGCAACTCCTTCTAATATAGCTTGTTTATATATAGTATCTACTAAATGTCTTTTAGCAAAATCTATATTTAGCTCTACATCTTGAGAAAGTTCCTCTTCAATATAATTTAATTGTTTTAATCTTTTATTTATTTCTTTTATTTGCTTTTTTAATTCTTTTGCCTTAATACTATTTTTAAGCACTAAATTATATAACTCTTCTGAATATTCCCCAACATATCTTGTTAAAGACACTCCATCTTCTCTATAATGTACATATATATATTTATTTGAATCGTTTTCTCTTATTTCTACAGCTCCATATGCAAGTGATTTTAATTCATTTTCAAGAATTTGTTTATTTTGAAGAAGATTCATAATTTCCATTTTTTCTTCCATGACATATTCCTCCTTATAAATGTGAAACATTTATACTTTTTTAAGTTGATTTTGTTTCACATTTATATTATATCACAAAATTCAAAAATGTAAAACAATTATCATTTTGGATCAGGACTAAATTCAAATTTTTATGTAAATTGTGAAAAAGTGTTGACCTGGCTTTTTGTCCATGTTATAATTTTCGTGTGGTTGAAAAGAGTATTTACCGACTTCTGGCATAAGTGCA
>CAKPSX010000026.1 GCA_934184665.1 uncultured Clostridia bacterium | reverse complement strand
CTTGGGGCTGTAGAGAGAGAGAGAGAGAGAGAGAATACCTTACTAATAGTTATGTAAATTGCTTGTTGAAACAAGCATGCTTTAATCATGCTCAAAATAAAGAAAATAGAATAAATAAATTTAATAGAGATAGCGAGAAAAGCATAAAATTTTTATGCTGTTTTTTGCTGTCTCTTTTCATTACGTGGTTGGAAAATAATTAGAATTTAAAAATTTATTAAAAGAATGGAGAGTGTGTATCATGAGCGAGAAGAAACATAAGGAGAGAAGAAGAAGGGAAAGGGCTAAAAAGGAAGAGCCAAAAGTAAATAAGATTAGTGATGTGAAGATGGCATATATTATGTATGGAAAGAAAGCATTTATCGTGCCGATTGTAGTGATGGTAATATTGGGTGCTGTTATATGGGGAATTATGTATAATGCAAGAAAAGGTAGTGCGCCACAAGAAACTGCTGATAATCAAAAGGAGCAAATAAATTATATATGGGGAGAAATAAAACCTGGGAAGAAAAATGATAATAATTACACAACAGTAACAAGTTCAGATGGAGTGCAAGTACCAGTACCAACTGGATATACTGCATCTTCTGCATCAGATGAAAATTCTGTAAATGGTGGTTTTGTAATATATGAAGGAACAGAAGCAGTAACAGATAGTAATAAATGGGAGGCACAGTGTAATAGAAATCAATATGTATGGATTCCAATAGCAGATGTAAGTGATATGTATTGGAGAGACCAGACAACAGGAAAGAAATATGGAACAAGATATAAATTTAGTTCAAGTGCATATACAAAAGACGCAACAAAGAAATACGAGCCACAAACAACAAGTTATGACAAACAATCAACATACTTAACCCAATATTTAAATGGAATGTCAAGAGAAGATTTCTTAATGGAGATGGAAATAGATTTTGATAAGATGTTAAATAGTGTAGCAACATATGGAGGATATTATATAGGAAGATACCAAACAGGAGACCTAAGCCAAGCAACGCCTGTTGTTAAAAGAATAAACACAGATATAAAAAAACAAACATGGTATACAATGTGGAAAAAAGCAAGAAAGTTATCAGGAACAAGTGCAGGAGTGCAGATGATATGGGGAATACAGTGGGACGAAACATTAAAGTGGTTAATAGATACAGGAGAAAAGACATATGCAGAGATAGCCTCAGATTCAACAAGCTGGGGAAATTATAGAAACAATAGTTTCACATATTATACAAACACATCAAAGAGCACAGCAACAAAGTCATCAGGTAGTTCAAAAAGAATCCCAAGTGGATCATACGAAGGAACAAATGCGAACAATGTTTTTGATTTAGCAGGTAATGTGTGGGATTGGACATGCGAGTCCTATGGTTCAGGGGCCAGCGACTACAGGTACGAACGTGGTGGTAGTTATGTCTTCGACGGCGGCAGCGGCAATTACGCGGCTTACCGCAGCTACGACAATCCTTACTACAGCGACGTTTACTATGGTTTGCGCTGTGCACTGTACGTCAAGTAAAAATTTATCAATTTACGAAAGTAAAGAGCTTGTCAAGTCTAGTGTGTAAATTTTTAATATGAGTATGTCAAGTTAACTGTGTAAATTTATATATAAACTGGTAATGTATGGAAATATGTTACCAGTTATTCATTTTTAGTGTGCTAAAAAACTGGGAGTGCCAGAAATTTTGAGTGTTAAATTTTAAGTTGTACCAGCATATAGTCCAATACGAGTTACTAAAAATTAACAAAATACTAAAATATTTAAGAAAACACTACACAAAATGCAGTGAATGTGATAAAATAGAAATGATTTTTATAGGGAATAAAGAAAAGAAGAGGAGATAGATATGTCAGGACATAGCAAATGGCACAACATAATATCCTCTAACCTTAGAACTATAAGGCTGGAGCAATTTGAAAATCAGTTTTGGAGTAATTTAGGAGCAATTAATTTTACAAATTTCAACAAATTTTAAAAAATAATAAAAAAATCAGATAAAAAAAGGTCAGCTTGGGAACAAAAACACTTTCCTGTTGACCATTTTTTTTGCTCAAAAAATATAAAAAATAAAAATAATAATTGTAAAAAATAAACTCTAAAATTTATCAATATTTAGGGCATTTGAAAGAATATATACTACTAATAGTTGTATAAGAATGAGTAAAAGAAATGCTATTATTTAATCTAATATACAGATTTAATTTGTACAAAACAATTTTGTACAATTGTAAGTTTGAAATCACTTATTACAAATTTTACTTGTAATAAAGAATATAAAAAAAGGCTAAAAATTTGAAAAATACCATAATACAAACGATATTTGTGGATTTTACAAGTAAAAAAGTTGACATTCAGTAATACTGAATGCTATACCGAATAAGATATTTTAAATAAAAAGAAAAATAGAGTAAAGTCTTATTTATAGTGGGTTATGGAAAATTTTTTAGAAAATAAATGAATAAAAAAAGAGGAAAATTTCTTATTGTAGAAACATATTGAAAAGGTTGTAGTAGCAATTTCTTATAAAAATCATGAATTTATTAAAGTGGAAAATATTAATGGAATTGTAGGATAAATAACAAAAAATTATACCTACAATAGATTTTACAAAAGAAGATTATAAAGAAATTTTAAAAAAATAAAAATCTAAAAAGATTGTAATATATCAATTATATGTTATAATAAAAAAGAAAAAAGGAGGTTTAATAAAGTGGATGATACAATAGTATATTTAATTAGACATGCTGAAACGGTTGATGAGAATGGTATTAGAAATACTAATGAAGATTCTCAAATAATTAATGAAAAAGAAATATTATCAGTAGAAGGAGAAGAACAAGCAAAAAAATTAAGTGAAAATACTGAATTAAAAAATTTAGATATTATATGGTCAAGTAGTTATACTAGAGCTAAAGCAACAGCGAAATATATTGCAAATGTAAATAATTTACCTTTTAATTTAGATAACGATTTAAGTGAAAGAAAATTAGGAAATTTAAAGGAATTGGGGGAATTTATGAAGGATAAAAGTACGAGAGATCCTTCACAAGAACAATTATTAGATAGAACATTTAGAACATCCGATGGAGAAAGTGCAGAACAAACTAGAGATAGGATGAATAAATTTTTTGACAGAATACTTAAAGAATATAAGGGAAAAAAAATTGCAGTAGTTAGTCATGGAGGAACAATAAAGTTTTTTTTATTAAATTGGTGTACAGTAAATGAGAATGTTAAACTTGTGTATAACCAAAATACAATTTTAAATATAAAATCGCCATGTTTGTTAAAGTTGACCTTTAGAAAAAATGAATTGATTAATTTAGAACAAATAGATTAATTAGAAGCCATAAAATGAATTTTATTATAAGTTCGTTTTATGGCTTTTATTTAAAATTGATGTAATTATATATATTTATGGCAATTTTAAAAGCAAATTGTAAAATTTAAATTGACGTAATTTACATAAAATGGTATAATTTTGTTGGAAATGGAGGTATTTTTATATGAAAAATTTAAGAAAACACTACACAAAATGCAGTGAATGTGATAAAATAGAAATGATTTTTATAGGGAATAAAGAAAGAGGAGGAGATAGATATGTCAGGACATAGCAAATGGCACAATATACAAGCAAAAAAAGGAAAAGCAGATGCTGCTAGAGGTAAAGTGTTTACTAAATTAGGCAGAGAATTATTAATTGCAGTAAAACAAGGTGGACCAGATCCAGCAGGAAACTCAAAATTAAAAGATGTAATTGCAAAATGTAAGGCTGCAAATATGCCAAATGATACAATAAATAATGCAATAAAAAAAGCTTCAGGAGAAGGAAATACAGCAACATATGAAGAAATCGTATATGAGGGATATGGACCTTGTGGAGTAGCTGTTATAGTAAATGCAAATACAGATAACAGAAATAGAACAGCAGCAGATGTAAGACATGTATTTGATAAAGCAGGAGGAAATTTAGGAACAACAGGTTGTGTATCATATATGTTTAACAAAAAAGGAATAATAGTAATTGAAAAAGCTTCAACAAATATGGAAGAAGAAGAATTAATGATGTTAGCTTTAGATGCAGGTGCAGAAGATTTTAACTCATCAGAAGAAGTGTATGAAATAACAACAGAACCATCAGAATTTTCAGCTGTAAGAGAAAAATTAGAAGAAGCAGGTTTAGAATTCCTAGAGGCAGAAGTTCAAATGGTGCCAACAACAACAGTAGTACTTGATGAAGCTGGAAAAGAAAAAATGGAAAGACTAATAGAAAAACTAGAAGATTTAGATGATGTAATGGATATATATCACAATTGGGAAGAATAAAAATATAAAATCTAAGTTCTAAAAATAGAGAAAGAGCATATATATATAATATATGTTCTTTTTTGCGGTGTGAGAGGGGAAATTCATTAATAAATTTCTCTACTCGATTGTATGAATGCCTGAGAATAAATAAGAAAGTGATGTTTATATGGAAAGTGTATTAGGATATTTACCACAAGAAATAAGAGTGGTTATTTTAGATTTTATTTCAAGAGAGAATTGTGAAATAGAAGAAATAAGATTAAGAACAGGAAAACCTCTTGGACTAAAAATTGGACAAGTAACAAAATCATTAGATTATATTGTAAAACAGCAAGAAGTTTTACAAGCATTTGAAAAAATCTGCGAAAACTCAGTATATTCATATAGAAAGCAAATCTGTGATGGATATATAACAATTAGAGGTGGAAACAGAGTTGGAATAGTTGGAAGTGCAGTTGTAGATAATGGACAAATAATAAACATAAATTACATATCAAGTTTAAATTTTAGAATTGCAAGACAAAAAATAGGTTGTAGTGCGAAAGTTATAGAAGACATAATAGATTATCCTGATAATACAATTTACAATACATTGATAGTATCACCACCTGGGTGTGGAAAAACAACATTATTAAGAGATATAATACGTAATTTAAGTAATGGGATAAAATCTATGAATTTTAGTGGGAAAAATATTGGTGTTGTAGATGAGAGAGGAGAAATAGCTGCAATGTATAAAGGAGTTCCTCAAAATGATGTTGGTATAAGAACAGATATTATAGATAATATGCCAAAACCAGAGGCTATGAGGCTACTTGTACGTTCAATGGCACCAGATATTATTGCTTGTGATGAAATAGGAAGTTATGAAGATGTAAAAGCAATAGATTATGCAATGTGTTCAGGTGTAAAGGGCATTTTTACTGCACATGGCAGAGATATGGAAGAACTGAGTCAGAATCCAGAAATAAGTAAATTGTTAAATAAACATACATTTGAAAGAATAATATTTTTGAATTCAAGAAAAAGAGGAGATACAGAATGTGTTTATATATAATGTATTAAGATTATCAAGGAGGGAATAAAAATTAATTATGCAAATATTAAAATTTTTATTATTAATAATCATTTTCTTGTTGTCAACAATAATAGGAATTGTAATTGCAAAAATGTATGAAAACAGAGTAAAGGAATTACAAGAATTTAAAAGCATATTAAATGCAATGAAAACTAAAATTAAATTCACATATGAACCATTAGAAGAAATATTTAATGAAGTTTCTGAAAATGGGAAAACAGCGGTTTCAAACATATTTAAACAAATGGCTATACAAATACAATATAAAAAAACAGATGAAGTGTGGACAAGTTGTATTCAAAATGCAGATATAAGCATAAATCAAGAGGATAAAGATATACTGAAAAAGTTAGGTAGATTACTTGGACAAACAGATGTAGATGGACAAATAAGTGAAATAGAAGTCACTCAGAGTTTTTTAGAGACTCAACTAATAAAAGCAGAAGAAGAAAAAAAGAGAAATCAAAAGATGTATAAAACACTTGGCGCAGTGGTTGGATTGACATTTGTTGTGATATTAATATAGGGGGATAATTTACATGGATATAAATTTATTGTTTAAAATTGCCGCAATAGGAATATTAGTTGCAGTATTACATCAAGTTTTGGTAAGAGCTGGTAGAGAAGATCAAGCAATGATGACAACACTTGCTGGACTTGTGATTGTATTATCAATGGTAATACAAGAGATTAGCAAACTGTTTGAGTCTGTTCGAACATTATTTAATTTATAATTAAGGAAGGGATGATAATGGAAGAAATAATAAAAATAATCGGAATAGGATTAACAGGATTAGTTATTATTGTAATATTAAAACAGTATAGACCAGAATATGCAATATATGTTTCTATTATAGCAGGAGTATTGATATTATTTTTAGCTATGCAAAAAATCAGTGGCGTAATAAATTTATTACAATCAATTTCTGAGAAGACTTATATTAATAAAAATTTCCTGGGGATATTGCTAAAAATAACAGGAATAGCTATATTAACAGAGTTTGCTGTGAGTATATGTTCTGACGCTGGTGAAAAAGCAATAGCAAGTAAAATAGAAATTGGCAGTAAAGTAATAATAATAGCAATGTCACTACCAATTATAACAAGCTTATTGGAATTAGTCATAAAAATATTGCCTTAATTTTTAAGTGAAGGAATGTGATAAGATGTGAAAAAGTTAATTATAATATTTTTTATGCTAATATTAATACCAAATGTGACCTATGCCGAAACAGAAGAAGAAATAATGAAATCAACAGAAGAATCGATGAATATATCAGAATTCATACAACAAGCAGAAAAATATACTGGAGATTTTTTGGAAGATGTTGATATTTCACAAATGTTAAGTCAAGCTATAAAAGGAAATGTTGATAATAAAACAATTTATAAAAAAGTATTGAAAGTACTGGGTTCAGAAGTAAGTTCAAGTATAAAAGTTCTTATTAGTATTTTAGTTATAATAGTAATACATGGAATATTAAAATCAATAACAGATAATTTTGAAAATAATAATATATCTCAAATTATTTATTTTGTTCAATATATATTAATAGTCACATTAATAATGTCAAACTTTACAGAAATAATAAAATTAGTAAAAGAAACATCAAGTGATTTAGTTGGATTTATAAATGTACTTGCACCATTACTATTAACTCTCATGGTATATACAGGAGGAATTGCAACAAGTACAATGCTAGAACCAATCATTTTATTAGTTATAAATTTTATTGGAAATATTATTGAATCAGTTTTAATTCCTATAATGATGATTGTAGTAGTATTTTCAATAGTATCTAAAATATCTGAAAGAGTTCAGCTAGAGAAACTTTCTAAATTTATGAAATCAGGAGTTATATGGTTTTTAGGAATAGTTTTGACGGTTTTTGTTGGTGTAGTTTCTTTAGAGGGAACACTAAGTAGTAGTGTTGATGGAATAACTGCGAAAACTGCAAAAGCAGCAATGTCAAATATTATACCAGTTGTAGGAAAGGTAATTGGAGATGCGGTAGATAGTGTTTTAGGTTGTGGAGTAATACTAAAAAATGCAGTTGGTTTTGTTGGTGTAATTATAATAATAGGAATATGTATAATTCCAATTATAAAAATTGCAACATTAACTATAATGTATAATCTGGCGGCAGCAGTAGTACAACCGATTGCAGATGGCAAAATTGTAAAACTATTAGAAGAAATGGGAGGTGTTTTTAAAGTGTTACTTGGTATATTGGTTTCACTTTCAGTTCTTTTATTAGTAGGTGTTACATTAGTTATAAAAATTTCAAATAGTGGGATGATGTATAGATGATAGGATTTTTAAGCTCATGGGCAGAACAAATAATTCTTGCAGTTATAATAGCAACTATTATAGAGTTGATTTTACCCAATAATAAGAGTAAAAAGTATATTCAAATGGTAATAGGAGTATATATTTTATTTAATATAATTTCACCTATAATTGATAATAAAGAGGAATTTTCAATTGATAAATATAAAGTTCAAGATAGTACAGCAAGTTCAAATTATGAGGTAGACCAGACCTCTATGGATAAGAGGTTGGAAAAAATTTATTTAGAAGAGCTGGAAAAAAATGTAAAGACTAAGTTTGAGGAAAAAGGTTTTACTGTTAGCAAATGCACTATTGATGCTGTTTTAGATAGTAGCAAAAAAAATGCTGGAATACATATGATTACTGTAAAGCTAAAAGGTTCAACTGATAGTCAAGAGGCAGAAAACGCAAAATTGGAATTAGCTAACGAATATGAAATAGATCAAAATAAGATTAAAATAATAATTACATAATTTTATAAATACTGAAAAGTGGAAAGGGGTGTGATTTAAATGTTAAAAGATTTTTTTAAGAAAAATGAGGAAGGAAAAAATAATAAAAGACAAATAGAGAATATAGTAGTGTTTATAATAATATTAATTATAACAGTATTAATAATAAATAATATGTGGTCAAAAGATGAACCTAAAGAAGAGGAAGATTCATCAAAAGTCCTAGCACAGACTACTTCTACAACAAATACTGATAGTACAGAAAATTTAGAAAAAAGGCTTGAGGGAATATTAGGAAGCATTGAAGGAGTTGGAAAAGTAAAAGTTTTGATAAAATATTCAACAAGTAGCACAATAGTTGCAATGTATAATGAAACAAGTTCAGAAAGCACAACAGCAGAAAATGATTCTGGTGGTGGAAGTAAAAACGTAAAAGAAACTGAAAGTAAAAAAGAGGTTGTTTATTCAGATAAAAATGGAAAAAATGAGCCAATAACTGAAAAGGTAGTGATGCCTGTTATTGAAGGAACTATAATAACTGCACAAGGTGCATCAAATACTAATGTAAAATCTGCTATAGTTAGTGCAGTTGAAGCTGTTACAGGATTGGCGGTGCATAAGATTCAAGTTTTTGAGATGGGGGAGTGATTGAAAAATAATTACAATTTTGGACTGCGCAAGATATATATATTTATAATACGGATTGGAAAAGAATTAAATTTTGGCAAGGAAATTTTTATTTAAAAGGCAAGGGCGCATATACAGATATGTAACCGCGTTTTAAATGAAAATTGACACAGTCCAAAATTGTAATTATTTTTCAATCAAAAAGGGGGAAAAAAATAGAAATGAAAACAAACATAAAATTAAAAACAAGTTCAATTGCAGTATATGTATTAGCCCTAATGCTTGTAACTGTTGGGTATTGGAACTATATATCAAAAGAATCACAAACACTTCAAACTGTAAGTGTTGGAAATGATACAACAAGTGAAGAGAAAAAAGACGAAAATTTAGGTGATGCCCAATTGGTTAGTAATAATGAACTAATACAGGAAGAAGAGGAACAAACTATCAATGAAAAAGATTCAATAGAAGAACAGAAAGAAAATGAAAATAAAAATGATGGATATTTTGGAGAATCGCGATTAGCAAGAGATACAATGTACTCACAAACTTTAGAAACATACAAAGAAATGCTTAATAATTCAAATGTTTCGGAAGAGCAAAAAGCAATAGTAACACAAGAAATAACAAAATTAAATAAAGAAAAAAATGCTATTATGATATGTGAAAATCTTATATCTACAAAAGGTTTTGAGGATTGCGTAATTTTTGTTAATGTTGATAGTATAAGTGTTATAATAAAGGCAACTGAGTTGAAATCAGATGAGATTGCACAAATACAAAATATTATTTCAAGAGAGATGGGAGCTGAAATAGAAAATATACATATTATGACTAAATAGAGTAAATACTAATATTATCATGTGAGAAGAATATCGTAAATTAGTGTTGATTTTTGCGTAAGTTTGTGATATTCTTTACTACAAATGAGGCGTAAAGTTGGAAAAATTCATTTTCAACAAAAGTTGTGCCCATGAGAAAGGAATGTGAGAAAAATGGAATTAAAAGGTTCAAAAACAGAAAAAAATTTAATGACAGCATTTGCTGGAGAATCACAAGCAAGAAATAAATACACATATTTTGCTAGTAGAGCAAAAAAAGATGGGTATGAGCAAATAGCTGCTATATTTCAAGAAACAGCTGACAATGAAAAAGAACATGCAAAAATGTGGTTTAAATTATTAAATGGTGGAGAAATTGGAAATACTGCTGAAAATTTACAAGCGGCTGCAGAAGGAGAAAATTATGAATGGACAGATATGTATGCAGAATTTGCAAAAGTTGCAAAAGAAGAAGGATTTAGCCATATTGCATATTTGTTTGATGAAGTTGCTAAAATAGAAAAAGAACATGAAGAAAGATTTTTGAAATTATTAGCAAATGTTAAAGATGGAAAAGTATTTGAAGCAGGAGAGGTTAAAATCTGGAAATGTAGAAATTGTGGACATATAGTAGTTGGTACAAAAGCACCAGAAGTTTGTCCAGTATGTAACCATCCAAAAGCATATTTTGAAATAAAAGCAGAAAATTATTAATAGAAAAAAAGCGGCTTTCTTATGAAAGCTACTTTTTTTATTCAAGACCATATTTTTTCTTAAATCTATCTGCTCTACCACCTTTAGTATCAAGTCTTAAGTTACCTGTCCAATATGGATGACATTTTGAGCAAACATCTACTTTTAAATCTTTTTTAGTTGAACCAACTTCTAAAACATTACCACATGCACATGTAATAGTTGTTTGGTTGTATTCTGGATGTAAACCTTTTTTCATCTGCAAATTCACCTCTTTCTTACAATAGTAATTTTTGCCATATATTATATTACCATAGTTTTTACAAATTTTCAAGTTATTTATCTAATTTTTTATCATCTTGTTGTTGATCCTGTTGCTCATTAACATAAGTTGCTGAAGATTCTAGTTCTTGATTTAAAGACAATTTATGTACAAACTTACTCATAATGTTAAAAATACAAGCGATAATTAAAATAACTAAACAAATTTTTTTCCAATACTTTGCTAACATTGTAATCTCCTTTTAAAGTTAATACATAATTAATTATACTATATTTTTCGATTTTGTCAATATTTTTTGACATTTTGGGTAAAATAAAGTTATTAGAACTTTACATATTTGTAATAAATGATTTTAATTAATGAAAGGAGTCAAAATGAAAAAGATAATAATAACAATAATTATTGCAGTGATTGCTATAGGAGCAGGAACCTGGTGGTATTTTAATTCAAAGAGTGAAAATGATGTTGGTAATAATAAGACTTCAACTTATCAAGCAGAAAGAAGCAGTACAGCAACAAAAAATAATAATAATGGTGATGAAAATACATCTAATGTAGAAAACAATTCAAATACACCTGATAATAAAAATAATTCTGATTCTGATAATGCAAACAATCAAACTGAGGAAAATACACAAACTGAGGGGGCTAAAAAAGAAACGGAAATTTCAAGTTTTACAACAAAAATTCACAATAAAGATAAAGAAAGACAAAATAATATGAAAATAACTTGTGATGCATTAACAAATAAAGAAATAAAAGCAGGAGAAACTTTTTCATTTTGTAATACAGTGGGGAAATCTACAACGGCCAAGGGATATCAAAAAGCTGATATTTATGTAGATGGGAAAAAAGAGCAAGGTCTTGGTGGAGGAAATTGCCAAGTTAGTACAACATTATATAATGCAGTAAATAAAGTTTCAGGATTAAACATTACAGAAAGACATCAGCATAGCGGAAAAGTACCATATATACAATCAGGTAAAGATGCAGCTGTTGCATATGGTGCATATGATTTTAAGTTTAAAAATAATACTGGAAATACAATAAAGATTGTGATGGAAAAAACAGAAGGAAATGTTACAGCTAAAATTATAAAGCTTGAGTAAAAAATAAAGTGAAACAAATTCGATATAAATTATTGAAATTGTTTCACTTTTTATGTTAAAAGTTTAGATTGTTAAGCACGCATCAGAGAAAACCATTTGTTGAAAATATTTTTTGTCATATTTAAGAGACTTATTTTACTAACATCATTTTCAGCAATTAAATTAACTTTGGCAATTTCTTTTCCATTTGATGAATATGTTACACTGCCCAGAGATTGACCTTTAGAAACAGGGGCTTGAACAGAATCATCCAAATTTATTTCATATGTTATGTTTGTTTCTTCACCTTTTTTTACAAGAAAAGCGGGAGAAGACTCATAAACAGCATTTACATTTTCATTAATGCCTTTAGATATATTAACTGATTTAACTATTTCCCCAGTTGTACCAAAAGATTTATAAGTATAATTACTAAAACCATAATCTAACAAACTTGCTGCGTTTTGAAAACGTAAAGCAGATGTGGGTGCTTTTAATATAACAGCAATAAGAGATAAATCATCACGTGTAGCAGATGCTGAAAGATTATATAATGCAGTAGATGTAGAACCTGTTTTTAATCCTGTACATCCAGAGTAATTACGAACAAGTTTATTTGTATTAGATAATGCAGATTTTCCATCTCTTAATGAATCTGTCCAAATAGTTGTATATTGCGTAATTGTAGGATGATTTACTAATAATTCACGTGACATTAAAGCAATATCGTATGCAGAAGTAACATGCCCGTCTTCATCAAGTCCATGGCAATTTTTGAAACAGGTATCATTCATTCCTAATTGTTTTGCTCTTTCATTCATCATCTGAACAAACCCAGTTTCTGTACCGCCAAGATATTCTGCGAGAGCCACTACACAATCATTAGCAGATACTACAGCAATAGCTTTAAGCATTTCATGTACACTTAGTGTTTCAGTTGTATTTAACCATATTTGTGAACCGCCCATGCTTGCTGCATTTTCGCTACAAGGAATTTTAGTATCAAGAGTAATTTTACCTGAGTCTAGTGCTTCCATTATAAGAAGAATACTCATGACTTTTGTAACACTTGCAGGACGTAATTGCTCGTGAATGTTAAAGCCATATAAAATCTGACCAGTATTTTGTTCAATTAAGATTCCAGCACCTGCATCTAAATTTAATGTATTTGAACCAATGCTTTCATTTCCTTCATTTAATGAAGATGATGTCATAATAGAACTATCAAGAACAGACCAGGTGTAATTTTCGGAAAAACCGAAACAAGGAATTGTTACTGTAGAAACAATTATGATTAATAATAATGATAATGCGATTTTTTGCTTTTGCATATATCTTGACCTCCTAAAAGTACTAGAATATAAGAAGTTTGACTATGTAAAATTCTAGTCCCTAATACAAGTATATGCTGTTATTGCAAAAATATTAATAAAGTAAAGTTATTTTATTACCATTCTTTTTAATAAATCCTTCATCAACTAATAATTTTAATTCTCTCATCATTGCACTTCTATCAACACTAAGAAAATCAGCTAAGTCAGTATATGAGAATGGAACTGTAAATGTTTTTCTTAAATTACGTCTTGATATAATATCAAAATATGATAAAATTTTACCTCTAATATTTCTTTTTGTTAACAATTCTATACGTAAGTTTAATGAAACAATCTGGTCCAAAAAAAGTTCTCCTAAATTGCTTGTAAGAATCCTATGGAAATCACAGTTTCTTTTACATTTTGTAAGAAGGGTATTATACGTAAAAAATAGAACTTCTGTATTTTTTTTAGCAACTGCAAAAAGTTCATTATTAATATTAGCAGGGTAAAAAGCTTCTCCAAAAACATCATTTGTTATGAAATGGCCAATAATAGTTTTTGTGCCATTTAAGTCATATCTAATTAAATCAACTTCACCAGATAATACTATACATATTTGATTACGTTTTTCTATATAATTAGTAACTGTTTCTCCTTTTGTGAATTTTTTTACTTGTGTTTTATTACAATTATGTTTAAAATTTTCTATAAAAATTTTTTTATCAAATTTAGTATCCATAAAATAACCCCCATAAAATTGCAAAATCTTTCATATCAACTATTTCAAAATTCGACATAATTATTATACGAAAAGTTTATTTTATTATATTTGATTTTAGTTGCAATTGCAACAGTTTTTTTAAAATTTAAAGATATAATTTAATCATAAAATCAAAGGAGGAAATGTAAATGAAAGTTATAAAAAGAGATGGAAGAACAATAGAATTCGATAGAAACAAGATTGAAGTTGCTATCCAAAAAGCAAACAATGAAGTTAGAGGAAAAGAAAAAGCGACAAATGAACAAATTAATGAAATAATTTCTTATATTGAGGATTTAGGCAAAAAAAGAATATTAGTAGAAGATATTCAAGATATTATTGAAGAAAAATTAATGGAAGTTGGAAAATTCGAACTAGCTAAAAAATATATAGTTTATAGATATACTAGAGCATTAGTTAGAAAAGCAAATACAACAGATGAATCAATACTTGGACTATTAAGAAATGAGAACAAAGAACTTGCAGAAGAAAATTCAAATAAAAATACATTATTAGCATCAACACAAAGAGATTATATTGCAGGAGAAGTGTCAAGAGATTTAACCAAAAGAATATTACTACCAGAAAAAATATCAAAAGCACATGAAGAAGGCATATTACATTTCCATGATGCAGACTATTTTGTTCAACCAATATTTAACTGCTGTTTAATAAATATAGGAGATATGTTAGATAATGGTACAGCAATGAATGGTAAAATGATAGAAACACCAAAAAGTTTCCAAGTTGCATGTACAGTTACAACTCAAATAATAGCTGCTGTTGCAAGTAACCAATATGGTGGACAATCAGTAGATTTAAAACATTTAGGTAAATATTTAAGAAGAAGTTATAATAAATTCAAGAAAAAGTTGACAGAAAAATATGGTGGAAAATTATCAAAAAATGTAATAGAAGATATGGTAAAAGATAGAGTAAAAGAAGAATTATCAGCAGGTGTACAAACAATACAATATCAAATAAACACATTAATGACAACTAATGGACAATCACCATTTGTAACATTATTCTTACATCTAGATCCAGATGATGAATATATTGAAGAAAATGCTATGATAATAGAAGAAGTATTAAAGCAAAGAATTCAAGGTATAAAAAATGAAGTAGGTGTATATGTTACACCAGCATTTCCAAAACTTGTTTATGTATTAGATGAACATAATTGCTTAAAAGGTGGAAAATATGATTATTTAACAAAACTAGCAGTAAAATGTTCAGCAAAGAGAATGTATCCAGACTATATATCAGCTAAAAAAATGAAAGAAAATTATGAAGGAAATGTATTTAGCCCAATGGGTTGCAGAAGTTT
The DNA here is from genome assembly GCA_934184665.1 of uncultured Clostridia bacterium. Lineage (GTDB taxonomy): Bacteria > Bacillota > Clostridia > TANB77 > CAG-508 > CAG-269. The sequence continues at coordinate 2,432 of CAKPSX010000026.1, read as the reverse complement.
CTTAAGCCCATGGAAAGATGAAAATGGAGAATATAAATTCGAGGGTAGATTTAATCAAGGTGTAGTAAGTATAAACTTGCCACAAATAGGAATAATTGCAAATGGAGATGAAGATCGCTTCTGGAAATTATTAGATGAAAGACTAGAACTATGCAAAGAAGCAATAATGTGCAGACATTATGCATTATTAGGAACAAAATCAGATATATCTCCTGTACATTGGCAAAATGGAGCAATAGCTCGTTTGAAAAAAGGAGAAAAAATCGATAAATATTTGTATGGAGGATATTCAAGTATATCATTAGGATATATAGGAATATATGAAACAACAAAAGCTATGAAAGGTGTATCACATACAACTCCAGAAGGACATGATTTTGCAATAAGAATAATGAAATACTTAAAAGAAAGAGTTGAAAGATGGAGAAAAGAAACTAATATTGGTTTCGCATTATATGGAACACCAGCAGAATCATTATGTTATAGATTTGCTCGTATTGATAAAGAAAAATTTGGAAGTATTCCAGATGTAACAGATAAAGGATATTATACAAACTCTTATCATGTTGATGTAAGAGAAAAGATAGATGCTTTCCATAAGCTAAAATTCGAAAGCGAATTCCAACCATTATCAACAGGTGGAGCTATATCATATGTAGAAGTTCCAAATATGAAAAATAATATAACTGCACTTGAAGAAGTTGTTAAATTTATATATGACAATATTCAATATGCAGAATTTAATACAAAATCAGATTATTGCCAAGTTTGCGGATATGATGGAGAAATGGTAATAAATGATGATAATGAATGGGAATGTCCACAATGTGGAAATAAAGATCATTCAAAAATGAATGTTGTTCGTCGTACTTGCGGATATTTAGGAGAAAATTTCTGGAATGTTGGAAAAACTAAAGAAATTAAATCAAGAGTAATGCACTTATAATTTAATATTATATAAAAGAAATTCGAAGGAACTTATTATTAGAAATATGATAAGTTCCTTCAATTTTTTTGCATAAACTATTGAATTTTGGAAACAATATGATAAAATTATAGCATATAAAGCTAAAGAGAAAAGGAGGTCTTTCAAATGGAAAGAAAAGTAAAAGCAGTACAATATGGAGTAGGTAAAATGAGCCTATATACAATGAGATATGTTTATGAAAAAGGTGGAGAAATAGTTGGTGCAGTCGATGTAAATCCAAATGTTATAGGAAAAGACATTGGAGAAATATTAGGAACTGAAAACAAAGGTGTAACAGTTGTAAGCGCAGAAAATGCAAGAGAAATGCTAGAACAAACAAAACCAGATGTAGTAATTGTTACTACAATGAGCTTAATAAAAGATGTAGAAGATGCATTAGTATTATGTGCAGAATTAGGATTAAATGCAATTACAACTTGTGAAGAAGCATTTTTCCCAGCTAATTCAAACCCAACAATAACAAATAAAATAGATGAATTAGCTAAAAAGAATAATTGTACAATTACAGGAAGCGGATATCAAGATATATATTGGGGGCAATTAATTTCTTCAATTGCAGGTTCAACACAAAAAATCACTAAAATAAAAGGAAGTTCAAGCTATAATGTTGAAGAATATGGAATCGCATTAGCTAAAGCACATGGAGCAGGTCTTACACTAGATGCATTTGATAAAGAAGTTGCATCTGTTGATAGAATTAGTGATGAAGAAAGACAAAAAATAATAAACAGTGGAGAATATTTACCATCATATATGTGGAATGTTAATGGATGGCTATGTGAAAAATTAGGATTAACAGTAAAATCACAAACACAAAAATGTGTGCCACAAACATATAAAGAAGATTTATATTCATCAACACTTGGAATGACAGTTAAAGCTGGAGACGCCACAGGAATGAGTGCTGTTGTTACAACCGAAACAGTTGAAGGAATAACAATTGAAAGTGAATGTATAGGAAAAGTATATGCACCAGACGAATTCGACAAAAATGAATGGACAGTTTATGGTGAACCAGATACAACAATAGTTGTAGCAAAACCTGCAACAGTTGAATTAACTTGTGCATCTGTTGTAAACAGAATACCAGATGTAATTAATGCACCAGCTGGATATGTCCCAACAGAAAGAATGGGAGAATTAACTTATAAAATAAAACCATTAAATGAATATGTAAAATAAAAAATGTTAGTACAAGCAAAAGCCATACCGCTTTGTAAGCAATGTTTAAAAATCTCTCTTTTTAGGGAGATTTTTTTGTGCGAAAAATCTTGTTAAAAATCGAAAATATGATATAATTATGTTAGTTAAAAGGGAAAAAAGATTAGACTGGATGGTTGGAAATTAATTACAATTTTTTTAAAACCAGATTTGTGCCATTAGAAAAGAATGAGATTTTAACTAAAGCAATACATCAGAAAAGGAATAAAGTATATGGAAGAAA
>CAKPSX010000025.1 GCA_934184665.1 uncultured Clostridia bacterium | reverse complement strand
GCTATGCCAAGCAGAAAAACTCCAAACGGAGAATTCAAAGACATAGCTCATCCAATCAATGCTGAAACAAGAGAGAAAATTCAAAAAGCTATATTAGAAGCTTATGAAGCTCCTGAAGCAGAAGAATTAGCAGAATAATAAATTTTAGCCCCGTGAGGGGCTTTTTTATTGCAAAAAAGCTTGAAAAAAAAGGAAAAACAATGTAAAATAGATAGGGAATTTAATGTCCTAAAAGTATAAAGAGAAAGAGGCAAAAAAATGTATTTAATAGTAGGTTTAGGAAATCCAGAGCAAGAGTACGGAAACACAAGACATAACATGGGTTTTGATACAATAAACAAGCTTTCAAAAAAATATAATATAGAAGTAAGCAAAAATAAATTTCAAGGATTATATGGAAAAGGCGAAATAGAACAAGAAAAAATAATATTGTTAAAACCACAAACATATATGAATCTAAGCGGAATATGTATAAAGCAATTTGTCGATTTCTATAAAATAGAACAAGAGAAGATATTGGTAATATATGATGATATGGATATAGAACCAGGAAAAATAAAAATTAGAAAAAAGGGCAGCTCAGGTGGACATAATGGAATGAAATCAATAATACACGAACTTGGTACAGAGGAGTTTCAAAGAATAAGAATAGGAATTGGAAAACCAATAGGCTATCAAGATAAGATAAATTATGTTATAGGAAAAATACCAGAGAAGGAAATATCAGAATTAGAAAAAGGCGTAGACAAGGCTGAAGAGGCAGTAATAGAGATAATCAAAAATGGTATAGATATAGGGATGAACAAATTTAATTAGAAAGGCAGAAAGATGATAGAGTTAATAGTAAATAAAGACAAAGATAAAAAAATAATAGCTGAGGTTGAAAATGGTAATTTAGTAGAAATATATGAAGAAAATGATGAAAGCAAAAAAGCAAGAAATGAAGGAAATATATATTCTGGAATAATAAAAGATATAATACCTGGAATGCAGGCTGCTTTCATAGATATTGGCATAGAAAAAAACAGTTTTATACATGTCAAAGATATAATACCACAAATAGATGAGAAAGTTGAAAAAAAGGAAGAACCTAAAATTAATAAAATAATAAAACAGGGGCAAAGAATATTAGTACAAGTGCAAAAAGATAGCAATGATAAAAAAGGAGCAAGAACATCAGCACATATAAAAATACCAGGTAAATATGTGATATTAATGCCAAATACAAATATAATTACAATATCACAAAAAATTCAAGATGAAAAAGAAAAAAGCAGATTATTAAAATTAATGAAAAAAAATTTACCTGAAAACACAGGTGCAATTATAAGAACTGCAGCTGAAAAGAAAAATGATACAGAAATTTTAAAAGACTTAAAATTGTTAGAAAGTAAGTGGGGTAAAATATGGCAAAAATTTAATAGTTGTAATGATGATCCACAAATATTATACAAAAGTCCTAGTATTATAGAAAAATTAATATTAGATTTACCAGAAAATAGTATAGAGGTAATAGAAACTAATGATAAACAAGAATATACTGAAATAAAAGAAAAAGTGGAGGAAATGCAGGAACAAAACATAAAAATTGAGCTATCTGAAAATGTAAATCTTTTAGAAAAATATGACTTAGAAAAACAAATAGAGAAATCAAAACAACGTAAAATCTGGTTAAAATGTGGTGGATTTATAACAATAGATTCAACAGAAGCTTTAATTGCAATTGATGTAAATTCAGGTAAATATACTGGGAAAAGCACATTAGAAGAAACTGTATATAAAGTAAACTATGAGGCGACTATTGAAATAGCAAAACAATTAAGATTGCGTGATATAGGCGGAATAATTATAATTGATTATATAGATATGCAAAAACAGGAAAATAAAGATAAAATTGAACAATTATTAAAAACTGTATTAAAACAAGATAGAGCTAAAACACAGGTAGAAGGCTTTACAAAGTTGAACTTAATGGAGATGACAAGAAAACATATTTGTAGTCACAATAGCTAATCATATGCTCTATGAAAGGAATGAAATAAAAAATGAAAGTAGGATTTGTATCACTAGGCTGTAGCAAAAATTTAATAGATACTGAAATAACAATAGGTCATTTTAAACAAAATAATTATGAGATAGAAAGTGATCCAGAAAAAGCAGATATAATAGTAATAAATACATGTGGGTTTATCAATTCAGCAAAAGAAGAAGCAATAAATACTATACTTGAAATGGCAGAATATAAAAAACAAAAATGCAAGTATTTAATAGTAATGGGTTGTTTAGTTCAAAGATATTATGATGAATTAGTAAAAGAATTGCCAGAAGTAGATTTATTTATAAAAATAGACGAATATGATAAGTTATGGCAAAAAGTAGAAAAACTTATTGAAGATGACATTGCAGAAAAAAGTACAACGAAAGCCAGTAAGAAAATATCAGAAATAGAACCATTACCAATGCCATGCTCAGATGAATTTTTAAATAGAGTTCTTACAACAGGCAAAAATTATGCATATTTAAAAATAGGCGAAGGTTGTAGTAATAAATGCACATATTGTGCAATTCCATATATAAGAGGTCCGTTTGTAAGCAGAAAAATGGAAGATATTGTAGAAGAAGCAAAAATGCTTGCAAAATTAGGTATAAAAGAAATAATAATAATAGCACAAGATACAACAAAATATGGAGTAGATATATATGGGAATCCAAAACTTGCAGAACTATTAGAAGAAATATCAAAAATTCCTGAAATAAAATGGATAAGATTTTTATATTCTTATCCAGAAGGTGTAACAGATAAATTAATACAAACAGTAAAAAATAATGAAAAAATATGTAAGTATTTTGATATCCCAATACAACATATATCAGATAATATCTTAAAGAAAATGAATAGAAGAACAAATAAAATAGAAATTGAAAACTTATTAAATAAAATCAGAAAAGAAATACCAAATGTTGTTTTAAGAACAAGTTTAATAGTTGGCTTTCCAGGAGAAACACAAGAGGATTTTGAAGAATTAAGTGAATTTATAAAAACTGCAAGGTTTGATAAACTAGGAGCATTTATGTATTCAAAAGAAGATGGAACACCAGCAGCTAGACTGCCAGAACAAATAAATGGTAACACCAAAAAATCGAGATATAATAAAATAATGAAAGAACAACAAAAAATTTCAAGTGAGATTATGAAAAATAAAATTGGACAAGAATACGAGGTATTAGTAGAAGATATCTCATTTGATGGAAAATTCTTAATAGGCAGAACAAAACAAGATGTTCCAGAAATAGATGGATTAGTATTTATAAAAAATGAGAATCAAGAAGATAAAATAAATCAGTTTGTTAAAGTTATAGTAGATGATGTTAAGGATTATGATTTGATAGGAAATGTGATTGAAAAATAATTACAATTTTCCAATCAAATTATATGAAAGGAAATGATATATGAAAAAAGAAGAAACAGAGCAATATACCTTTGCTCAAGAAGAAAAGCAAATATTAGATATACTTAGTGCATTTGAAGAGGAATTACAAGAAAAACTTCAAGAATCAAAAGGCGATATTGAAAGAGTAAAATATTATGAAAAGTTTAGTATGCAAAATATAGATTTTTCAAATATATTTGTAACAACACAAAAAGATGTAGATGGAAATATAACATATCATGTATATTGTGGTAGCGCAAATAATGAGATTCTTTCTATAGATTCAGATGGAAAAGTAGAAATACTTGAGCCAGAACTTGAAAAATATTTATCAGAAATTAATCTTGATGAAGTAATGACAGAAAATGAAAAAGATAAAACAAGGCTAAAGGGAATATCTGAAAAATCGACTCCTGAAGAATTCAAAAAGGAATTAAAAAATAAATCAGAAAATAAAATTGAAGATGATAGTAAAGAAGCGGATAGTGAACAACAGGAAGTTGAAGAAGATTTAAGAGAAGATGGCAAAGACCTTAAGCTTACAAAAACAAGAGGAATAAAGGATAAGTATTTTACAGATAGAATGCCAGAAGTTTTGGGTGAATCAACCGAAAATATGGTAGCATATTCTGATACTTTGAATGGTTTCGTAATATTATCTAAAATTGATGGAAAATGGCAAGAAAACCCTAATATTCAACCAACAACAACTGCTTGGAGAAGAACAATATTAAGTGTTGATGAAAAAGGAGAACAAATAGAAAAAAATATGCCGTATGGTCTTATGAAAACAAATAATCCTAAAAAAGAAATTGCTGTTACAGTAGAGCAATATGGATATATAGATATTCAAACAGTTGATGTTTTACCATGTAATGAAAGACTTGCAAGAGGTGTTAGAACAGATGGAGAAGGTATGGATATGGAAGAAAATTATGAAACAAGAAAAAACTTTGAAACAGAAGGTACAAGATATCCTCATGAGGTAGCACATAATGCGGAAGAGGTAATAGAAGATCAACAAGAATTTTTAAACGATAGTTCAGAGGTAGAAATAAGCCCAGATGATTATATTCCAAATACAGATAAAAAATGGAGAGATTTAATGGATGAAACAGGAGAATCTTTTACAGAACTAGTTTCTAGGTATAAGAGAGAAATTGAGTCTGGTAAAACTGAAGAACAAGCTGTAAATATAATTGAAGAAGATTATGAAAACATTTCACATGAAAAAAACAGATAATTATAAAAAGGAAGTAAAGTAATGATAATAGAACAAATATTATTTATAACAATAGCATTTTTCTTATTTGTATATATGTTTTATCAATTGATAAAAAAGAATGATACAAGATATGTAACGATATTAGCAATACAAGCTTTAGGTATAGCTATAAAGTTTGTAGAGGTTTGCTTTGGAAAATCAGAAACTAATGTTACAAGCATGATAATAACATATATATTATCAATAATAATACCAGTAGTAATTATTATAATAGAGAAAATAAATGGAAATATGTCAGAAATTATTGAGGTGAATTTAGCCAGATTATATTTACTATTTGGTAATACAAAATCTGCAAAAAAAATATTAATACAACTTGTGACACAATATCCAGAAAGCTATCTTGGACATAAGCTTTTAGCACAGATATATGAAAAAGAAGGCGGTCAAAGAAAAGCTGTTGAGGAATATGCACAAGTTATTGATATAAATGACCAAGATTATGAATCATATTATAAAATTGGAACGATTTTAACAGATTTAAACAAAAAAGATGATGCTGTACAAATATTAACAACTTTAGTAAATAAAAAGCCTGATTATACTGAAGCAACAATAGCATTAGGCGATTTATTAATTGAAAAAGAAGATTATAAAGAAGCTGCTAATATTTATGGTCAAGCATTAAAATATAATCCAACAGATTATGATTTGAATTATAATTTAGGAATAGTATATACAATGTTAAATGATTTCCAAAATGCAAAAATGTATTATGAAAAAGCAGCAGCATTAAATTCAATGGCATATAATTCAAAATATAGTTTAGCTGAAATAGCAGTTTTATATAAAGAATTGGAAGAGGCAGAGCAGTATTTTCTACAAGTAACAGAGGACGAAGAATTATGTGCAGATGCATATTTAGAATTATCTAAAATAAGCTTAATAAAGGGAAACAAAGAACAGGCAATAAAGTATGCTAATATTGCAATACAAGAAGAACCTAGAAAAATAGTAGAAAAAATAAAAAAAGAAGTAGCATTTGCTCTAATAATTGCAAGGTTATCAATACCATTTAATTTAGATGTTGAAGAGGAGAAACCAAAAACATTAAAACCAAAAGAAATAAAAGCAAAAGAGCACTTAGAAGATATGGTAGAAATAACTAAAAAAATTGGATATAATGATATCAACATAAAAAAAGCAGAAAAAGAGCAAAGAGACGAAGATGACACAAAAAATCAAAAACAGCAAAAAGAACGAGAAACATAAAGGAGGAAAAAATGGAAGTATATCAAGCAATAATCTTAGGAATAGTTCAAGGACTAACAGAACTATTACCAATATCAAGTTCAGCACATTTGAACATAATACCAATAATATTTAATTGGAATATCCCAGAAAGTTTTGACGTAGCATTACACTTAGGAACATTTTTAGCAATAACCTTATTCTTTTTTAAAGATTGGTTAGGATTAATAAAAGGTGGCTACAATCAAGTCGTAAAAAAGGAAAAATCTGTAGAAGGAAGAATGTTCTGGTACATAGTAGCAGTTACAATTCCAACAGGAATATTAAGTTTAGTATTAGATAAATTTTCAGAATATATATGTGATAAATTTAATATAGAGCTAATATTAATAGCGATAGCACTTATTGTTTTAGGTATTGTACTTTATGTTGTTGATAAAAAAGCACCATCTGAAACAAAATATGAAGATATGACATTTAAACAATCATTTCTAATAGGTATATCACAAGCAATAGCAGCAGCATTTCCTGGAACGTCAAGATCAGGAATAACAATGACAGTTGCAAGAGGACTAAAGATTGACAGAGAAAGTGCAGCTAAGTATTCATTTTTATTATCAACACCAATTGTACTTGCAGCAATTTTAGTAAGTATAAAAGATTTTCAATTTACACTTGCATTTATTATGGGAGTTGTAGCAAGCTTTTTAGTAGGAATATTTGTAATAAAATTCTTGCTAGAGTACCTAAAAAAAGGAAGTTTCAAGATATTTGCTGTATATAGAATTATATTGGGATTATTTATTATAGCATGGACTTTTATAAGATAAATATTTAAATTTAAAAAAAATAATTAAGAAAAAATAAAAAATTGGCCAAAACCCTTGCAATTATGGCAAAAATTGGGTATAATAGAATAGTACATAAAATGAGCAGAAGAGTAGGAACAAATCCTACTCTTTAATCTTAGCATAATCAAGTAAATGATTTAAGAAGATTATTAAGAGATTAGTCAAAGAAAAGGAGGAGCTTATGGCTAAAGTAGAAGAAAGAATAGAAACACTTATAAAAGACACAATAGAAAATATAGGATATGACCTATATGATGTAGAATATGCCAAAGAAGGACCTAATTATTATTTGAGAATATTTATAGATAATGAAAATGGTATTGATTTAAATGACTGTGAAAAAGTAAGTAATGCTATAAATGAAATGCTAGATGAATCAGATATTATAAAAGAACAATACTATTTAGAAGTATCATCACCAGGAATTGAGAGAATAATAAGAAAAGATAAACATCTTGAACAAAACAAAGGAAAACAGATAGAGGTTAAATTATTTAAAAAAGATAAAAACGGAAATAAAAGTTACATAGGTGAATTAGAAGATTTTGATGCAGAAACAATTACAATAAAAAATGAAAAAGAGATTACAATAGAAAGAAAAGATATAGCATCTATGAGAACAATATATGAATGGGGAGATTAACTCCAAACCAATTTTAATAATAAGAAAGGAATGTGGTAAAAATGAAAGCAATAGATAATAAAGAATTAATATTAGCTTTAGAAGAATTAGAAAAAGAAAAAGGAATAAAAAAAGAAGAATTATTGGATTCAATAAGAACAGCATTAATAACAGCATATAAGAGAAATTTTGATGCACTTGAAAATGTAGATGTAAAAATGGATGAACAAACAGGAGCAACACATGTATATTCAATAAAAGAGGTAATGGAAAATGCAAATGACCCAGCATTAGAAATCAGCTTAGAAGAAGCAAGAAAGATAAATAAAGAATTAAAAATTGGAGATACAGTAGAAGTAGAAATTGTACCAAGAGACTTTGGTAGAATTGCAGCACAAACAGCAAAACAAGTAATAATTCAAAAATTAAGAGAAACAGAAAGAAACATGATATTTAATGAATATAATGAAAGAAAAGGCGAAATAGTAACAGGACTTATTCAAAAAGCAGATAAACATATTGTTGTATTAGACTTAGGCAAACTTGAAGGAATAATGCTTCCAAAAGACCAAATCCCAACAGAAACTTATAGAGTTAATGATAAAATAAAAGGATATGTTGTAGATGTTGAAAGAGGAGAAAAAGGAATTCCACAAGCAATTGTATCAAGAACACATCCAGACTTTGTAAGAAAATTATTAGAGTTCGAGATTCCAGAAATATATGAAGGTTTAATAGAAATAAAAAGTGTTTCAAGAGATCCAGGATTAAGAAGTAAAATAGCAGTATATTCTCCAAATGAAAATATTGACCCAGTAGGCTCATGTGTAGGTCAAAAGGGAATTCGTATTCAAAATGTTATAAATGAATTACATGGAGAAAAAATAGATGTTATAGAATGGAATCCTGATCCAAGTATATTTATAGCATCTGCATTATTACCAGCACAAATAATGGCAGTTGATATAAAAGAAGAAGAGAAGTTTGCACAAGTAATTGTTGCAGATGATCAATTATCACTAGCAATTGGTAAAGCTGGTCAAAATGCAAGACTTGCGGCAAAATTAACAAACTGGAAGATAGATATAAAATCAGAAACTCAATTTAGAGAGGCATTACAAGCAAAACAAGAAGAGCAAAACGAACAAGAAGAAGAACAAGAGAGTGTAGAAGAATAATCTTTAGGAGGAAATAGTGAAGAAAATACCACAAAGAAGTTGTGTAGTATGTAGAGCACAAAAAAATAAAAGCGATTTATTAAGAATAGTAAAAAATAAAGAAAATGAAATAAAAATTGATACTATAGGAAAAGAACAAGGACGAGGAGCATATATTTGTTATAGTGAAGAATGTTTAAAAAAAGCAATAAAAACAAAAAAGCTAGAAAAAACATTAGATACAAAAATAGATGAAGAAATATATGGAAATATACAAAATATAATAACTAAAAAAGTCGGGGGTGAAGTTATTGGGTAAAATAAAATTATATGACATAGCTAAAGAAATGGATATATCAAGTAAAGAAGTAGTAAAAGTAGCACAAAAACTAAAAATAGAAGCAAAAAGCCATTTGAGTTCAGTTGATGATAATGATGCTTCAAGAATAAAAGAGGAAATAAAAAAACAATCAGAAAAACCAGTAAAGAAAGAAGAGAAAAAATCTAATAATGAGAAAAATGATACACCAGTTATAATCAGGAGAGAAGTTATAATAACTGATGATAATAATGTTCAAAAAGAACAAGTAAAAAAAGAAGAAAAGAAAAGCAATAATGTAGGTTTTGTAGAAAGAAAGAAAAACAAAGATTACAATATTGTATACAGAAATAAGCCATCAAAACCAATGACAGTTGATGAATTATTTGGAATAAAGAAAGAAGAAAAGGTTGAAGTAAAAGAAAATAAAATGGATGTTGAAATAAAAAAACAAGAAAGAGCAGAGGTTATGCCAGAAAATAAAAAAGAAAATAGAATTGAAAATAAAAATCAAAATCAAAATAGTAAAATTGAAAACAGAAATGAAATCAAAAATCAAAATAAAAATGTAAATAGAACAGAAAATAAGAATGCACATGCATATAATAATCAAAATAGAAATTATAATAATAGAGAAACTAGACCTAACAATAATAGAGATGGTCAAAATAATAATTATAGAAATAACAGACAAAATGGTAATATGACAAATAGAACTAATGGCAATAATGGTGGCAATAGATTTAACAATAATAATAATTACAATAACAGAGATAGAAATCAAAATAATAATCCACGTCATTTCGATAGAAATAATAACCAAAATAATCAAAGATTTGGAAACAGAAATACTCAAAATAGACCAAATAACAGATTTGAAAATAGAAATAGACCATTAGATGAAAAAGGAATAGAAAGAAATATTAAAGATATTATGTCTGTTGAAACAATTGAGAAAGAGCCAGCAAGAGAATATAATAGAACTTTTGATAAACAAAAAGAAAATAATAAATATGATGAAAACAGAAATAATAAGAAAAATAGTAAATCTAGAAAAAATAATCAAAATGGCGAAATAAACGAACATAAATTAAAAGGTTTAAAAAGAACAGATAGATTATCAAATATGTTTGATGACCAAGATGGTGGAATGCTTGATTATTATGATTTAACAACACAAAGAGGCAAAAAAGGTAAAAAGAAAATTGGTAAGAATGAGCAAAGAAATAAACAGAAAATATTTAAACTTGAAGAAATCACGATACCAGAAACAATTACTGTTAAAGATTTTGCAGCTGAATTAAAAAAGACAACAGCAGAAGTTATTAAAAAATTATTAGGCTATGGAATAATGGCAACAATTAATAATGAAATTGATTTTGATACAGCAACATTAATAGCAGATGAATTTGGTGTAAAAGTAAATAAAAAAGAAACTGTCAGTGAAGAAGATATATTATTTGATGATTCAGAAGATTCAGAAGAAGAATTAGAAGCACGTCCACCAGTTATAGTTGTTATGGGACACGTAGACCATGGTAAAACATCTTTATTAGATGCTGTTAAGAAAACAAATGTAATCGAAGGTGAAGCAGGTGGAATCACACAACATATAGGTGCATATAAAGTAAAAGTAAATAATAGAGAAATAACTTTCTTAGACACACCAGGACATGAGGCATTTACTGCAATGAGAGCAAGAGGTGCACAAATAACAGATATTGCAATACTTGTAGTTGCAGCTAATGATGGTGTTATGCCACAAACAGTTGAAGCGATAAATCATGCAAAATCAGCTGGAATACCAATTATAGTAGCAGTAAATAAAATGGATTTACCTGATGCAAATATAGATAAAGTAAAACAAGAGTTGATGGCTTATGAATTAGTACCAGAAGAATGGGGTGGAGATACAATATATGTACCAATCTCAGCAAAAAATAATACAAATATAGATCAATTACTTGAAATGGTATTATTAGAAGCGGATATGCTTGAATTAAAAGCAAACCCAAATAAACAAGCAAAAGGTGTAGTAATAGAGGCAAGACTTGACAAGAACAAAGGAACAATAGCTTCAATGCTTGTACAAAGAGGAACACTTGATGTTGGAGATACAATTGTTGTAGGTTCATCAATAGGTAGAATAAGAAGTATGACAGATGAAAAAGGCAAAAAAGTTAAAAAAGCTGGACCATCAACACCAGTTGAAATAATGGGATTAACAGAAGTACCACCAGCTGGAGAAATTTTCTATGAAGTTAAAGATGAAAAAACAGCTAAACACTTAATAGAAAAGAGAAAACGTCTACAAAGAGAAAAAGCAATAAATGCTATGACTGCAGTAACATTAGATAATTTATTTAGTCAAATGGAAGAAGGAAACTTAAAAACACTTAACTTAATTGTAAAAGCAGATGTTCAAGGTTCTGTAGAAGCAATAAAACAATCAATGGAAAAATTATCAAATGAAGAAGTAAAAGTAAAAGTAATACATGCAGCAGCAGGTGCAGTTACTGAATCAGATGTAACACTTGCAAAAGTTTCAAATGCCATAATAATAGCATTTAATGTAAGACCAATGCCAACTGCAAAAGATATGGCAGAAAAAGATGGAGTACAAATAAAACAATATTCTGTAATATATCAAGCAATAGATGATGTAGAAGCAGCAATGAAAGGAATGCTAGCACCAAAATATGAAGAAAAAGTTATAGGAAATGCAGAAGTTAGACAAACATTTAAGATATCAAATGTTGGAACAATTGCAGGTGCATATGTATTAGATGGAAAACTTGAAAGAAATGCAGGAGTTAGAATACTTCGTGATAATGTTGTTATACATGATGGTAAATTAGCTTCATTAAAAAGATTTAAAGATGATGCTAAAGAAGTTACAAAAGGATATGAATGTGGTATTCAAATTGAAAAATACAATGATATCAAAGAAGGAGACATTATCGAGGCTTATATCTTAGAAGAGATAAAAAGATAAGGAGGGCAATATGCCAAAAAATAATAACCGTCAAGGTAGAATTGATGAAGAATTTAAGAAAGAACTTAGTCAAATAATAAGTTACGAATTAAAAGAACCAAGTGTAACAGGAATGGTAAGTGTTACAAGGGTTAAAGTAACACCAGATTTAAAATATGCAAAAGTAGCTGTAAGTATTTTAAATTCAAAAAATGTAAAAGAAACATTAGCAGGATTAAAAAAATCATCTGGATTCCTTAGAACAGAACTTGCGAAAAGAATTAATTTAAGAAATACACCAGAATTAGTATTTGAATTAGATGAATCTTTAGAATATGGAGCGAGAATAGACAAAATTTTAAATGACATTATGAAAGATGAAAAGAAAGAAAATTAATAATTAGAATTTGAACTATAATGGCTCATTTAGGAAGGAATGAAAAAAGATGACATTAGATGAAATAAAAAAAGAAATAATAAAAGCAGACAAAATAGTAATATTATCACATGAATCACCTGATGGAGATGCTGTAGCCAGCTCTCTATCAGTGAAACATGCTGTTGCTAAATTAGGAAAAGAAGCAGATGTAATAATACCAGAATTTCCAAAAGATTTTGAATTTTTACCAAAAGCAGATGAAATAAGAGTAGAAAGTGATGTAGAAAATTATGATTTAGCAATTGCTGTTGACTGTGCTGATTTAAAAAGATTAGTTGGGGCAAAAAGATATTTTGAAACAGCTAAAAAAACAATACAAATAGATCATCATTCAGTAAATACAATGTTTGCTGATATAAACTATGTAGACCCAGTAGCTCCAGCATGTTGTCAAATATTAATTGGAATATTTGAATATTTTGGGATAGAAATAGATAAAGATTTAGGAACATGTATATTAACAGGTATAATTACAGACACAGGTGGATTTCAATATTCAGGAGTAACACCTGAAACATTTGAATTTGCTGCAGAATTATTAAGAAAAGGTGTTAATATATCAAGAATATGTCAAAAAGTATTAAGAACTAAAACAAAAGCTAATTGTGAATTAATAAAATTATTGTATGATAGAATGGAATTTCTTGAAGATGGAAAAATAGCTATATCGTACATAACATTAGATGATATGCAAAAAGTTAATGCTACTATGGGTGATGATGAAGGACTTGTTGAAATTGAGAGAGACATCGAAGGTGTGGAAGTTGGAATTTTATTAAAAGAAAAAGAAGGAGCAAATGGATATAAAGTATCTATGCGTTCAAAAGAAGAATTAAATGTTTCAGATGTATGCTTATTACTAGGTGGAGGAGGCCATAAAAGAGCAGCTGGATGCTTTGTTAGTGGAACTCTTGAAGAAGCAAAATCTAAAATAATAAAAACAGTAAAACAACAATTAAAATAATGGAGTTTATATGAATGGAATTATAATTATAAATAAACCAAAAGGTTGTACATCACATGATATTGTATATAAAGCAAAAAGAATATTTAATGAAAAGGTTGGACATACTGGAACATTAGATCCAAATGCAACAGGAGTGTTACCATTACTTATTGGTAAAGGAACAGAAATTTCAAAATACTTAATAAATCATGATAAAACATATGAGGCAATTCTGCAGTTAGGAGAGAAAAAAGATACAGCAGATAGTGAAGGAAAAACCATTGAAGAACAAAATGTCACCTCAGAAATGTTATCTGAGGTGAATGTAAAAAAAGTATTGCAGAGTTTTGAAGGACATCAAGAACAAATACCACCAATGTATTCAGCAATAAAAGTAAATGGAAAAAAACTTTATGAGTATGCTAGAAAAGGCCAAACTGTTGAATTAAAACCAAGAAAAATAGAAATATACAAAATGGAATTGTTAAATATTGATATTCAAAATAAAACTATAGAATTTAGAGTTGATTGCTCCAAAGGTACATATATCAGAACTTTATGTGAAAATATCGCAGAAAGAATTGGAACAGTTGGATATATGAAAGAATTAAAAAGAACAAGAGTGGGAGAATTCAAAATAGAAGATGCAATAACGATACAAGAATTAGAAGACTCGAAAAATAAATTAGAAAAATTTATCACTTTAGAAAAATTTTTTGAAAATTCAAAAAATATTCTATTAGATGATAGAAAAATTAAACTATTTTTAAATGGAGTAAAACTTACTTGTAATTATGAAAATGGAATTTATAAAATATATCATAATGATAAATTTATAGGAACTGGAATTGTTGAAAATAATTTATTAAAAAGAGATATAATAATATAAATTTTGAAGAATGATTTACATTAAGAGAGGAGTGATACAAATGGAGAAATTTTATATAACAACACCTATATATTATCCAAGTGGAAAATTCCATATAGGTACAGCATATACAGAAGTATTGGCAGATACAATGAAGAAATATAAAAAATTAAGAGGATATGATACATTTTTATTAACAGGAACAGATGAACATGGACAAAAAATTCAAACAGTTGCAGAAAAAGCTGGAAAAACACCACAAGAACATGTTGACGAAATGGCAAAACAGGCAAAAGAATTGTGGAAATTAATGAAAATTGATTATGATTATTTTATAAGAACAACAGAACCTAGACATGAAAGAATAGTTCAAGAAGTATTTGAAAAGCTTCTAAAACAAGGAGATATATACAAAGGCTCATATGAGGGATTATATTGTATGCCTTGTGAGAGCTATTTCACAGAAACACAATTAATAAATGGAAAATGCCCAGATTGTGGTAGAGATGTTGTAAAAATGCAAGAAGAAGCATATTTCTTTAATATGAAAAAATATGTAGACAAGTTATTAAAATATTATGAAGAACATCCAGATTTTGTACAACCTGAATATAGAAAAACAGAAATGATAAATAATTTTATAAAACCAGGTTTAGAAGATTTATGTGTAACAAGAACAACTTTTGACTGGGGAATAAAAGTAAAAAGTGATCCTAAACATGTTATATATGTATGGTTAGATGCATTATTAAACTATTTAACAGCATTAGGATATATGACAGATGATGATGAATTATTTAAAAAATATTGGTCACCAGATTTACAAATAGTAGGAAAAGATATTGCAAGATTTCATTTAATATATTGGCCAATATTTTTAATGGCATTAGATTTACCATTACCAAAAAATATTTTAGTACACAATTGGATAATGATGAAAGATGGAAAAATGTCAAAATCATTTGGAAATGTAGTATATCCAGAAAAACTAATAAGCAGATATGGTGTTGATGCTACAAAATATTTCTTATTAAGAGTAATGCCAGTTTCACAAGATGGTATATATTCACCAGAAGAATTTATTGAAAGATATAATTCAGATTTATGTAATGATTTAGGAAATCTTGTAAATAGAACAGTATCAATGGTAAACAAATATTTCGATGGAAAAGTTCCAGAATATAATGGAACACCAAACGAAGTTGATAAAGAATTTGAAGAATTTACAGAAAGTCAGATTAGCAAAGTTGAGAAATTAATAGAAAAATATGAACTTTCAAATGCATTACAAGAAATATGGACATTAATATCAAGAACAAATAAATATATTGATGAAACAAGACCATGGGAACTTGCAAAAAATGAAGAAATCGAAAAATTAAAATCAAGTATGTATCATCTAATTGAAAATATAAGAAAAATAGGAATAATATTATTACCAATTATGGAAGATACATCAATAAACTTGTTAGGACAAATAGGAATACCTTGTGAATTACAAAAATGGGATTCAATAAATAAATATGACCAATTAAAAGATATAAAAGTAATTGAAAAAGGTGAACCACTATTCATGAGAAAAAATGTAGAAGAAGAACTAGAATATTTAAAAAATTAAAATTATTAATAATTAATAAAAGGTGGAAAAATGGATTTGATTTCTATAAGGAGAAAATATAAAAATATACGAAATACAATAATTATATCATTTTTAGTAGTATTAAGTATAATAGCTATAATATTAATAAAAGAAATATATAGAAAAAAGTTAGATGAAAAAATATATATTGCATATTCTAAACAGCAAGAACAAGCAATTGAAACAGCAGGAGACGAAACTGAGAGTCAGAATGAAGTATCTAAAGCTAGTAATTCAAAATTGCCACAACTAACACAAGAAGGAATAGATAATATAAATAATTTATATCATTCAACAGAAAAGAGAGTGTTTTTAACATTTGATGATGGTCCATCAAAAAATGTTACACCAGTTGTGTTAGATACATTAAAATCGGAAAATATAAAGGCTACATTTTTCTTGTTGGGAAGCAGAGTTGAATTAAACCCAGATATTGCAAAAAGAGAATATGATGAAGGTCATTATGTTGCAAGCCATGGATATTCACATTCTTATAGTCAGATATATGCATCTGCACAAAGTGTACTTGATGAATATAATAAAACATTAGTAGCAATAAGAAATGCAATTGGAAATCAAGAATATAATCCACATTTATTTAGATTTCCAGGTGGATTTCATGGAGGAAAATATGCAGAAATAAAAAAAGAAGCTAAAGAATTATTAAATCAGAATGGAATAGTAAATGTTGATTGGAATTCACTTACATCAGATGCTGCAGGCTGTACAACACAAGAGGAATTTTTACAAGAGATTGATAAAACAGTTGGTGAACATACAAGTGTTGTATTACTTATGCATGATGCAGGAAACAAAATGACAACAGCAGAATCATTACCACAAATAATAGCATATTTTAGAGATAGAGGTTTTACTTTTGAGAATTTTTATAGTGTAATAAAATAATAGTTTAATAAAGCAATTGTTTAAGAATAAATAAGAAAAGAGCAGAAATTGAAAAATCTATAAATTTCAATTTCTGCTTTTTTCTTTATAGTAGAAAACTCAACACTGGCATGAATAAGTTAGGTTCGTTTTGTCTATTAAATATGCAAGTGTTTTTAAAGATCAAAATTAAAAAATATAAAATTTTGTAAACACAAGTATGTGTAAAATGCAGAAAAACAGGCATGTAGCAATTTTCCTAATATATATGGTTTTATAGACAAATCACTTTTTGAAATTGTACTCCAAACTTGTAATAATATTGAAATTCCACCTAAACCTAAAAGAAATGATGCAATAATTATATTAATAGAAAGCTTTTTTTGAGGTATAGTGCAAACAATATTTAATCCATTTGTAAGTTCTAATATTCCAGATATTAAGCCAGTAGCAAACTCAGATGGAATATTGAAAAAGATTAAAATAGGTTCTATTAATTCAGAAAAAGCTGTTAATAAATGTGTTGTTTGTAATATAGACAATATTACAGAAAACAGTACAACAAACCCACCGATTAACAAGATGGTATTAATAGAACTAGTGATGCTATTACCAATAATTCCACCTAAATTAGAAATATTAATATCATTTGTGTTTTTTAATTTTTTAATAGTAGTATTATTTTGTGCTATGTTGGGGCTATATTTCCAAAATCTAAAAATAAAGCCAACGGTAATAGAAGCCAGGATATGAGTAAATAGTAAGAGAAATCCAATAGTAGAATTTCCAAACATTGCAATACCAACAGCTCCCAATATAAACAAAGGACCAGAATTATTAGTAAAACTTAACAATCTTTCACATTCTTCTTTAGAGCAAATATTATTTTCTCGAAAATTCACAGCGATTTTAGCTCCCATAGGGTATCCACTCAAAAGGCCCATAATAAAAGCGAAACTACCTTCACCTCTGACATTAAAAACAGGTTTCATAAATCTATTTAAAAGTTTGCCAAGATAATATGTAAAATTCGTGTGTGATAATAATTCAGTTGCAACAAAAAATGGAAACAGTGCTGGAACTATAGAATTAACCCATAAAACAAGTCCGTTTTTAGCAGCAACTAAATTAGTATTTGAAAACAAAACAAGACAACATGTGAAAAGTATTAATATAATTGGCAAAATTAATTCCTTCAATTTAAAAATAAAAAAGAGATTTTTTTTCATGATACACCTCTTTTAAATATATTCAAGATAGTATAATAGAATTACTTTATTTGCAATCAATATTTAACAACAATTTTCAAAAAATGCTACATGATTGACTAAACTATACTTGACTCCAAAAACAATTATGACGATTCACATAAAAAGAGTGAAAAATGCACTCAAAAATAATTGCAAAATATATTGACTAATGGGTGCGTTTTTGGTATTATAATTTTGAAATAATTCTATGTTTAAAATGTAATAAAATTGGTAATA
>CAKPSX010000024.1 GCA_934184665.1 uncultured Clostridia bacterium | reverse complement strand
CATATATGAAAATTCTGTATATGTTATTCCTGTTTCAAGTCTTCTTCTTATTATGTCTTTATCTAACATATAATTTACATTGAAAAACTTACCATAATCTCTTAAAAAATCTATTACATTTATATCTTTATACCAATCATTATTATTTACAACTTCAAACCCGAATATATCTTCTACTTGTTTTTTTAATGCTTTAAAATTATTTGCAACAGCTTCTTTACTTATCATGGCTCTTTCTGTTGTAGGTCTAGGATCTCCTATCATTCCTGTTCCACCACCAACTAACAATATTGGATGATGTCCCGCTTCTTTTAATCTTTTTGATATCAAGAAACTTGATAAATGTCCTACATGTAGACTATCTGCTGTTGGGTCTGTTCCTATATAAAATGTTAGACCTCCTTTATTAAGTTTCTCTTCTAATTCTGGACTTGATATATCTTTTATTAGCCCTCTCCATTTTAATTCTTCTACTAATGTCATTTTAATGTATTCCTTTCTGTTATTTATTACTTCCGGCTACATTATACAACAGTTTTTTCTCATTATCAAGAACTTTTATATATTATCTTTTCTAATTGTTTCAATTATATTTTGTTTGTTAATTTTGTTTAACGAGTATCTCATTATTATTCCAACAATAATAAAAATAAATATAATAGATATTATAATTGACATTGTTGGGAATACAAATGGTATTCCACTTGTGGCATCTGCT
This sequence comes from uncultured Clostridia bacterium, assembly GCA_934184665.1. GTDB lineage: Bacteria > Bacillota > Clostridia > TANB77 > CAG-508 > CAG-269. Next base: position 19,268 of record CAKPSX010000024.1, on the reverse strand, counting down.
TTTACCATGCTAGAATACATCCAATATGAAAGCCCCAGACCAAGTGCAATTCCTATAATTAATGATTTTGATCCATAAAAAATGCTTTCTAGTCTTATCATATTATTAAATTCTTTTTTAGTCATTCCTATAGATTTTAACATTGCAAATTCCTTGCTTCTTAAATTCATGTTTGTTGTAATTGTATTAAATATATTCGTCACTCCTATTAATGTTATTACAGTTATAAATCCATATAAAAATATTGAAATTAGTAATACCATCCTATTATTTTCATCTGCTGATTCTTTATAGTTTGTAAAATTAAATTTATATTCGCCTTTTAAACTACTATTGTTATATTCTTCTTCAATTCTTTCACATATCTCATTTGGTTTATCTGTATCAATCTTCATGTTTTTACATGTATATTCAGGCAATGAATCTAATAATTCATCACTTACTAAAAACATTCCGAATGCTGATGAGTTTATGCCCATTGGTGCTTTATCTGTAATTTTCAAGATTCGTAAAGAAACTTTATTTTGTGTTTCTTGTAATTTTCCATTTATTTCATCATTTTTATTAATTATTAATGTATCAATTTTTTTATTATCTTCACCATAATATTGTGAATTATTATAATATATTATTCCATCTTTATAATCTTCATACTTTCCGCCTAATTCTTTTACATATTCTCTATATTCTTTTTCTCCTAAAGTAGTTATTGGAATAGAAAATTCATATCCTTCATTTACCGATTTATCTTCTTCATATATTTTCTTATATTCTTCTGTCATCTTGCTTTCAGGATTATCTAATACTATCATTGCATGTCTCTCAATTGTATATTTATTTATTTCATTATGTGTATTAACAATATTTTGATAATATTTATAAATTTTTTCTTCTTTCATGTTTTCATTTGTATTTGGATACATTGAAATCATTACATTATAATCCATTTCATTATAATATATCCCTGACATATCAAATGCATATATCATAAATGTTGACAATGCTATAAATACTGTGATACTTACAACTAGTGATGCAACTGTTGTCCTGTATTTCTTTTTGTTTCTCTTTAAATTTTTGTATGCTATTTCTCCACCTATTCCAAATATCTTTTTTATTATTTTAGGTGATTTTATTTTTTTCGATTTTATTTTTATATCTTCATTGCTTCTTATTGCATCTATTGGCGTGATTTTGCTTGCTTTTCTTGCTGAAAATATACATGATAAATATATTGTTAGAAATCCTAATACTATGCTTAAAACAATCGCTAATATTGGTATGTTAAATACAAATTTAATTTCATTTGAGAAAAATGATTTTCCAACTAATATTGTTGTTACTTGCATTAATATAAATGTTGCTAATATCCCACATAAAATTCCAATAGGAACTGATATTATTCCTAATGCCATTCCTTCAAATAGAACATTTTTCTTTATTTGTTTTTTGGTTGCACCTATACTTGATAACATACCATATTGTTTCATTTTTTCTGTTATAGAAATGTCAAAACTGTTTTTTATTACAAAAACACTTGATACAATTATAATTAATATTACAATTCCAGCTAATGTGAATAACATTTCCATGGTATCATTTGACCTAGAAACACCAGACCACCTTAATAGTTCTGAATTTTCATGATATGTAATATTCCCTAATTTTTCACTTAATTCTTTTGTCTTAGTATATGTATCATTTATGTTTTCATATTTTACTAATATGTTTACATCATCATCAACATTATGGTCAAGTTTTGTAATTACACTATATCCTGGTGCTGAATATCCTTCTATTTCCATATTTGGTCTATTTATTATTCCTACTATTGTAAATTCTTTTGTTTCTGTAAGTTCTAGTTGTTCTTCAACATATCCTTTTTGTTTACTATCTTTCGGGTTATTATATGGATTGTTTTGATTTAATTTTTCTCCTTCTGATATTCTTTGTCCTATGTTTAAAGTTATTTTGTCTCCCACATTATATTTCACTCCAGCATTTTCTTCTATATGATCTGATATAACAATTTCTTTTGAATTTTGTGGTAATCTTCCTTCTTTTATTTTAAGTCCCCAATTGTTTAATGCTTTTTCATCAAATTCCATTAAATATAAAAATGGCTTATAATCATTTTTGCTTCCTTCTAATTTTGAATACCCAACTCCATGTGTTATGTATGTTTCTTTTATATCACGATTTTCTGTTATATATTTTTGTTTTTCTTTTGGTACATCATAAAACACTGCATGATAACTTCCATCTAATTCTACTGCATGTTTTATAAGTGTTTTTTGAAAGCTTGAAAACACTCCTGCAACTGCACAAATCAAAGCTGTTGATAATATTATTCCAATAGATGTCGCAATTGTTCTTTTGGAATTAAGTTTCAAGCTTTTTAGTGTAAATTTATTTAATATATTCATTTTATTTTCATCCCTTTCTTATTGTACAATCCCTTGCTGGAAAAGAATTAAATTTTGGCACAGTCCAAAATTGTAATTGTTTTTCAGCTTTATCCTAATTTCTTTCATCTTTTATAATTTTACCATCACCTATAGTAATAATCCTGTCTGCCTCTAATGCAATTTTCTCATCATGTGTTATAACTATAACTGTTTGCTTATACTTTTGATTAGATAATCTTAATAATGAAATTATCTCTTCAGATGCTTTGCTGTCAAGATTTCCTGTTGGCTCATCTGCTAGCATAATAGCGGGGTTATTTATAATAGCTCTTCCAATTGAAACCCTTTGTTGCTGACCTCCTGATAATTCATTTGGTAAATGTGTTTTTCTATTTTCTAAATTTAATGTTTTTAGTAACTCATTTAATCTTTTAGGGTCGACTTCTTTTCCATCAAGGTCACACGGTAATTTTATATTTTCTTCCACATTTAATATTGGTATTAAATTATAAAACTGATATATTAATCCTACTTGTCTTCTTCTAAATATTGCAAGTTTCTCATCATTTAATGCATATATATCTTTTCCATCTATATATACTTTTCCACTTGTTGGTCTATCTACTCCTCCCAATAAATGTAATAATGTTGATTTTCCGCTTCCACTTGCTCCAATAATTGCAATAAATTCTCCTTTTTCAACTGAAAATGAAACATTATCTACAGCTCTTACCTCATTTTCTCCTTTTCCATATATTTTGTTTAGGTTTTCTACTCTCAATATTTCCATATTAAATTCCTCCATTTCATTTATGTTTGATTTTATATTACACAAGTAAAGTGACTCTAAAGTGACATTTTAATTTAGTCAAAAAAATAACCAACTATTTCTAGCTAGTTATTTGATATATTATTAATATATATATTATTTTATAAATAATTCATTATCTTTACAATCTACTTTTACTGTACTATTTGGCATTATTTCATTTGATAAGATTTTTCTTGCTATTAATGTTTCAAGTTTCTTTTGCACGAATCTTTTTAATGGTCTTGCTCCATATGCTTCATCATAGCCATTATCTATTAGATAATTTTTAGCTGATTCAGATACTTCTATTTTTATATTTTTGTCTTCAAGTCTTTTTCTTAAATCATCTATTAATAAGTCTAATATCTTAGATATTTCATTTTTCATTAATGGTTTATAAAATACTATTTCATCTAAACGATTTAGGAATTCTGGTCTGAATTTTTGTTTTAATAATGTTCTAACTTTTTCTTTTGCCTCTCCAGATATTTCACCATTTTCTTGTATTCCTTCCAAAATGTATTCTGAACCCAAGTTTGATGTTAATATTATTATTGTATTTTTGAAATCTACTGTTCTACCTTGTGAATCTGTAACTCTACCATCATCTAGTACTTGTAATAATACATTAAATACATCTGGATGCGCTTTTTCAATTTCATCAAATAATATTACTGAATATGGTTTTCTTCTTACTGCTTCTGTTAATTGTCCTCCTTCTTCATATCCAACATATCCTGGAGGAGCTCCTATTAATCTTGATACAGAATATTTTTCCATATATTCTGACATATCAATTCTTACCATATTGTGTTCATCATCAAATAGTGCATCTGCAAGTGATTTTGCAAGTTCTGTTTTACCTACACCTGTTGGTCCTAAGAACATAAATGAACCTATTGGTCTACGTGGGTCTCCAATTCCTGCTCTTGAACGCATTATTGCTTCAGATACTTTTTCTACTGCTTCATCTTGACCTATTACTCTTTTATGAAGTATTTTATCAAGATTTAATATTTTTTCTTTTTCGCCTTCCATAAGTTTTGCAACAGGTATTCCTGTCCATTTTGATATAATTTTTGTAATTTCATCTTCTGTTACTTTGTTTCTTAGTAAACCACTTTCTTTTCCTTTTTCAGCAAGTTCCTCTTCTTGTTTTAATTGTTTTTGTAGCTCTGGTAATTTACCATATTTTAATTCTGCTAATTTATTTAGTTCATAATTTCTTTCTGCTTGTTCAATTTCTGCATTCACTTTTTCTATTTCTTCTCTAAGTTTTTGGACTTTTCCTATTGCTTCTTTTTCGTTTTCCCATTTTGCTTTCATTGAATCAAATTTTGTTTTTAGTTCTGCTTTTTCTTTTTTTATTGTGTCTAATCTCTTCTTTGATAATTCATCTTTTTCTTTTGATAATGCTGTTTCTTCTATTTCTAATTGCATTATTTTTCTTGATATTTCATCTAGTTCTGTTGGCATTGATTGCATTTCTGTTTTTATCATACTACATGCTTCGTCAATCAAGTCTATTGCCTTATCTGGAAGGAACCTATCTGATATATATCTATGTGACAATGTTGCTGCTGTTATTAGTGCATTATCAGATATTTTTACACCATGATATACTTCATATCTTTCTTTTAGTCCCCTTAATATTGATATTGTATCTTCTACTGTTGGTTCATCTACCATTACTGGTTGGAAACGTCTTTCAAGTGCTTGGTCTTTTTCTATATATTTTCTATATTCATTTAGTGTTGTTGCACCTATACAGTGTAGTTCTCCTCTTGCTAGCATTGGTTTTAGTAAGTTGCCTGCATCCATTGCTCCATCTGTTTTTCCAGCTCCAACTATTGTGTGAATTTCATCAATGAATAAGATTATTTTTCCTTCACTTTTCTTTACTTCCTGTAGTACTGCTTTTAGTCTTTCTTCAAATTCTCCTCTATATTTAGCACCTGCTATTAATAGTCCCATATCTAGTGAAAATATTGTACAATCTTTTAGACCTTCTGGAACATCTCCTCTTACAATCCTTAGTGCCAAACCTTCAACTATAGCTGTTTTACCAACACCTGGCTCTCCAATTAAACATGGATTGTTTTTTGTTTTTCTTGATAATATTCTTATTGCATTTCTTATTTCATTATCTCTGCCTATTACAGGGTCTAGTTTTTGCTCTCTTGCAAGTTGTACTAAATCTTGTCCATATTTTTTTAGTGCATCATATGTTTCTTCTGGATTATCTGTTGTTACTCTTGTATTTCCTCTAACACTTGTTAATGCTTTTAAAAATTCATTTTTATTTACATTAAATGTTCTAAATAAATCTTTTATTTTACGATTTCCATTGTCAAACATTGATAACATTATATGTTCAACTGATACATATTCATCTTTCATTTTTTTGGCTATTATTTCTGCATTTGTAAGTGTTATGTCTAAATCTTGTGAAACATATATTCCATTACTTGGTCTCGCTCCTCCAACTACTTTTGGCATTTTTGAAATGATATTTTCTAGTTCATTTTCAAAATTTTCTGATGTGCCGATTTTCTTTAACAATTCTTTTATTAAACTATTGTCTTGTTGTAAAAGTGCTAGTAATAAATGTTCTTGTTCTACTTGTGCATTTTGATTTTCAATCGCAATATTCTGTGATTCTTGTATTGCTTCTAATGATTTTTGAGTAAATTTTTGCATATTCATAATATCAACCTCCTTTATGAATGCCTTAAAAGCACAGTTTATAGATTATAAAATGTGCCTTTTTTCGTTTACATATATTATTATACCATATATTTTAGCAATGTCAATAGCAGAGTGCTAATTTAAATAATTATTTTTCTGATAATATTTTTTTAAGTTCCTCATGCCTTTTTATTTTCTTTGTTGTTGTTTTTATTAGTTCTTCATCTGTTATTGTAATATTTTTTACATATTTATATCTAGGAAATGTTTTATTTATTTCTTTTATTTTTTCCCATATTATTTCTTTTAATTCATCAATTGTTTTATTTGGATATTTTTCATTTGCAACATCTTTGTCATATACTACTTTAACTGATAATTTTATATCGTTTTTGTTTTCTTCTTCTGGCATTCCATATACAATGCATTCTTTTACAAGATCAATTCTATTTATTAATGTTTCTATTTCTTCTGGGAAAACTTTTTTACCATTTTTTAAAACAATCATGTCTTTTTGTCTTCCTGTTAAGAATAAATAATTATCTTTATCAAAATATCCTAAATCTCCTGTATAGAACCAACCATCTTTTATTACTTCATTAGTTGCTTCTTCATTTTCATAATATCCTAACATTACATTTGGACCTTTTACTCTTAATTCCCCAATACCATTTTCATCTTTGTTTACAATCTCAGCTTGTACATTTTCCATTATATGCCCTACAGAACCAAATCTTATATTTTTAAAGTTTTCAGCTGCAATTACTGGAGATGTTTCTGTTAACCCATAACCTTGTACTACTTGAACACCAATTTCGTTAAAACCTTTTGCAACTTCTTTATCAAGTGGTGCACCACCTGATATTATAAATCTTAAATCTCCTCCTAAAGCATCTAATACAGATTTAAATAATTTCCTTCTAATATCTATATTAAATTTTAATAAAAAGTTGCTTAGCCCTTTTGCAAAATTTATCAATTTTGTTTTACCTTGTTTTTCAACTTCATTTTCAATTTTTCTATATATTGCTTCTACTAGAAGTGGTACACCTACAAATAGTGTTATTTTGTATTCTTTTAGATTTTGAGCAATATATCTTAGTCCATCAGGAAATGATGTTGTTACACCTGCTGCTATCATTACAATTAGTCCTGTTGAACCAAATATGTGGTGTAATGGTAAAAATGCTAAGTTTCTATCAGTTGATAATATATCTTCAACTAATAACATTGAATATACATTTGAGGCTATACCATTTTGTGATAACATTACAGCTTTTGATTTTGATGTGGTTCCAGATGTAAATAACAATATAGCCATTTTATATGAATCGATTTCCGCTTCTATGTATTCTTTTTCTCCTTGTTCTACAAACTTTGCTCCATCATCTTTTAAATCCCAAAAGTTTTTATAACCTTCTTGTTCTGCCATACAAATATATTCTTTTACTTGTGTATTTCCTCTTTTTTTGATTTCTTCAATCATATCAATGTATTTTTCATCAAATACTAATACATCTGCTTTACTTCTTTTTAAGCAACTTTCAAATTCATCTATTTGAAGTTCTTTATCAAGCGGTATAGACAATATTCCTCCTGTTAAATTTGCTATATGTGCAACAACCCATTCATATCTATTTCTACCTGTTATTGCAATTCTTTTATCTTTATATCCTAATTTATACAATTCAGTTCCAAAAGAATTAACATCATTTAAAAATTCTTTAAATGATATGTTCTTATATGTAACATCTTTACCATTTTTTTGTTTTATTACAAATGCAGTTTTATCTCCATATTCCTTTGCTGAATTATATACAATTTCTTTTATATTTTCACAATTTACTGATTTAAAATACTTTTCCATTTTTAAGTTCCTTCCTCTAGGCACAAACTCAATTTTAGAATAAACTTTTTAATATGTCATTTGTGCAATCTAGTTTTCTATACTAGATTATCATATGTCAAAAGTCTTGTCAAGTTAAAATGTATTTTATTTCAAATGTTGTTCCCTCATTTATTTTAGAAAAACAAGTAATATTACCATTATCTTTTTCTATTATACTTTTTGAAAGTGCCAGACCAATACCTATACTATTACTTGACGAATTTTTGCCTTTATAAAATCTTTCAAATACATGTTTAATATCTTCTTTATCAATTCCATTTCCTTCATCTGTTATTGAAATTTTTGTATAAAATTTATTTTCAACAAAATTAATATAAATAGTACTATTTTCTGGTGAATGTTCAATACAATTTTTTAAAACATTTGTAATTGCTTCTAATTGCCAATTATAATCACCATAAAAAGTTGCATTTTCGCCATTTATTGTAATATTTTGTTGTTTAATGTCTAGTGGTATGGCAAGATTTTTGATTGCATCTTTTACAAGACTTTTTACATCAATCTCTTTTCTCTCAAATTCTACGGTATTTGATTCCAATTTTGATAATTTTAAAATTGATATTACCAACCAATTTATCCATTCTATTTGTCTGCTTATTTCAATCATAAAATTGTTTTTAGTTTTCTCATCCATGTTAGGATTTTCTATTATATTGTCTAGCATTATTGATATTGAAGTTAGTGGTGTTTTTAGTTGATGTGATATATCTTCTAATGATTTCTTCAACATTTTCTTATCATTTAAAGATTTTTCTGCCTGTTCTTTTAACATAACAGTTATTTTATATAATTCATTTTTTAAATTGCTCAATTCGCCTTCTGAATTCTCATCAATTTTTAATTCATAATTTTTATTGTTTATTTGTTCAATATATTTAATAATTTTATTTAGTTCTTTTTCTTGTTTGTTTCTATATATAACAAACAGTATAATCATTAATATTAAAAACATTATTATTGATGCTATATTTATTTTTATAACGTTTTTCTCTTGTTCTTCTAAATCTCTTATTGCTGAATTATTATTTTCACTAATTCCGTATTTTTCCAAAATACTATATCCATATTTTATTGAACTTTGCCTTGTGTTTAATATCTTTATTAATTCTTCTTCACTTATGTCTGGATATTTTTGTGTAATTTCCCCTATCATGTTTGCAATCACTATATTTACTTTATTTTGATATATTTCATTTTGCCTTTTTATAAATATATAATTAAAAATAATCATTGCTATTGTTATTATAAGTATTGATATTATTAGCTTTTTTTCTTTAAATATTTTCATTTTAATGTACATCCTTTTTATTATCTTATTTGTTTTTGTATGATTTTACTTTTCTACTACCGTATATCCAATTCCTCTTACTGTTTGTATTATTTCTCCATTTTTATCGTCTAATTTCTCTCTTATTCTTTTAATATATACTGTTAATGTATTATCATTAACAAAACTCCCTGCAATATCCCATATTTTTTCTAATAATTGCTCTCTTTTTATTAATATTCCTTTATTGTTAAATAGCATTAATAATATCCTATATTCTAAACTTGTTAACACTACTTCTTTTCCATCTTTATAAACTTTAGCAGTATTGCTGTCTATTACTATATTTTTGCATTGTATTTTATGTTCTTCAATATTTGTATTTTCATACCTTCTTAATACACTATTTATTCTTGATACTAATTCTCTTGTTCTGAATGGCTTGATTATATAATCATCTGCTCCCATATCTAATCCTTGCACAACATCTTTTTCTTCATCTTTTGCCGTTAAAAATATTACAGGATAATTCCCTTTTTCTTTTACATATTTGCAGATTTCATAACCTTCTCCATCTGGTAGCGCTATATCTAACAAATAAATATTATAATCATATTTTTTTATTTTAGATTTTGCTTCTATTATATTTTTAGCAATATCAACATCAAAATTCTCTTGTTCTAATGTATATTTCAAGCCTATTATTATTGTCTCATTATCTTCTATTAGCAATATTTTTCTCATTTTACATTTTCCCTTTCTATCTTCTAGTATTATATCATATATTTCATATTTTGAATGACATTTTATTCACTTATGAATATTTTTTCAATTTTTGTAAATATTACTAATATGAATATCAAGAATTTTTTTAATAATCTAATAAGTCCTAATGGTGACAAGCATTATAATTTTTCGATTTCAAATAATGTTAATGCAGAAAATTTTAATATAAAGGAAAATGTAAAAGTTATTTTCCCAAATGTATGTGAAAATTTAGAGTTTTTAAAATACAAATATAATACATTACTTAATAATGATGTCATCATACGAGAATTTAATATGCAAGTTTTTAGTCAAAACTATAGGTGTTTTATTATTTATATTGATGGTTTAGTTGATACCGACTCTATAAATGATTTTATATTAAAAGCTTTAATGATTAGTAAACCAAAATATAATAAAGATGCTAACAATGACATTATAAATTATGTTGATAGTTGTTTGTTACCACAAAATAGTGTGACTAAAGTTACAAAGTTTGAAGATGTTTATTCTGGAATAAACATGGGAGACTGCCTTTTATTTATTGATACTGCTGATACTGCATTTGACATTGATGTAAAGCAATATAATCAACGTAGTATTGAAGCCTCAAATAATGAATCTGTTATTAAAGGTTCACAAGAAGCATTTGTTGAAAATTTCAGAACAAATACTTCTCTTATAAGGCGTATAGTAAATAATGAAAATTTAATAATAGAAAATATACCTGTTGGTCATTTAAGTAAAACAAAATGTGGTATTTGTTATATGCAAAATATAGCAAACAGTGATCTTGTTTCTGAGGTAAAATATAGAATAAGTAGTATTGATATAGATTCGCTTTTATCTACTGGTCAGCTTGAACAATTAATTGAAGAAGATGAAGGTTTTGGAATTCCACAAACACTTTCTACAGAACGTCCTGATAAATGTACAAAATATCTTTTTGAAGGTCGTGTTGTTGTTCTTGTAAATGGAAATCCTCAGGCTATTATAATGCCAGCAACTGTTGAAGATTTTTTATTCTCTCCAGAAGATACTAATTTAAGACCAATTTTTGCTAACTTTTTGCGTTTCCTCCGTGTAACTGCAGCTATTTTAACACTTTTATTGCCTGGAATTTATATGGCTATTACAAGTTTCCATCAAGAAATATTGCCTACAGAATTATTGTTCTCTATTTTAGCAGCAAGAGAAAATGTGCCATTTCCTATCATTTTCGAATTGTTGTTAATGGAATTTTCTTTTGAGCTGATTCGTGAAGCGGGTCTACGTGTCCCTTCACCTATTGGTTCTACAATTGGTATTGTTGGCGCTTTAATTTTAGGAGACGCAGCAGTTAATGCTGGTATTGTTAGTCCTATATTAATAATAATTGTTGCAATAACTGGTATTTCATCTTATGCAATTCCTGATTTTTCTTTTGGTTTCCATTTGCGTATATTCAGGTTCTTATTTATTGCATTAGGTGTAACAGCAGGTTTCTTAGGGATTGGAGCAGGAATATTTATATATGCAACTCTTCTATGTAGTCTTAAATCTTTTGGAGTTCCATATACTGCACCATTTGCACCAGCTTATAATTCACCAGGAAATGGTTATTTTATACCACCAATCTGGAAAAAGAGATATCGTGCTAGTTTTATTTCTCCAAAAAAGAAAACATCACAAGCACATATTAGTAAAAAATGGGATATAAAATCATAAATTTATGATATATTATTTTATACGGCAAAATGATTGTAAGATTTTATATAAGAAGATACATTTCTTAGTTTATAAAATCTTACAATCATTATTTTTTCTAATTTTCAATTAATGTTATTTTATAATTATAACCATGATATTTTGTAAAATAATTTTCTTCTGAAATTTTGTTATATCCATAATCTTTAAATAAGTCATCATATGTATTTCCATTAGAATCATCAATTACCCATACTCTTTTTGAGCAATCCCTTACAAAATCTTTGGTTACAACAGTTTCATAGTTTGGTCCAAATGCCTTATATGCTTCTTCAACTCCCCAATTATCTGCATTGTAGAAATATACTTGGTTATCTGGAAAATGTACTGCTGTTACAAAACCTCCGCCAAGATTTGCAAATACAATCATGTCTCCTTCTTGAATATTACTTTTCATGTAATTTATTGGTTCCATATTTGTTTTATCATAGTTGTCTTTCATCATTACTATATTGTTATATATTCCTAATATAGCAATAACAGATAATATTGAAACAATTTCTATTTTGTTTTGTTCTTTGCCTAATATAAAACTTATTGCAAATATGTATAATCCTGTTATTACAAATAAATATCTATAATATAATATTGACGTTTTCATAACAACTGTAACTAGTAATGCTGCAATAATTACTGCAAAATACACAATTACTGACCATTTAAATGCTGTTAAATTTTCTTTTGCTTTTGCATTTTTGTATGTTTTATAAATCATATATCCATATAATTCAAGTGCTAAAACTGTTGGTACAAGTAAGCCTGTATAATCTGATGTTTTAACATATCCTGCTAGTTGTGAGCTTAACAGTTCCATTGGTGTTTGCGGGAAAGAAAATCCTATCCAAAATCCACCTGATACATTGCTTAATTGTGTAACAAAATTTACTAACCATGGTAAATATGCAACTGCTTGCACAACACCCATAGATACAATGAATATTATTCCTTTTTTTCTCTTTTTAATAATTAAGTAAACAAGTAATATCACATTTATTACTCCAGCAGCCATTAATCCATAATAGTGGAGATATATACTCATCAGACTTGCTATACCAAAAATCAGCCAATTTTTAGTGTTATCTTCTTTGGTTAATCTGTATGCATAAATTGCTAAAACTGTAACTGTTAAAATAGCCCACGAATACATTCTAACTTCTATGGCATATTGTGCCATTTCTGGTAAAAATGCACATAAAAACGAAAATATAAAACCTGTTTTTTCTCCAAAGTCTTTTCTGATATGTGTATATCCCAAAACTATCATTATTGCAATTGGTATAACTGAAAATAATTTATATGATATTATTGAACCACCTGTAAGTAAATAAACAATTCTTAGCATCCAATAATATAATATAGGGTGTACATCATTTCCTCCTATTGTCCATATCTCTCCAAATGTATGTCTAGCTAGTCCTGCTGAATAGCATTCATCAAACCATAAATTACTATGAAATGCACCTAATGAAACAAATATTATACCAATAATTATGATTCCAATGTGCCATTGATTTAATGTTATTGCACTCAGTTTTTCTTTTATTTTCTCTTTTAGTTTTTCCAATTTAATCTTCCTTTCTTTTCACTATGTTTTTTTCTATTTGTTTGATGGCTTTATTATATCATTTATGATTTTATTTGTATATGTTTTTTGTTACTTTTTAATATAATCAAAAATGTTGATATATCTTATTTGTTCTACTTTTGTTATTTTCCGAGATATGTTTTATTTTTCGAATTATATGATGTGCATATATATGTTTCATATTTTTCCTTTAACACTTTATATGCATTTCGAGCTATATTTTTATTTTCAAAAATACCATAAACACATGAACCAGATCCTGTCATTAAACTTGCAATAGCACCATTTTTTGTTAATTCATCTTTTATATTATGAATTAATTTTTTATCAGGCATGACATCCTCAAAGGAATTGTGCAAATTATTTGAAATTGACTTTATATTATTTTCTTCTAATGCTTTTATAATTATATCTGTTTTATCTATTAATTTAGTTTGATTTTTTTCATCTATCTTTTTATACATGTCTTTTGTATCACATGATGTTTGAGGCTTTATTATCACAACATAATACTTAAAATCAGTATTTATTTCTGTTATTTCATCTCCAATTCCTTCAGCAAGTACTGCTCTATTATAAAAGCATGGAACAACATCTGCGCCAAGACTTTTTCCTATTGATTCCATCTCTTTTTTTGACATTTCTAAATCAAATAGTTTGTTTATTCCCACTATAAAACTTGCACAATCTGTACTACCTCCTGCAAGCCCTGCCTGCATCGGAATTCTTTTATTTAATGTAACTTTTACTCCTGTTATGCTTTTATATTTTTCACTTAATTTTTCATATGCTTTATAAATAATATTATCATTATTATTTAAACTTTCAATGTTAGTTTGCAACTCAAGTCCCTCAGTGTTCATCTTTTCAATAAAAATTTCATCATATAAATTAATTTTCTGAAAAACTGACTTAATATTATGATAATTATCTTCTCTCTTATCTAGTACCTCCAGACTTAAATTTATTTTTGCTCTCGCTTTTATATATATTTTATTCATAAATACATCAACCCTTTTATCATTTTAACTCTTTTTTAAAACAATTTGAAACTTTATTGTTTCATCACTACTTGTTGCATTAATAGTTCCATTGTGTAGTTCTACTATCTCTTTTGTTATGGCAAGTCCTAATCCTGTACCTCCATTATTAGTTTGTCTTGCTTCATCTCCTCTGTAAAATTTATCAAATATCCTTTTAAGCTTGTACTCAGGAATAGTATCACCTCTATTCTCAAATATTAATTCTATATAGTTTTCATTTTCAATCATATTTATTTTGATAATAGTATTTTCATAACTATAATTAATTGCATTTTTTAATAAATTTCCAAATGCTCTGGCTAGTTTATCTCCATCTCCAATATACATTAGAGAATGTGGTTTACTTACTTCTAACTTTAAATGTTTTTCTTCCAGCATTGGATAAAATTCTTCTACTAATTGTTCCAATAGCATAACCAAGTCAATATTTGTTTTGTTTATAGGCATATCATTTAAGTTATATCTCGTAATTTCAAAAAATTGGTTTGTTAATTCTTCAAGTCTTAATGATTTATCAAGTGCTATTTTTATATATTTTTCTTGTAAATTCCTTGATATTTGTTTTTCCTCACTAAGTAAAGATAAATAGCCTATTACTGATGTAAGAGGTGTCTTCAAGTCATGAGCCATATACATTATCAGATCGTTTTTCTTCTGTTCTGCTTCTTTTGCTCTTTTTGTACTCAAAATATATTCATATTTAATTTGATTTAATTTTTCTGAAAACTTGGCCATCTCAGTAGGCAATTCTATCTTTTGATTATCTTCATTTAGTATCTTATCAAGTGATTTATATAATATTCCCATATTGTCTACCTTCTTAGAAAAAAATCTAAATAAAGTAACAATTACAATGATTATTATATAAACAACAAAAATAGCTTCTTTACTATTAACACACCAATAGTACAATGTGTAATTTAGTTTATATAAAGTATTTCCTAAAAAGTTCCCTAAAATTGCATCTAAAACTACTATATAGAAAATTATTGCAATAATATAATAAATTACAACATTAAGAATTAGCCCACCTACTAATTTTATTTTTTCGTTAAATAATTCTTTACTTTTCAATTTTATATCCAACTCCCCACACTGTTTTTATAAACTTAGGATTTTTCGTATTTTCTTTTAATTTTTCCCTTATTCTTCTAATATGTACCATTACAGTATTATTGTTTTCTAAATATTTCTCTTTCCATACTTTTTCAAATAATTCTTCTGAGCTCACTACATTTCCTCTTTTTTGTGCTAAATATAATAATATTTCAAATTCAATTGGAGTTAATTCAATATTCTCATTATATAATTTACATATATGTTTTTTGGGATCTATTTCTAACCCATTTATATAAATAATATTTTCTTCATTCTTTTCATTATACTTTGTATATCTTCTATATGCTGATTTTACTCTTGCTATAAGTTCCAATGAATTAAACGGTTTTGTGATATAGTCATCAGCACCGAACTGTTAGTCCTTGTATTTTATCTTTGTTTTCGATTTTTGCAGTAAGCATTATTATTGGAAAATTTAAACCTTTATCTCTAATCATTTTGCAGATTTCAAATCCATCAATGTCTTTTATCATTACATCTAAAATGGCAAAATCCAATTTTTGATTTTCTATACATTCTATTGCTTTTTTTGAATCATAAAATTTGAAAACATTATAATTTTCATTTTTTAAGTAAAGTTCTACTAAATCCGCAATTTCTTTTTCATCATCTAATACTAATATATTCATTTCTTCTCCCTTCGCTCTTTGATATTTTACCATATGTGCTTAATTTTTTCCATAAATGTTTTTAAATGTAAGAAAATGTTAAGATTTATTTAAGCATTTCTTAAAACTTATTTTTCCATTTAATCTTATAATAAAAACAAGTTACAAAAACAAGGAGGAAATCAAATGAAGAAAAAAAGAATAATATTATTAATAATAATTTTGGGAATATTTCTATCTTTTAGAAGTAGCATGTTTACTGATACGTCTTATAAATTGAATAAATTCATTTCTAAAATAACTAACACAGCAGAATATAAAACAATCAAACAAGATATAAATAAAAATTATTCTGGAATAGGACAAGAAAAGGTTAAAAACAAAGATGGCTATTATACAACATTTACAACTATTGAAGATCATAAAAAGACTTATACCGAATATAAACAAAATGGTAATTCTTCTTGGAGTAATAATCAATATTGGGGAGGTACTATGTCAGAAAATGGTTGTGGTATAACAGCACTTGCGATTATTCTGAGTGGATATAATAAAGAATACACACCAGAAAAACTTAGACAAAAATATTACCCTGTGTTAAATTATGATTCTCTTTCTAAAGAATTAACTAATACATTTAAAATTAAAAATTCAGATTTTTATTATGATAGCGTTCATTTATCTAAAGTAAAATTGCAAAAACATTTGCAAACAAATAGACCAATTCTAATATGTGCTTGGAATCAGCCTCATAATAACCGTTGGACTACAGCTTCCCATTACATGGTTTTACTCGCCACTGATGATAATGATATGGTATATATTTCAAACCCGAATGGTGGAAAAAATGATAGTAAAAGTTCAGGCTGGTATAAGTTTAGTGAAGTAACTCCCTATATTGCCAAAGCCTTATATATAGAAAGTTATGATTAAAGACAGCTCCATAGCTGTCTTATTGTTCTTTTCTCAACATCTTCTTTAAGTTTATTGATTTTTGTACATAAAGCATTCTTTATCATGTGAATATATTACACCTATTGCTTGTAAATAAGAATATATAATAGTACTTCCAACAAACTTCATTCCTCTTTTTCGCAAATCTTTTGAAATCGTATCTGATAATAAGTTAGTAGTATTATTTGTTTCATAAATAATTTTATCATTTGTAAATACTTTTAAGTAATTATGAAATGTTTCATACTCACTTTGAATCATTTTAAATATTTTGCTATTATTTATAGTTGCATTTATTTTTAATTTATTTCTTACAATTTTTTCGTCATGCAATAATTCTTGCACTTTTTCATCATTATAGTTACATATTTTTTCAATATCAAAATTATCAAATGCCTTTCTAAAATTTTCCCTCTTATTTAATATGCATTCCCAAGATAACCCTGCTTGAAATGTCTCTAGTATTAACATTTCAAATAAATATTTATCATCATAGTTTGGCTGGCACCACTCATTGTCATGATACTCTATATAGAGAGGATTATTTAAATTGCACCACTTACATCTCATCATAATGCTGTACCTCTCTTCGGAATAAAAAATTGGTTCATATCGATTTTTTCTATTTTTAATAATTCAATTTTATTTTTTATTCCTCCTCCATAGCCTGTCAAACTTCCATTTGTTCCAACAACTCTATGACATGGAATTATTATGCAAATTGGATTCCAACCAACCGCTCCACCAACAGCTTGTGATGACATTCTTTTTATTCCTCTCTTTTTAGCAATTATTTTTGATATATCGTTATAAGTTAAAGTTTTTCCATATTCGATAGAGTTCATTATATCAATGACTTCTTGTCTAAAAGGCGTTATATTATTTATTTTATATTTTGGAGTAAAATTAGGTTCTTTTCCCTGAAAATAAATGTCTAGCCATTTACTTGTTTTCTTAAAGATTTCTAAATCTTTTTCTTCACAATCAATTACGTGTTTAGAAGAATCTCTTGAGCCTTTAAACCATAGCCCTGTTAAGTATTCTCCATCACTATTCATAATCATATCAGATAATCCCTCTGGCGTTTTATATCTTTGTTTATAAGTCATATGATTTCACCCCTTAAATAATGTTTTTATTTCTAATATAATCACCTTTTATAATCCTATTTTAATTTTACACCCAATAGGTACAATAAATCTATAACCTGAAACTCATTTATAATTGCTCCCTTAATATCCTCTAGAGATACCGCCATTCCTTCTATTTTACTATCTGAAAAATCTATTTCTTTTAAACTCGTTTTAAAAAATTGTACTTGTGTTAAGTCAGCTTGTCTAAATATGATATCCTTCAATTTATTTTCTTGGAAACTACTATTTTTTAAACATGTATTATCAAAAAATACGTTTTCTATACTAGCCATAGAAAAGTTAGAATAACATAAGTTTGTTTCTATATAACCAACATTGTACATTCTACTTTCTGTAAAATTGCAACCTGTTAGTTTGCAATTATTGAATTCACATCTTATAAAACAATTATTTTCAAATGACGTATTTGAAAAATTACAATTATTAAATTCTACATCTATAAATGTATTATTTTGTAAATTTCCATTTATAATTTCAGTATTATTTAATATCGCTTTTTCAACTTCAATATCTGTAATCTCTATATCTCGTTCTTTATAATCTTCAATAATAATATTGTTTAGTTCATGACCGTTTTTTTATTTCATCAAGTAGATTATTAATTTTCTTTAAATTATTAAATAAAATTTTTTGTGGTCTTAATATTTTCATTTCTTTATTCTCCTATTACTACTATTATACAGTATCTCACTCTATAATAAAAATCTATTAGTTATATGACTCCACTCTTCTTTTCATTTCTGTACCAATTTTAACATAAAATTAAATGGTTTTCAATATTTCAATTTTTCTTATTTATTCTTGCATGATTTTAGATTTCAACTATACTGATAAAAACTCAAAGAGCTATTGTACTTTTATATTATATAAAAAGTTCCAATAATCTAAATTTATCTTCTAAATTATTGGAACTTAAATTATGCTTCAGTACTTGACTTTTGAGTCTGTTTATTCTCTAATTCTTTCCTTATCTTTGCTATTTGCTGTTTACTATATCCTGTTACATCTGTTATAAATTCATCATTCATGTTTTTTGCTATCAATTTTTCTATTGTATTTCTTATTCCTTCTAATATTCCTTCTTTTCTTTCATTCTTATATTCTCTTTCTAGCCTTTCTGCTATTGTACTCATTTCTCCACCACTCTCACTTTCTTCTAATTCTTCTATTATTTTTTTGATTTTTTCATCTTCAAAGTTTCCATACAAATA
>CAKPSX010000023.1 GCA_934184665.1 uncultured Clostridia bacterium | reverse complement strand
GAAGCAGGTGTTCACTTTGGACATCAAACAAGAAGATGGGATCCAAGAATGGCAGAATACATATTCCAAGCTAGAAATGGAATCCATATAATCGATTTACAAAAAGCTTCAAAGAAAATAGATGAAGCATATGCGTTCATCAAGGAACAAGTAGAAGAAGGAAAAACAGTTCTATTTGTTGGAACAAAAAAACAAGCTCAAGAATGTATGAAAGATGCAGCAATTAAGAGCGGAATGTACTATGTTGATCAAAGATGGTTAGGTGGAATGTTAACAAACTTTGATACAATTCAAAAAAGAATTCAAAGATTAAAAGATCTTGAAACAATGGAACAAGATGGCACATTTGATGTATTACCTAAAAAAGAAGTAATAATATTAAAGAAAGAAATGGAAAAACTAGAAAAAAATCTTGGTGGAATTAAAGATATGGATAAATTACCAGGAGTTATATTCTTAGTAGATCCTAAAAAAGAAAGAATAGCTATATTAGAAGCTAAAAAATTAAATATACCAGTAGTAGGAATTGTAGATACAAACTGCAATCCAGAAGAACTAGACTACCCAATTCCTGGAAATGATGATGCAATAAGAGCTGTTAAATTAATAGCAGATGTTATGGCAAATGCAATAATTGAAGGAAAACAAGGCGAAAGCTTTGAACCAGCAGAAGAACAAGACATCACAGAAGAAGCAGAAACAATGGAACAAGTAGCTAGCGAGTCTGAAGAAAAAGCTGAATAATAAAAGTAACATTGGTTACAATTTATATGCTTAATTAGAGTGTAGTTATAAACAAAATATTTAAGCTAGAAAATGTATAAAATTAAAGAGTAGGGCATACTGCTCTACTCTTTTAAAAAATAAAGGAGGAAATTAATATGATTACAGCTTCATTAGTAAAAGAACTTAGAGAAAAAACAGGAGCAGGAATGATGGACTGCAAAAGAGTTTTAACAGAAACAGATGGAGATTTAGAAAAAGCAGCAGAACTATTAAGAGAAAGAGGAATTGCAAAAGCAGCTAAAAAATCAGGAAGAATTGCAGCAGAAGGCTTAGTTGAAGCATATATATCAGAAGATGGAAAAGTTGGAGCAGTTGTAGAAGTTAATGCTGAAACAGACTTTGTAGCAAAAAATGAAGAATTCAAAAAATTCGTAATGGATGTTGCAAAACAAGTAGTAGCAAATAATCCAAAAACAGTTGAAGATTTATTAGCAGAACCTTCAATTGCAGAAAATGGAAAAACAGTAAATGAAGTATTAGTTGACAAAATAGCTACAATTGGAGAAAATATGTCAATAAGAAGATTTGCTAGATTTGAAACAACAGATGGTTTAGTTGAAAAATATATACATGGTGATGGAAAAATAGCAGTTTTAGTTAACATGAAAAATGGAAACAAAGAATTAGCTAAAGATGTTTGCATGCAAATAGCAGCTGCAAGACCTGAATATATTAATAGAGAACAAGTTCCAGCTGATAGATTAGAAAAAGAAAAAGAAATTTTAAAACAACAAACAATAAATGAAGGAAAACCAGAAGCTATAGCTGAAAAAGTTGTTATGGGAAGAATCAATAAATTCTATGAAGAAATATGTTTAGTAGACCAAGCATTTGTTAAAGACCCAAGTGTTAAAGTATCACAAATATTAAAAGATGCTATAGTTATTGAATTTGCTAGATTTGAAAAAGGCGAAGGAATTGAGAAAAAAGAAGAAAACTTTGCTGAAGAAGTTATGAAACAATTACAATAAAAATAAGAAGAAATTAGGATTGCCTAATTTCTTTTTTTGGATTTGTTTCTCAATTATGTAAAATTCACTTTATTTTTAAGATTATGTATGTTATAATATCATAGGAAAAAGGTGGAAGTTTAGCTAAGACTTTAAACAAAGGAGTATTAGAATGAAATTAATATCATGGAATGTAAATGGGATAAGAGCTTGTTTAACAAAAGGATTTGCTGATTTTTTTAAACAAGAAGATGCAGATATTTTTTGCTTACAAGAAACAAAATGTCAACCAGAGCAAATAGAATTGAAATTTGAAGGATACAAAAGTTATTGGAATAGTGCTGAGAAAAAAGGATATTCAGGTACAGCAATATTTACAAAAAAAAAGCCAATAAATGTAACATATGGAATAGGAAAAGAAGAACATGATAAGGAAGGCAGAGTTATTACACTTGAATATAAAGATTTTTATATTGTAACAATATATACTCCAAACTCAAAAAAAGAATTAGAAAGATTAGAGTATAGAATGACATGGGAAGACGAAATTAGAAAATTTTTATTAAAGTTAAATGAAATAAAGCCTGTAATAATATGTGGTGATTTAAATGTTGCACATAAAGAAATTGATTTAAAAAATCCAAAAACAAACAGAAGAAGCGCAGGATTTACAGATGAAGAAAGAGAAAAGATGACAGAATTATTAAATGCAGGATTTGTAGATAGCTTTAGATATGTATATCCAGAAAAAACTAATAGTTATACATGGTGGTCATATATAGGACGAGCTAGAGATAGAAACGCAGGTTGGAGAATAGATTATTTTATAACTTCAAAAAGCATTGCTACAAAAATAAAAGATGCAATAATCTATTCAGATATATATGGAAGTGATCATTGCCCAGTTGGACTAAATATAGAAATTTAAAGAAGACTGAAAAAATAATTACAATAAAAGAAAGGAATGAAATCAAATATGAAAGAAATAAAAAAGAACTTTTCTAAATGGATGTATTGGTTTATATTAGCAGTAGCTATAATTATTGTATATAAATTTTTTGATAATTTTACTGCGATAGGAGAAGCAATAGGAAAATTTTTTGATGTGATTAAACCGTTTCTTTTTGGAATATTAACAGCATATTTATTATACATACCAGCATCTAAAATAGAAAAATCATTAGAAAAATCTAAAAATAGACTTATCAGAAGAAAAGCAAGAGGATTAAGTGTATTATTAACTTTTATAATAGTGGCATTAATAATTGTAATATTAGTTAACTGCATATTACCAATTGTAACTGAAAGCATAATGGAATTAATGAATAATTTCCAAACATATTGGAATACAGCAGTTAACAAATTAAATTCATTACCAGAAGATTCTATATTAAAAAATGACCAAGTAACTGAGGCTATACAAAGTTTAGGAAAAGGAATACAAGACATTGACTTTAAACAATATATTAATCCAGAAAAATTAACTGGATATTTAAAAAGCGTGCTAGGTGTTGCTACAGGAATATTTGATGTATTTGTAACAATAATAGTGTCAATATACATATTGTTAGAAAGAACTCAAATAATCAGATTTTTAAAAAGATTAGGATGTGCAATGTTTAGTAGGAGATTTTGCAAAAAAGTTTCTGAATATTTTAATAGCACAAATAAAATATTTTTCAAATTTATTAGTAGCCAATTATTAGATGCTGTCATAGTTGGAATATTAGTAACAATAGCAATGTCAATAATTGGAGTAAAATATGCAATATTATTAGGATTTATAATAGGACTATTTAATATAATTCCATATTTTGGAGCAATAATTGCAGTAGGAATAAGTATATTAATTACACTTATTACAGGTGGAATTTCACAAGCTATAATAATGGCAATAGCTGTTATTATATTACAACAAATAGATTCAAATATAATAAATCCAAAAATAATAGGAAATTCATTAGAGATGAGCCCATTATTAGTAATATTCTCTGTAACAGTCGGTGGAGCGTATTTTGGAGTGTTGGGAATGTTCCTTGCAGTGCCAATCGCAGCAGTTTTGAAAATAGTAATAAATGATTATATAGATTTTAAGACACCAAAAAAGATGAACATAAATAAATTAAAAAAACAGGATGTGTAATTTAAAATTCAAAAAGTTTTTTTGAAAAAAATCACAAATCTATTGAAAAATAGGGAAATAAATGTTACTATATTCTCATGTGAGCTTTCGCATGAGAAAATTTTTATGTTTTGTCAGAAATTTTTATTATAAAAAATTTTAATCAAGTCAATTTTAAATCTAATAAAATCAAATAATATGGATATATTAAATCTATGTTTACAATCTAAAAAATAAAAAATACAAATTTATATAAAGAAAGGAGAGCAGAATGAAAAACCAAATGGTACAAAAAGTAGAAGATTTTTTGAAGGAGATGGAAAAAAAAACAATAAGGGTTAATCAATTAGGATTTATAGTAAGCCAATTTTATATAAGTGAGCTTATATATATTATTAAAGATGATATTTTAAATTTAAGAGATAGTGAAGGACATGAATTTATATCTATAAATTTAAATCAAGTTTATAAACTTGAAGTCGGAAAAAATAAACTAACATTATATTTAGATAATGATAGTAAAATGAAAATAGAGATGATGGACAACCCTCACCTCATATAAAATTTCATTGATTTTTTAAGTTAGTTAGTGCAGATTTATCAACCTCGTCTAGGTTATTTAAACTAAATTCTAATAATGAGGTGATAGTTTTGTTAAATGATAAGTTTTTAATGTTTGCTAAGTTTTGAATATCTTCAACAATATCCTCAGGTAAACGAAGTGTTTTACTAACACCACTATGATTTTCGGGTATTTTTAATTTATTCATGTAAAGCCTCCTTATGCAATCATTTTATAATATAAAGCGCAATAAATATGCACCCAATATTGAGTGCATATCAAATCCATATAATAAAAAGATTTCTTTTTATTATATAAGGTGCTAAAATCATAAATGAAATCATGCTTTATTATGCTGTTTTTTCTTGTAAAATATAGAGAATAAAACAGCTATTAATATTATAGCAATGATCGCTATAACTCCAGTCCAACCTAAGACAGCTACAATTTTACTACCTAATGACATTATAATACCAGCCAAAACAACTCCAAGAGTAACAGCTGAAATACTTGTTTTGAAATCAATGTTTAAAATACTTGCTACTAAAGTTCCTGTCCAAGCTCCTGTTCCAGGTAATGGAATTCCTACAAATAATAATAGAGCCCAAAATATACCTTTATTACCAGCAGATTCTTTTAATTTATTTCCACCTTTTTCACCTTTTTCTAAACACCAAGTGAAAAACTTTTTTGTATATTTTTTATCTTTTCCCCATTCAAGAACTTTTCTAGCAAATAAATAAATAATTGGAACTGGTAACATATTGCCTATGATTGCTATTGGATAATACAAGAATATATCAAGCCCCATGCCTTCAGCGATAGGGATTGCGCCTCTTAATTCAATTATTGGTACCATAGATACCAAAAAAACTATTAAATATTTTATAATTAATGGTAAGCTTGCCATAAGAACCTCCTCAAAATCAACTTCTATTATTTTACTATAAAGTAAAAAAATGTCAAGGAATTATGACTAAAAAATAATAATATTTTATAATCCTATGACAAATAAAAAAGAAAAATGTCGAAATTTAAAAGTAGAAAGGAATTAAAAAAATAAGAGATATATTTGAAATGATATTAGATGTAATTTTTCCACCAGTGTGTAGTATGTGTGGAAAAATAAATAGAAAATCTTTATGTAATAAATGTAAAATTAAATTAGAGGAAAGTTTTAATCTGCAAGAAGATAACTATTCGACACATATTGACAAAAACTTTCAAAAACATTATTATTTCTTTAAATATAAAGAGCCCATAAGAAGTCAAATTCTGTCATTAAAATTCAGAGAAAAACCATATATTTGTAAAACAATGGAAACTTTTTTGAAAAATAAGCAAAAAAGTTTTGAAAAAATGAAAAAGTATGATATAATACTAGTAGTTCCTGTAAGTAAAGAAAGGAAAAAAGAAAGAGGATATAATCAAAGCTATTTAATGGCGAGAGAGATATCTAAAATAATTTCAACGGAAATTGAAAAAAACATAATATACAAAGTAAAAAATACAGTACCACAAAGCACATTAAATAAAGAACAAAGAAATCAAAATGTTAAAGATGTGTATATAGCAAAAAATGTAGAAAATATTAGAAATAAAAAAATATTAATATTTGATGATATATATACAACTGGTAACACAGCAAATGAATGTGCAAGAACATTAGTGCAAAAAGGAATTAAAAAACAAAATATTGGTGTTCTAACAATAGCAAAAGATTAAAAATAGGAAACAGGTTGGAGAATTACTATAAATTTAATTCTTTTTCAACTTAAGTGTATGCCTAAAGAAGGGATTAGATTTTTAAATGGAGGAATTAGCAGAAAGCATATTAGACTATGTAAGAGCGGATTATACGGATTATGCAATCATGATAAATGGTGAATGGGGTTCAGGGAAAACTTACTTTTGGAATAACAAAATAAGAAAAAAAATTGATACTATGAAATTAAATGGTAAACAATATACAACAATATATATGTCATTGTATGGAATTTCAAACTTAGAAGATATAAGTAAAAAAATATTTATAGAAACAACACAATTAATGGATAAGAACCTTAGAAAGTACATGAATAATAACAAACAAACATCAATTCCAGAATATACCAAAACAGGTTTAGATATGGCAAACTTATTTGGAATATCTAAAAATGGAGAGAGATTTAATTATGGTGATTTCTTCTCAACAGATGACAAATTATTATGCTTTGATGACCTAGAAAGAGCAAATGTAGATGTTATAGATATATTGGGTTATATAAATAATTTTGTAGAACATGACCACATAAAAACAATTATAATATGTAATGAAAAAGAATTATCAACAAAATTAAAAAGTAATAACTTAGAAATGAAAACATTTATAGCAACATATATGTTGGACAAGCAAGGGGAATTATTAAAAACAGATAAACCAATTGTTGAAAAAATAAAAAGTCAAATTGAATATGTTTTTGATAAAGCAAATGAATATGAAAGAATAAAAGAAAAGCTAATAGGAGAGACATTTGAATATATACCCAAGTTTGACTACATAATAAATGGCATATTGATGAGGTATGAATCTGACCAAGAACTAATTAGATTTTTAAGAGAAAATACCAATATTATAATATCAACATTTAATAAAAGTGGTACAAGAAATTTAAGAATATTAAAACATGCATTAAATGATTTTCAAAAAGTATTTGAAATGACAAGTAAAAATTATCCTAATATAAGTAATAGAGTAATACAAACAATGCTAATATTTACAATAGCGATATCATTTGAAATAAAGGCTGGAAAAATTACAAAAGATAAGTTTGTAGACATAAAAGATAATGAAGAATATAAATCAATATTAGTTTCATCAAGAGTTTTAATGGATAATAAGCAATTTTATATAAAAGAGTTTGATAATAACTATTATTATAATTTTAAAGCAGAATATAGATTCTTTAAATTTATCGAGTATTATGTTAGAACAAGAATATTTGATATGAGATTGTTTAAAGAAAATATGGATTTAATAATAGACAAGTCTGCTACTAGAAATATGCCAGCATATAAAAGAATTCTTACAGAAGAATATTGGAAAATATCTGATGATGAATTTTCAAATATTATAGATGAGGTAATAGACAATATAAAATCTGGAGAAATAGAAATAATAGATTTAGTAAAATTATATGCATATTTTAATTATTTCTCAAAAAAGAAATTGATAAAATATAACATAACTGCATTAAAGAATCTATTTATAGATGGAATGAATATTGCATCAGTAAACTCTAGATATTGTGAAGATGTTGAAAAGGAATTATCTAAAATCGCAATACAAGACGAAGAAAAAGAAATGGAAGAAGTATTGAAGAAATTTTATAGTTTGAATGAACAATTAAAAGATAAGATGTATAAAGAAAAAGCTGATGAAATTTTTAAATATATACCAATGAGAATGGAAAGATTTTATGATATATTTGAAAAAGAATGTATGGATATTCCTATATTTAAATATCAAGAACCACATCAAATGTTTCAGAGAATTTTATGTGCAAGTAATGAAGATATTATGATAATTAAAGAAAAATTAATAAATAGAGCAGAGCTTAATGGTTGTAAATTAAAAGAAGAAACAAAAAATATAAAACAATTAAAACAAATAATAGAAGCATATATGGCTGGAAAAGAAATATCAATAAAAACGGTTATGCTAAATGAATTCGCTAAAGACCTAGATTATATACTAGGAAAAATAAATAATTAAAAATTTGAAAGGGAGTGAAGGGAATGCAAAATTCAACATCAACAATAATAGCATTATTTGTTGGAGCTGTATTATTATTTGTAGTACCAATTGTAACATTAACAACTAGAAATGACAATGTTACACAAGAAAATGTAAAATTAATCGTAGAGGAGTTTGTTACAGATATAAAAAACACAGGATTACTTACAACTGAAAAATATCAAAATTTCGAAAACAGATTATCTGCAACAGGAAATACATATAATATTGAGATGGAAATTCAACACCTTGATGAAAACCCAGGAAAAAAATTAACACAATCTAATTATACAAAAATTGGGGAAAATGTTTATTATTCTGAATATACAACACAAATATTAGATAAGATTTTGGTAAAAGATACTGATACAGAGAAATCAAAATCTATTCAATTAAAAGAAGGAGATATGGTTTACGTAGGTGTAAGTAATGAAAATACAACTGCAGCACAAAATCTAAAAGGCTCATTCTTAAACTTTTCAAATGCAGGTGAAGAAGTAATATCAGCAAAAAGCTCAGGAATGGTTAATGTTAATGGAAATGAATAATAATGTATAAAAAACGACTTTAGTCGTTTTTTATTTTAATTCTATTAATGATGAATCTTCTATTCTTATGGAAATTGTGGTATTCCTAAATTCAAAAGCTGTAGGTTCTCCAAATGGACTGGTAAAAACAGGTGTGATGGTTGTACCAGGAACTAATCCTAAATCTAAAAGACGTCTTTTAATAGAAGTATTACAATTCAAAGATTTTATAATTCCTTTTTTGTTTAAAGGTAAATCAGATAAATTCAAAGATAATCACACCCTTTCATATTACTCTTATTTTATTGTATTAAAAATAATCTATAAAAGTGTAAAAAAATGTTGAAAAAATTAAAACGTTATGAGAGAATAGGAAAGGAAAAAATAGTAGGCTATATATGCCTCATAAATGTGAAAGGGATGAATGATTATGGAAAAAGTCAGAGGATTTGAAGTAGCAAAGGGGTTTGAAGATAAAGAAATAAATTTACCACAAAGAAAAACTAAAAATTCAGCAGGTTATGATATAGAAGCTGCTGAAGATGTGACAATACCAAGTTTTAAATTTGGAATGAAACCAACATTTGTAAAAACAGGAATAAAGTCTTATTTTAAACCAAATGAGTATTTAATGTTATGTAACAGAAGTTCTAATCCAGGAAAAAGGGGACTTGTACTTGCAAACAGTGTGGGAATAGTAGATAGTGATTATTACAACAATCCAGATAATGATGGACATATAATGTTTGCATTTTATAATTTCTTTGATAAGGATTTAGAAATTAAAAAAGGAGATGTAATAGGCCAAGGAATATTTATGGAATACTTAATGGTTGATGATGATAATGCAACAGCTGAGAGGACAGGAGGTTTCGGTTCTACAGACAAAAAATAGAACTTGAAATATAGAAAAAAACAAGCAAAAAAATGGTAAAAGCTTTGACTTTTACCATTTTTTGTAGTATAATTAAAGAGGTTGATGAATCAAAAAAGAGAGATATTAATGATTGAAAAAAGCCAAAAGATATAGACTGAAAGGAGTGACTTACATGTATAATGTAGGAGATAAAGTAGTATATCCAATGCATGGTGCTGGGGTTATAGATTCGATAGAAGAAAAGGAAGTACTAGGAGAAAAACAATCATATTATATACTAAAAATGCCAGGCGAAGTAAAAGTAATGGTACCAATATCAACAGCAGAACAACATGGAATTAGAAATGTAATTGATAAAGTAGAAGCAGAAAGAGTATTTAGCGTTTTAGAACAAGATGAAACAGAGATGGAAAAAAATTGGAATAAAAGATATAGAGATAACATGGATAAAATGAAAAGTGGAGATATATATGAAATAGCAGATGTGGTAAGAAATCTAAGCTTCAAACAAAAAGAAAAAGGATTATCAACAGGAGAAAAGAAAATGCTACATAATGCAAAACAAATATTAGTTAGTGAACTAGTATTAGCTGAGCATGCATCACAAGATGAAGTTGAAGAATTAGTAGATAACAAAATAAATACTTCATTTATGATGTTTAAAGCAGAACCAACAATGGAAGTATCAAATGAAAGTATAGTAAATAAATTTATACCATTTGATGATGGCGGAACAAAAAATGCATAATGTTTAATTAACAAAGGTAAGAAAGTGGACATGGCACAAACTATAGTGCAATGGTCTACTTTTTTGACATTTTCCAAAAAAAGTATTGTCAAAAAATTACAAATATGATAATATGAAAACAAAAAGAGGAAAATATTTGAAATTTATAATTAATATCAAATATGAGATTTACCCTTTGGAAAGAATGATTGAATTAATGATAAAAAGAAAAATAATTATCACTAGTAATGAAGGATTACATATAAGACCTGCATCAAAATTAGCAAAATTAGCGAACACTTTTAAATGTGATGTTAAATTTAAAAGCAAAGAAAAAATGATAAATGCCAAATCAATATTGGAGCTAATATCAGCAGGAGCAAAATGCAATGATACACTTGAGGTTGAGTGTAATGGAGAAGATGAAGAAAATGCAATAAGAGAATTGGCAAAAGCTTTTAAAAATAAGTTTGAGTTTTTAAAAAACTAAATAAAAAAAGAATTGGATTTATAAATATTAGAGCTATACTAACGAAAGGATAATTGTAGATGATAATTGGACAAGGAGTATCTTGTGGAATAGAGTATGGAAAAGCCGTAATATTTAAAAATCAAAAAAGAATTATAAAAAAGAAACAAATAAAAGATTCAACTTTAGAAATAGAAAGATTGCATAGAGCAATAACAGAAATATCAAAAGAAATAAATGAAGTTATAAGAACTATTCAAAAAACAGAAAAAGAAATAATGGAAGCATATCTTATGATAATTCAAGATGCAAAATTGGTTGCAGA
The DNA here is from genome assembly GCA_934184665.1 of uncultured Clostridia bacterium. Taxonomy (GTDB): domain Bacteria; phylum Bacillota; class Clostridia; order TANB77; family CAG-508; genus CAG-269. The sequence goes on along the minus strand of CAKPSX010000023.1, from coordinate 9,503 downwards.
AGTTGAGGAACTTATAAGAAATGAAAAATATAATGCAGAATATGCAATCGAAATAGGACTTGATGACTTGATAAAAACTTTTAAAAACATTGATGATGAATATATGAGTTCACGAGCCAATGATATTATAGATATAAAAGAAAAAATAATAAATAAATTATTGAAGGATGAAAAAGATTCGCCAAACAAATGCAAAAAAGGCACAATCATTGTGACAAATGATTTAAGTGCTTTAGATATGGTGCAATTAAATCTGGAAGAAATATCAGGAATTATAATTGAAAATGGAAGTGAAGAATCTCATTGTTCTATTATAGCGAGAACTTATAATATACCTGTTGTTATAAAGGTAGAAAATGCAACAAATATAATAAAAAACAATGACTATATAGCTATTAATGGAAAAACAGGAATGATATATATAAATCCTACCTTAGAAGAGATGGAAAAACTATCCCAAATAAGGTTGAAAATTAAAGAAGAAAAAGATGAATTAAAAAAGTATAAGAATATTCCAACTAAGACAAAAGATGAGTATGTGATTAAATTGTTTTCTAATATAGGCTTAGCAACAGATGTAAAAGAAGCTATAAAAAATTCTGCAGAAGGAATTGGCTTAATTAGAAGTGAAATATTATATATGAAGAAAAATAAAATTTTAACAGAAGAAGAACAATTTTGCATATATAAAAAAGTTGCGGAAGAATTTAAAGGAAAAAGCATTGTCATAAGAACTTTAGATATAGGTGGAGACAAAGAATTAGAATATATTAAATCAAATAAAGAGAGTAACCCGTTTTTAGGCTGCAGGGCAATAAGGTTTTGCTTAGATAATTTAGATATATTTAGGTCTCAGCTTAAAGCAATATTAAGAGCAAGTGCGTATGGCAATTTATCAATAATGTTTCCGATGATATCTTCAATAGAAGAATTGAGGAAAACAAAAGAAATATTAGAGGATTGCAAAATTGAATTAAATAAAAAGAACATACAGTTTAAAAATGATATAAAAATTGGCATAATGATAGAAGTACCTTCAGCTGCTTTAATATCTGGACAATTAGCAAAAGAGTGTGACTTTTTCAGCATAGGAACAAATGATTTAATTCAATATACAGTTGCTGCTGAAAGAGGCAATGAAAAAGTTTCTAATTTATATACAAAATATCATCCAGCAGTTTTGAAATTAATAAAAGAAACAATAGTAGGCGCATCCAGTGCGGGAATAATGTGCGGAATATGTGGAGAATCAGCAGGAGATGAATTGTTAATTCCTATTTGGATAGGAATGGGATTAGATGAACTTTCAGTTGGACCAAATATAATTTTAAAAACAAGAAAAATAATATGTGGACTGGAAAAGTCTAAATGTGAGGAACTTGTAGAACATGTTTTGAAATATGCATCTGCTAAACAAATAGAAGCGGAACTAAAAAAATGGAATAAAAAATACCTTTCTTGGGAATAATAGTAAAGAAATTATTTCTAAGGGAGGTTTTTTATTTGATTAATAAGGTGGAAATATGTGGGGTTAATACTTCAAAACTACCTGTACTAACAAATAAAGAAAAAAATGAACTATTTATAAGAATAAAGCAAGGAGATGAAGAAGCAAGAAAAGAATTCATAAATGGAAATTTAAGATTAGTATTAAGTGTCATTCAAAGATTTTATGGAAGAGGAGAAAATGCAGATGATTTATTTCAAATAGGATGTATAGGACTAATAAAATCAATAGATAATTTTGATTTAACACAAGGTGTTCAATTTTCAACATATGCAGTTCCGATGATAATTGGAGAGATTAGGAGGTATTTAAGAGATAATAATACAATTCGTGTTAGCAGATCTGTTAGAGATTTAGCTTATAAAACTCTTCAATATAAAGAAAGATTTAACAAGGAAAAAGGAAGAGAACCAACAATCGAAGAAATTGCCAAAGAGCTTGGAGTAGAAAGAGAAGATATAGCATTTAGTCTTGATGCGATTCAGGATCCACTTTCATTACAAGAACCTGTGTATAATAATGAATCAGAAAATATATTTATAATGGATCAAGTTAAAGATCCCAAAAATAGTGACGAAAAGTGGACTGAAAATATGACAATAGAAGAAGCTATGAAAAAATTAGGAGAAAAAGAGAAAAAGATTATCACTAAAAGATATTTTGATGGTAGAACTCAAATGGAAGTTGCAGATGAGATTGGTATATCTCAAGCACAAGTCTCAAGATTAGAAAAGAATGCATTAGAACAAATAAAGAAATATTATAAATGATATTAATAGAATAATATGTTAAAAGTAAATTATTAAAAGTAAAATGTACCCAAAATGTTAGACGAAAAGTTTAACATTTTGAGTAGGCCTACATATAATTATTATGGAGGAGGCTGCTATGGGAGATAAAGGATTAGATTTTAAACATAAAGAGGTTATAAATATATATGATGGAAAAAGATTAGGATATGTTCAAGATGTATGTGCAGACTTACAGACAGGCAGAATAACTTCTATAATGGTGCCTTAATAGAGAATAAATATATGACATTTGTTTTAGATAGAGAATGCGAGAAAAAGAGTTATATTACAAGGAATAATCAAAATAGGACAGGCTATGTGTTAAAAGAAAAATTTAAATATGATGTAATTTGCAAAGTAGAATTATAGGTTAAGAAGAGTATATGAAAATATGCTCTTTTTAAAATGAGAAAAGCAATAGATAAAATTAGTTTGATTTTTTTAGATTATCCATCTTTTGCTTAATCCTATCTGATACAATTTTAGTTTCTTCGTGGTCAACGATATAAGAACCATTTGATAACTTTAGAATATCGCCTTCTTTGGCATTAGAAGGAATATTAGAAATAGGAATATCAAGCATTTTTTTGCTATTTCTATCCTCTAAAACAGCAAAATTTCCTTCAAAACGGTCAAGAGTATACATTGGATTAAAACTCTGTTCTAGATAAGTTTTTAATTCATTAATAAAGGATTCAATAAAGTTATTAGAATTGTTTGAAGAAATGTTTTGATTTAGATTGTTGAATAAATCAAATTTCATATGAGTTAAACCTCCTTTCAGATAAAAATTAAATAAATGTAAGTGAATTAAAGTTTAGATGATTATATATGTAAAAACAATATTTTTCAATAATATTTATGTAAAAATATATAATTTTAATTGAAAAAAGCAAAATTGTACAATATAATAATGGAAAAAGGAGAATTAGATGGATAAAGATAAAAGAATTAAAATATTAAAACAAATTGTTAGCATAGGTATTTTAATAATATTAATTATATTATTGGCACAGATTTCAAATATAACGGGAAATGATTTTGAGTACATAGTTGATGAATCTAAATTACAAATCATTTATTTTGATGTAGGACAAGCGGATAGTACGTTAATAATGAATGATGGAAAAACGACACTAATAGATGGAGGTAATGACTCTGATGGAGATGCTATAGTGAAATATATAAAATCACAAAACATTTCTAGAATAGATACAGTAGTAGCTACTCATTTGCATGCAGATCATGTTGGTGGTTTAGATGATATTATAGACAGTTTTGACATTGGAACAGTTTATATGCCAGACACAGTGAATACTAATAAACAGGTAGAAGAATTTTTAGATGCAATGGAAAGAAAAAATCTAGAATATGAAGTACCTGAAATAGGAACAAAATTTGATAATGGATTAGCTAATTGTGAAGTAATGAGCATTGATAATAATGCAGAAGATTTGAATAATTCATCCATAGTAATACAGATGAACTATTTAGAACAAATTTATCTATTTATGGGAGATAGTGAAAAAGAAGTAGAAAATTCAAGAGAGTGGAATAAAGTGAATGTTTTAAAAGTAGGACATCATGGTTCAAATTCAAGTAGTACAGAAAAATTTTTAAATCAAGTAAAACCAGAAATTGCTATTATTTCAGTAGGAGCAAATAATCAATATAAGCATCCAAGTACAGAAGTATTAACTAGATTAAAAAACTTAAATATTACTATTTATAGAACAGATGAAAAGGGAAGTATATTAGTAGAAAGTGATGGAAAACAAAATGTTGTGAAAAAAATAGTGACCAATTATTGAAATCTGTATTATTAGATTGGCTATGAATAAATTGTAATTGCAAAATTAAGAGTATATTGATATATACTCTTTTATGAAAAACTAATAAAAGAAGGCTGGAGTATAGGAAATACACCATATACATATTCAAAGTTTGATAATAAATATAGACCTGAATCTGAACGTAAAGAAAATTTTAAATGGGATACAATAATAAAAAGAACAACTGAAATAAAATATTCAAACTTAAATAATCCATATATTGTGCTACATGCTATGGACAGAGGAAAAAGCATAGATAATTATGTAAGATATGCAGTTGTAGCAACGTTGGATTATAATGATTGTGAAGAAGATGCATATGACTTGACATTAAAACAATATAATAAATTGGAAATTTCAGAAATTAGAAATGTTAATGAAATTTTAATAAGAATATAAATTATTAATAGGAGGTATAAAAATACCTTCTATATTTATACCCAAAAATTAAAGAAAGTGAGAGTGATATTAGGGACAGTTTGGGAATGCTTGAAGGGGGGAGAGTTTTGGGAAAGAGGTGAATGAAGTGAGAGAACATTGTAGAAATGGAAATAATATAGAAAGATTAAATGTTATAAGTGATATAGCAAGCTGTCTTATACACGATAACATGAATTTTATTCCTAGCTGGAATATGAAAAAAGAAGATGAGCCAACAACACATTCGAGAAGATATATAGGAAAATTAGAATACAATAATCAAGATGAGTTTCTAGTGTATGCTATTTATGAAGGAAAAAATGATAAATATATAAAATCTATTTATTATGATATAAGAAAAGAACATGAATATAAAATGGTGATGATATTCACAAATGATATAGAAAAAATAGTATTACATGAAAAAGGATTTTTCTTTGGGAATAATTATACAGTTCTAGTTCCATATAATGAGTATGGCAGGTTTCTTATAAGAAATAATTATGAAATAAGAAATAGTATTTATTTAAGACTAAAAGAATTATATAAAGTAGAATTGACAGATTTTAAATTTGCTGATTTAAAATTAGATGATGACAACTATATTGTAATTATGCCGTTAATTAATATGGAAAAATTAGTTAGATTACATTATTACTTTAAAGAAAATGTAAGAAGTAGAATGCAATTATTAAATTCTTCTATTATTTTTATGCCTTTGACAAGCTGAATTATTTGAACTCGGATACTCAATTCATAATAGTACTAATTTTATGATTAGCTGCTTATATAATGCTATAACTGAATATTATTCCGATAGTAATCTGCAATATAAAATTGATTATGGTAGTGGGTGAGAGTAAAGAAGAAAGTAATTTTTAAATTTCAAAATAATTCGATAGAAATTGATAAAAATATCTTTTTTATTTTTACGTAGTGTGTTAAAATATTTTTAAGAGTGTAAAAAGATAACAGTGGATAGAGAAAACTTTAAAGTAAATATGTGATATAGTACAAAAAAGGATTTAAGTAATAGAAAAATATCAGATTGAATTGTCATCAGAGGCAAAAGAAGAATTACAAATAATAAAGGGAGAATTAAGGACTTTATTAGGTGCGGAAAAAACAGACATTCAAGGTATTCAAGAAAGAATAGAATTATATAATGGGCATGCTACAAATATATGGAATGATTATTTGACAGATATAGGAGATGTTGAAAATAGTCAATTTAGGTGGGTTGTTCATAATTTGACAAAAGGAGAATTAGAGGGTAATTTTAGAAATAAATATATGTCTACATCACTTATAACCAATAATGCAATGGGAAGATATGGCAATGCTGATTATGGACTAATAATAAAGCCTAAACATATTGTTTGTGCAAGTTATAGAGATACATATACACTTAATACAAGAGATGATGAAGAAAACTTATTTAATATTAGACCATCTCTTATGTTACCACAAGAAGTAGAAGATACTTGCATGCAACAAACTATTGAAGAAAATGGGGAAATGTTAAATTATGAAACAACATCTATTTATTCAGAGCAAGTAAGCGACTTGAACAACCGCAACAAATTCAAGAAACACAAACAACAAATATGTGGAAAAATAGATTTCAAAATTGGTATAGTGCAATAGATAGAGTATCACAAAATGTAAAAGCAAAGTTTGTAAAAATGAAATTAGATATAGTAAATGCAATAAGCACCCAAATAAAGGAAAGAATGAATAAAAGAGAAATAAATACACAAGTGCAAGATTCAAGTGAAAGGTAGGTAATTCAATTTGAAACAAGAATATAGGGAAGCATTTACAGAAGTAAATGAAATAATAAAATTGATGCCATTAGAGTTAGTAAATAAAATTCCTAATAAGTTTCGTGAAATGATAGTGGAAGAAAAAGATAATAATTATATTCCAGATATAAAAGATGCTAGAGAATTACAAGAAGTTGAAGAAGCTATAGAACAAGAAATTAGAGAAAAATATAATCCAGATGATATATTTAAGAAAAGAAATCAAAATAATATAGAAGAATCGAACAATAAAGAAGAAAATACAAGTATGATTATTGTGAAAGAAGAGAAATGGTATCAAAAAATATTCAATATAATAAAAGGGATATTTAAAAGAAAAATTAACTGCGTTTGTATAGCGAACGAATTAGGAGTAAGTCCTCAGTATGTATTAAAAGTTTTAAAAGGACATCCTAAATATGAACAAGAGAAGGAAATAAGAAGTAAGATTAAATATCAAGATCATCTTGAGAGAAAGAAAACAAACAGAAAGTTAAGAACAGAAAATTTGAAAGGAAAAGAAGATTACGAGCTAGAGTATTTAAGGCATTTGCAATGGCAACATTCAATTGAAATGTCAAAAAAATACTTAGGATAGTTGTACTCAAAATACTGTTCCAAAAAATTAACTAAAAGCAAGCATTTATTTTAGATAGTAAATGGCTTGCTTTTTTAGTATGCCTAAAAATAAGAGAAAGAGGAGGTGCTGCCAAAATAAAATTATAGAATAGATTATTCTAACTTTGAATATTTATTAGTAGTTAATCAAAACGAGAGGTGATAGCTTTATGGAGAAAAAGCAGATAGCATCTAATAAACAAGTAAAGTTAGAGATTGAAATGATACTAAATAGAAAATTATTTCAAAATAAAGTAATAGATAGACAAATATATGAAGAAGTACGAGATGAGTTATTAAGAGAAATTAATAAAGAGATGGAAAATATTTGAAAAATAATTGACATTTGACGTTGTTGAACTTCATTTGAAATTTAATCAACGTACAATTAGTACGCCTCATAAATTTCAAACTCATTCGCCTAGTCAAATACCAATTCTTTTCCAAACTACAGTATAGACATGTGACGAAAACAACTATATAATAATGATACCTTGATTAGAGAGGAGATAATAATATGGATTTATATAATATGAGAAAAGAAATAAACAGTGGTAAAAGTATATATGATTTACCACTAAAAGTAACATACTATGCAAGAGTATCAAGTGAAAAAGATGAGCAATTAAATTCATTAAGTAATCAAGTTTTTTATTTTGAGAACCATATAAAAAAATTCTCTAACTGGACATATGTAGATGGATATGTTGATGAGGGTATAAGTGGTACAAGTGTTAACAAAAGGGACTCATTTAAAAGAATGATAGCCGATAGCCAAAAAGGAAAATTTGATTTAATACTTACAAAAGAGGTGACCCGTTTTGCTAGAAATACACTAGATAGTATCTCTTATACCCAAAAGTTATTAGAAAATGGAGTAGGCGTCTATTTTGAATCTGATAATATCAATACTATTATGCCAGATTCGGAATTAAGGCTAACAATTATGGCAAGTGTGGCACAAGATGAAGTAAGAAAGTTATCTGAAAGGGTAAAATTTGGATTCAAAAGATCTATTGAAAAAAAGAGAGTATTAGGAAATAATAATATATTTGGATACAGAAAAAACAAAACAAGATTAGTTGTGCATGAAGAAGAAGCTAAAATGATAAGAGAATTATTTGAAATATATGCTAGGGGAGATATGGGATTTCATAAAATAGCTGAATACTTTGAACAAAAAGGATATAAAGGCAAAAATGGAAATCCAATATCATCACAAACATTAAGAAGGATTATAAGAAACCCAAAATACAAAGGATATTATAGAACCGGAACTGTAAAAGTAATAGATTATAAGTTACATAAGGCGCAAAGAATGCCTAAAGAAGAATGGCAAATATTTGAGTGTAAAGAAAACATACCAGCAATTGTTTCAGAAGAGTTATGGGAAAAGTGTAATAATATATTAGAAAAGAAAGCGCAAAGTTGTTTAAATAAAGTGGAAAATAAAGATGTATTTAAAAATAGGTATGTATTTAGTGGATTGATATTTTGCAAAGAACATAATGAAGAAGAACAGGAGGTGGGTTTTAATAGAATATCAGGAAAGAAAAGATTAAATAAACCTGCATGGGCTTGTAGCAAATATATTATGTCTGGACTAAAGGGATGTGAAAGTCCAATAATACAAGAATCAGAATTAATAGAAATATTTAAAGTTGTACTAAATAAATTTCTATTAAATAAGGAAGAAATAATAGAAGACTTGTTAAGAAAATACAAAAAATATAATTTTGCCAGAGATTTTGATACAGAAATATGCAAACTAGAAGACAATATAAAAAATGTACATGCTAAAAAAGATAAATTATTAGAACTAGCTATTAAGAATCTTTTATCAGATGAAGAGTTCCATAAAAGAAATGAGGGATTAAATAAAGAAATAGAAGATTATAATAAGAAGATAAAAGAACTTAAAGAAGAAAAAGAAAATGTAACTTCAATAGAAGAAAATATGAAACAAATAAAAAAGGCTTTAGAAAAGGAAATTAAAATAGAAGAAAATATTGAAGACTTAATTAAATTATTAGTAGATAAAATATATGTATCTAAAATAGATAATGACAGAAAACATATAAAACTAGAAATATATTTTAAAATAGGAGAACCTATTATATTAGAAGGAAACTTAAATAAACAAGAAAAACAAGAATACATTATAGATAATGGAAAGTATCTTTTAAATGGCAATGAAAACAATAATTGTGCCATGAAAGAGAATGACTATCAATCTTGTAACCACGACATCCATAATTGTACCAGGGGGAACAAGCAAAATAATGAGTTTATTTTCATCAAGTAATGATATAATAATTCCGTGGGAAAAGATACATTGTATAAGTGATGATTTAATACTTGTGAATTTAGAAAAAAATATTTAAAAATTTTAGAAAAAAGTATTGACAAAAATCGACACCCATGTTAATATAATTAAAGACCGAACGACAGACAAAAATATTAAAGAAATATTACATAAGAATTAGTATAAAAGTTATAGCGAATTGAATGAAAAAACACCAAATTACTA
>CAKPSX010000022.1 GCA_934184665.1 uncultured Clostridia bacterium | reverse complement strand
AAAATGGATATTAATATAAACTTCTCTTATGGAGAAGAAAGTGTCCATAATCTAGCCTTTATCAATGCTTTGTTTATAAAATTTAACATAGAAAAATTAAATATTAGTTATAGGAGAAAAGAAGAATTAAGGAAAAAAATCCTGAAAGAGCTTGAACTAAGAGGAAAACAGAGTTAAAATCACAACAAAAAAGGAGTTTTTTATGGAAAAAGTAAAAATTGCAATATATTCTAGAAAATCTAAATATTCAGATAAGGGTGATTCTGTAGGTAATCAAGTAGAAATAGCAATGAAATATATTACACAACATTATCCAAGTAGTGAGTATGATGTAGAAAGTATAATTTATGAAGATGATGGATTCTCAGGAGGAAATATAGACAGACCTAAATTCAAAGAATTTTTAACAGAGGAAAATAAAAAGCCATTTGATATACTTATATGTTATAGATTAGACAGAATTAGTAGAAATATAGCTCATTTTTCAAATTTGATGAATCATATAACTAATTTAGGAACTAGCTTTGTTTCAATAAAAGAACAATTCGATACCAAAACACCTATGGGACGCGCAATGATGTATATTGCTTCTGTTTTTGCTCAATTAGAAAGAGAAGTAATTGCAGAAAGAATTAGAGATAATATGATCGAACTTGCTAAAACAGGAAGATGGCTAGGAGGGAAAACACCAACAGGATATAAATCCGAAAGAATAGAACTTGTAGATGTATATGAACAAAGTGAAGATAGTGTCTTAGAAAAAAAGAAGAAAAAAGCAACTAAACTTATAAGCATAGATGAAGAATTGGAACTGATACAAGAGATAGGCTATAAATTTTTGGAATTAAAGTCATTAACAAAATTAGAAGCATATTTTGTAAAAAATAAAATTGCTACTAAAAATGATTTGGATTTTTCTGTAAGTACATTAAGAAGAATATTAGTTAATCCTGTATATGCACCAAATGATAAAGATGTATTAGAATATTTTAATAAAAATGGTGTAACAATTTATGCAGATGGAGATAGAGCTAATTTTGATGGAAAATACGGATTAATAGGATATGGAAAAAAAGATGGAAAGAAAGATAGAAATATTAAAGATTGGATTGTTTCAGTTGGATTTCATCAGCCAGCCTTTAAAGAAGGCATAGTGTGGGTAAAGATTCAAGAACTATTAGAAAAAAATAAGGAAAAAAGATATAGGGCTGATTGTAAACACGACTTTTTATTCTCTGGGATATTAAGATGCTCAGAATGTGGTTCATATATGAGACCTAAAATTGCACAGGGAGAAAGATTTTACTACATATGTGAATTAAAAGAGAAAAGTAGAGGTATGAGATGTCATAGTAAGAATATAAATGGAAGAGCTCTTGATGAGTTAATGATGAAAAAATTAGAAAAAATATTTGTTCCGGCATCAGAAGTATATCAAGAACTTTCAAAATTAACAATAAAAAAAGATAGAATAGAATTGGATACTAAAGTAGAGGAATTAAATAAAAAAATAAAAACAAATGATGAAGCTATGAAAAACTTAATAGATAAACTTAAATATATGGATATTGAAGTAATAGATTTAATAAATTCAGAATTAAAAAGGTTAAAACAGGAAAATAAAGAATTAGAAGATGAACTTATTAAATTAAAAACAAATAAAGAAACTGAAGAAAATTCCAAAGATGAAGAAAGCAAAATGGCAGAATTAATTTTGGATATTATAAATAATTGTTTTAAAACATTTAATTATTTAGATATAAAATCAAAAAAAGATATACTAAGGATACTAATAGAAGATATGCAAGGAAGTGGTCAAAATGTTGAAGTAGACATTTTAAATACTAAGATATCACAAAATGATAAAAGGCTGTTCTCAGATATGTTTGAAGAGACAGCCAATAAAAAGATAAAAATGTTGTCAGCAGATTAGGTTTGCAATTTCACTTATAGTAACAATTCTTGATATATTAAATGGATTTATAAACACTGATAAAGAAAAAATAAAAATGGCAAAAACATTTAATGCAAGCAAAGTACAAATATTGACTAAAATTGTAATACCATCAAATATCTCTACATTTTTTAATACCTTAAAAGTAAATATCGGGCTAACTTTGGTAGGTGTTATAACAGGAGAATTTCTTGTGTCAAAAGGTGGTTTAGGATATTTAATAGTATATGGAGGTCAAGTGTTCCAACTTGATTTGGTAATGACGAGTGTGATAATTTTAGCTATTGTTGCAGCATTGATGTACGAAAGCATTGTGTTGCTTGAAAAGAAAATTGTAAAATGAAAGACTAATTATAATGAAAGGAAAGATATTAAACATGAAAAAGTTTATAATCATAATAGTTTGTATTGTACTAATTATTGGTGCAGAATTGATTATTTACAATAATCGCTCAAAAGAAGAAACAACTGCTGATTTAACTACAATTCAGTTAAACGAAGTTACAAGGTCAGTATTTTATGCTCCACAGTATGTTGCTATTTCAAATGGATTCTTTGAAGAAGAAGGCCTAAAACTAGAAATAACTACAGGTCAAGGAGCAGACAAAGTTATGACAGCATTATTAGCTGGTCAAAGTGATATTGGATTATGTGGCCCAGAAGCTGCAATATATGTTTATAATGAAGGAAAAGAAGACTATGTTGAAGTATTTGGACAATTAACACAAAAAGATGGTTCATTTTTAGTAAGTAAAAATCCAACTTCAAACTTTTCTTGGAATGATTTAAAAGGAAAAACCGTAATACCAGGAAGAAAGGGTGGAGTTCCATATATGACATTAGAATATGTTTTAAAACAAAATGGAATTGATCCACAAAAAGATTTAGTGTTAGATGATAGTATTAAATTTGATTTAATGGCAGGAGCATTTACAGGTGGAAACGCAGAATATGTTACATTATTTGAACCAACCGCTTCTATGACAGAAGATGCAGGAAAAGGCTATGTTGTAGCATCAGTTGGAGAGGCTGCAGGAGAAGTACCATATACAGCATATTGTGCTAAAAAAAGTTATATAGCAAATAATCAAGATATTATTGAAAAATTTACAAGAGCAATATACAAAGGAGAACAATGGACTAAAAATCATACTTCCAGAGAAGTTGCAGAAAAAATACAACAATTCTTCCCAGATACTACTTTAGAATCATTAGAAACATCAATTCAGAAATATAGAGATATTGATGCATGGAAAGAAAATCCAGTATTAAAACAAGAAGCATTTGATAAGTTACAACTAATTATGACAGAAGCAGGTGAGCTACAAACAAAAGCACCATACGACAAAATAGTAAATAATTCTTTTGCAGAGAAAGTTATAAAATAAAAAAAGAATGAAAAAAGTATAGACATATTATGAAATATACGATATAATAACATCTAGTATAAAATACTAGATGTTATTCTTCTTTTCCAACAAAAGAAAGGATGTGGTTATAAATGAAAAGAACAAAATTATCAGATAGAATTTTACCAACATATACAAAAGGTGAAGAGATTTTTAATATGGTATCACATATTATAGGTGGAGTTGCAGGAATTGTTATGATAGTGCTAGGGAGCGTAATTGGAGCAATGCATCATAATCCATATGGAATAATAAGTGGAGTTATATTTGGCGTGTCTATGCTATTTTTATATTGCATGTCAAGTATATATCATGGATTAAGCCCTAATAGAAAATCAAAAAAAGTATTTCAAGTATTAGACCATTGTGCAATATTTGTATTAATTTCAGGTTCTTATACACCGTTTGCCCTTTGCACATTAAGAGAATACTCACCAGCAATGGGCTGGACAATATTTGGACTTGTATGGGGATTTGCAATATTAGGAATTGTGTTAAATGCAATTGATTTAAAGAAATTCAAAGTATTTTCAATGATATGTTATCTAGCAATGGGATGGTGTATTATAATTAAAGCAAATGTATTACCAACACTTTTAGGAGTGCCAGGCTTTGCATTACTTCTTGCAGGTGGAATAATATATACAATAGGCGCTATACTTTATGGAGTAGGGAAAAAGCGTAAATATATGCATTCAGTATTCCACTTATGTGTATTTCTAGGAAATATGCTACATGTATTATGTGTATTAATGTATGTAATCTAACAAAATCCAGCGATTTTAGCTGGATTTTAATAATTTGTTATTCTTTCTTCGACAAAACTTCTTTTAAATCATATTATATATAAATGATGAAAGAGGGGGAAGTAATATGGATTTAAAAGAAAAGAAAATTGGTTTTATAATGACAGATGTTTTTTATACTTTTAGGAGAACTATAGATGAGATAAAAAAATTAATGGAGTCAAAAGCACATATTATCCCCATAATGTCTGAGTATGTCTATGAAAAAGACACAAAATATGGAAAGGCAAAAGAGTTTATAAAAGAAATAGAGAATATTACAAATGAGAAAATATATAACACAATTAAAGAAATTGAAGAATTTTATAATACGGAAAAATTAGACATAATTATTGTTTCTCCCGCTTCTGGAAATATTATAGGCAAGCTAGCCAATAATATATGTGATGATGTTGTAACATATACTATAAAAGCACATCTTAAATATGAAAAACCTGTAGTAATAGCTATTGCAACAAATGATGGACTTTCAAGTTCAGGAGAAAACATAGGAAGGCTACTAAATCGTAAAAACTATTATTTTGTACCATTTAGACAAGACAATCCAATAACAAAGCCACGTTCAATTGCATTTAATCCATCATATATAAAAAAATCGATTGAACTTGCACTTGATGGAGAACAGGTTCAACCAATATTATTATAAATCAGCTAGTGGATTACTTTCAACAGCATTACGTACTTGCTCATTACTTACATGAGTATAAATTTCTGTAGTAGAAATACTTTCATGTCCTAGTAATTCTTGTAATGCTCTAATATCAACATTACCATATTGGTACATGAGTGTTGCAGCAGTATGTCTTAATTTATGAACAGATAAATTTTTGCTATCTAAACCAGCTTTTTTCAATTCTTTGCTGATAATATCTTGAACAGTTCTATTACTTATACGTTTTTTTTGTTCACTTATAAATAGTGCTTTATCTGAATTTTTAGAATCATGTTTTACAGAAGTAGGCCTTACAGAAAGATAGTCATTAATTGCAACCATACAGGCTTTATTTAAATAAATAGTTCTTTCTTTATTACCTTTACCAATTACAGTCATTTTACACTCGTCAAAATCAATATCATTAATATTGATTCCAACTAATTCAGAAAGACGCATACCACAATTAAGAAATAGTGTAGTTATTGCATAATCTCTTTTATAATTTCTATTATCTTCATGTCCTGCCGCTTCCAAAAGTCTTTTACTATCTTCTAGTGATAAATACTTTGGCATTCTTTTTTCCAATTTTGGAGTTTCTAAATTTTGAGCAGGATTAACTTCCAAAACATTACTTTTTTGAGATAAATATTTGAAAAATATTCTTATAGTTGAAATCTTTCTGGCTCTAGTTGTTGCTTTACTTCTATTATCAACAGCTAGATGAGATACATATGCATGGATATCTTCAAGAGTGATTTTCTTCAGATCATTTTCACTAAAAGTAGAAATATCTATTTTCTCATAATCTTCTTCACTTGTAAGATTAAACCTAATCATCATATATTTTAAGAAATTAGTTAAATCATAATTATATTCTTTTACTGAATTAGGTGATTTATTAAGTATAGTTATTGAATAATTCAAAAAAGAATTCAAATATTCTGGATTTTTTTCTTTAGGTATCATAATAATTCCTCCATAATCTTTGTTTGGTTCTATAATATCATTTTTAGGTATAAAAATAAAGAGATTTAGGTGACAAAATTATTTTTATTATGTTATAATGCACATAGAAAATATTAGTGAACTTGCTAATATATAAAAAAGTTCATATATAAAAGAAGGTGTGTAAATGGATGAAAAACAAATAAATCAAGATATACCAAAGCAAAATAGTTTAAAAAAGAAAATAATTGTTATAATATTAATAATAGCAATTATTGCAACTGTTGTGTTAGGGGTGAAAACAGCAATATCAATAAATAATTGGAAAAGTTTAATAACAGAAATGTCTGTAAACAAAAATTCTGTTGTAAAAGATACAGATGGTACAGTGATTGCAGAAATTGGTAGTGAAAAGGCTAAAGAAACAATAACTGCATCTAAAATACCAGATAACTTAAAAAATGCTTATGTATCAATAGAAGATGAAAGATTTTATAAACATAAAGGTGTAGACGTGAAAAGAACTGGTGCAGCAATTTTTTCATATATTACGCACAGGGGCTCATATTCATTTGGAGGAAGTAGTATAACACAACAAGTTGTAAAAAACTTGACAGGAGATTCTTCAGGAAAAGTCACAAGAAAGGTAAAAGAATGGGGTAAAGCTATAACATTAGAATCTTTTATGGATAAAGATGAAATATTAACATTATATTTAAATGTTATATATGTTGGGCCAAATATATATGGTGTTGAAACTGGTTCAAAATATTATTTTAATAAATCAGCAAGTGAATTATCACTAGAAGAATGTGCATTTTTAGCAGGGATAAATAATTCGCCAAACTCTTATAATCCTTATGGAGATACAGATAACTCAGAAAAAATAAAAAAGAGAACAAAAACGGTTTTAGCCAAAATGAAAGAATTAAATTATATAAGTGAAAATGATTATAATACTGCAGTTGAGAATACAGATAATGGCTTGAAATTTAAAAAAGGCAAGATTTCAACAGATGATGCAATTTATTCGTATCATACAGATGCATTAATTACTGACTTAATAGAGGATATTGCAAAAACAAAGAAAATAACAAAAACATTTGCTACAAACTATGTAAATATGGCAGGATTAACAATATATAGTACCCAAAATTCAGATATTCAAAATAAAATGGAAAAAGAATTTGAAAAAAGCAAATACCAATTAGCATCAAATACAGGAGGAGAACATTCGCAATCTGCAATGGTAATAATTGACCACAAAACTGGCCAAGTTGTTGGATGTGTTGGAGGATTGGGAAAAAAGACAACGTCAAGAGGCTTAAATCGCGCAACACAAACGGTAAGACAAACAGGTTCTTGTATAAAGCCAATAGCGGTTTTAGTACCAGGGATAGCGGAAAAGAAATTTACAGGTTCAACAATTTTTTCTGATGAAAGAACCACGTTTAAAGGAAACTACAGTCCAGAAAATTATAGTAATTATTTAGGAGATATTACAGTAAGACGAGCATTAGAATCATCTCAAAACATACCATTTGTAGAAATGATGGAAGAAATAGAACCTAAAACATCTATAAAATATTTGGAAAAAATGGGAATAACAACACTTAACAAAAATGATGAAAATCTTGCTCTTGCATTAGGAGGACTTGACAAAGGAATAAGCCCATTACAAATGGCAAGTGCTTATGCTACAATTGCAAATGATGGTGTTTATATAGAACCAATATTTTATACAAGAGTTGAAACACAAGATGGAAAATCTGTAATTGAACAAAAACAAAAAACGAAAAAAGTATTTTCAAAAGATGTAGCATATATTGTGAAAGAGCTATTAACAGAACCAGTAAAAGGTAAACATGGTACTGCTTCATATTGCTCAATTTCTGGAATTGATGTATCAGCGAAAACCGGAACAACAGATAATAATTATGATAGATGGTTATGTGGATTTACACCATATTATACAGCTGCAACTTGGTATGGATATGATAAAAATGAAACAATTAATTTCCAAGGCAAAAAAAATCCAGCAGGTATATTATGGGCAAATATTATGAGTAGAGTTCATCTAAACAAAAAAGATGCTAAGTTTGAGAAACCAGATGGTGTTATTAAAATTACAGTGTGTGCTAAAACTGGTAAAAGTGCTAATACAGGTTGTACAGACACATATGAAGAATATTATTTATCCGGAACCGTGCCAAGCATTTGCGATGTTCATACCGGAAACAAAGTTAAAGATGATACAACAACAAAACCAAATAATGATTCATTTGACACAACAACAAAAGAGGATGTTGATGTAATAACAAGACCTAAAACAGAAGAAAAAACTGAAGAAATAAAAGAAAATCTAAAAAATAATGAAAATACAACAAATAAAACTCCAAATGAAAATAATAAAAATGATAACAATAATGATAATAAAATAGAAACTCCAAAAGATAATGAAACTAATAATGATAAAACAACAGAAAATCAGCCAGACTCATCAAATACTAATACAGATAACTCAGGTGATAAAGAACCACCAACAAAACCTGATAAGTCTGATAGTAGTGACACTGATGTAGATAAAAATAACAAAACAGAAATAGACAATAATAAAACTAATAATGATATTGACAATTAAACACTATATTATTATAATAGTGATGATTTTAGATAAAAAGTACAATCAAGTAGAAATCTTATTGTGACTCAAGAAAGGAATGTGAATCAAGATGAATAGTGAAATGTATGAAATAATGAAAAATAAGAAAGGGTTTATTGCAGCTTTAGACCAAAGTGGTGGAAGTAGCAGTAAAACATTGAAAAATTACGGAATACCAGAAAGTGAATATAACACAGAAGAAGAGATGTTTGACTTAATACATGAAATGAGAAAAAGAGTATTTACAAGTAAATCATTTACAAATGAACACATAATTGGAGCAATATTATTTGAAAGAACAATGCTTTCAAAAGTAAATGATGAATATACTGCAGACTACTTATGGAATGAAAAGAAAATAGTATCATTTTTAAAAGTAGACAAAGGGTTAGCTGAACAAGAAAATGGTGTTAAACTTATGAAAGAAATACCAGAACTACAAAAAGAATTACAAGAAGCAAATGAGAAAAATGTATTTGGTACAAAAATGAGATCAGTAATATATGAAGCAAATGAAGAAGGAATCAAGGCAATAGTAAAACAACAATTTGATTTTGCAAAAATTATATGTGATGCAGGTTTAGTTCCAATTATAGAACCAGAAGTTGATATAAATGCACCAGAAAAGGCAAAATGTGAAGAAATATTAAAAGCAGAAATTAAAAATAGATTAGCAACATGGAACCAAGATGATAAAATAATGTTTAAATTTACAATACCAACAGTTGCAAACCATTATTTAGATTTATATGATTATGAATGTGTTGTTAGAATTGTTGCATTATCAGGTGGATATGATATTGAAGAAGCTGTAGAATTACTTTCAAAAAATAATAGAATGATTGCAAGTTTTTCAAGAGCATTACTACAAGACTTAAATGCACATCAAACACAAGAAGAATTTGACCAAAAATTAAATGATGTAATAGTAAAAATATATAATGCATCAATAACATAGCAGTAAGGCAGTAGAAATACTGCCTTTTATAAAGGAAAGAAAAATAAGCTGTAAAAATTTGACTTTAGAAAATAAATATGATAAAATAGGCACATAAATCACCTTGCCAAGAGCAAGTTTATATAAAACAACTTCTAAACTATACTGTGTATAGGAGGGCAAACTAATGATGAAATATATTGGAATAATCAAGCTCAGCACTGAATACGCTATCGGCGTGAACATCCGGATTATAACAAGGTTTTCTAATTCTAAGGATTACTTGAGAAACTGGATGAGGTTGTATCATCAGGGGGAAAAGGTTATATTAACCAATACAGAAGCTCTTCAGAGCATCTTCGCTGAGTTCGTGGACAGAACACCTATAACAGACGAAGAAAAGGAAGAAAGTAGAAATGTACAAAAAATCAAGGAAGCAATCATGAAAAATAAACTGTAATATTCCAAGAAAAGAGGCATATCTGTTTGCGTGCAGGTATGCCTTTCTAAATAAGGAGATGATAAATCAAATGAACAAAACAAAGAGAAGAATATTTAATACAGCAGTAAAGCTATTTTCCGATAAGGGATATGATAATGCAAGTGTAGAAGAAATAACTGCAATAGCAGGTGTCGCAAAGGGCTCACTATATTACCACTTTTCAAAAAAAGAAGACATATTTGATTTGATATTACAAGAAGGAATGAAATTATTAAGAAACAGCATTGAAATAAAAACAAGAAATTGTGAAAGTTCATTAGATAAAATAAAAGCAATAATTTTAGTTGAAATAAAGGTCATTGTAAAATATGAAGACTTTTTGAATGTTGTACTTTCTCAAATATGGGGAGAAGAAGAAAAAAATAAAAAATGCAAAAAAGCAGTATTTGAATATATAAAAATAATAGAGGAAATTGTTCAAGAAGGAATTGAAAATGGAGAATTTTATGATGGAGATGTAGAAGCAATATCAGCAGGAATATTTGGAGTAACATGCTCAAGTCTTATCTATAGATTAAAAAGAAACAGAGAAGTAGATGTTGAAACAATATACAATGGCTTTATAAATTCCGTAACAAGAACATTAAGTAAAAAATAGACTATAAGGTCTATTTTTTTTGACTAATATTACCTAAAATACATTATACTGACCTCTCAGTCTAATGACATATGCTGATATATATGTTATAAATATCAGTACGTTGAAAAATTAATTCTTTTTCAACGAAATTGAGCCTTAAGAAAGGATTATAAAAAATGAAACAACAAATAGAGATAAGAAATTTAAAAGAAATGTTAAACAAAACTAAGGACTTATATAAAAACAAAACAGCATATAAAATAAAAAATGAAAAAAATGAATATATAGAAATATCACATGAACAAGTGAGAAATACAATAAATTATCTTGGAACAAAGCTAATAGATATAGGATTGAAAAATAAAAGAATAGCTGTAATTGGAGAAAATAGATATGAATGGGAAATAGCATATTTATCAATTGTATGTGGAACTGGAATAGTAGTACCATTAGATAAATCTTTGCCAGAAAATGAACTCGAATCATTAATAAAAAGATCAGAAGTAGAAGCAATATTCTTTTCAGAAAAATATGAAGAAATACTAAAAAAGATAAAAGAGAAAGATGACAATAACTTAAAATATTTAATATCAATGGATAGAAAAGAAAATAGCCATCAAATATACTCACAAAGTATTCTTATAAGAGAAGGAGAAAAACTTGTTCAAAATGGAAATATAAGCTTTATAGATGCAAAAATAAATAATGAGGACATGAGCATAATGTTATTTACATCTGGAACAACATCTGCATCAAAAGTTGTTGCATTATCACACAAAAATATATGTTCAAACTTGATGGCAATTGGAAATACATTAGAAATAACATCAGATGACATATTCCTTTCTGTATTACCAGTACATCACGTTTTTGAATGCACAGTAGGTTTTCTATTTTCACTATATAGAGGTTCAACAACAGTATTTTGTGAGGGAGTAAGACATATAATCGATAATTTAAAAGAACATAAAGTAACAGTTATGGCATGTGTTCCTGGAATATATGAAAGAATATTTGGCTTTATAAGGAAAAATTTAGAAAAGCAAGGTAAACTTCAAAATATATTAAAAAAAGAAGAAGAACTTAAAAACACAACAATGGAAGAAAGAAAAAAAGTATTTAAAGAAATACATGATATGTTAGGTGGAAATATAAAATTATTAATATCAGGAGCAGCAGCACTTGACCCACACATAGAAGAAAAATATAGATTGCTAGGACTAAACTTAGTACAAGGATATGGACTAACCGAAACATCACCTGTTATTGCAGTTGGCACAAATAAAAACTATCGATTAGGCTCAATAGGGAAAACTATTCCTGGTGTTGAAGCGAAAATCGTAGATGTAAATAATGAAGGAATTGGAGAACTAATAGTAAAAGGACCAAATATTGCATTAGGATATTATAATGATGAAAAAGCAACAAAAGAAGCATTTAGAGGGGATTGGTTTTATACAGGAGATTTAGCAAAAATAGATGAAGATGGGTATATATTTATATGTGGAAGAAAAAAGAGTGTTATAGTATTGAAAAATGGTAAAAACATCTTTCCAGAAGAAATGGAAAATCTTATAAATAAAATTGAAGGTGTAAAAGAATCATTTATATTTGGAAAACAGCAATCAGATGATAAAGAGAATATCAAAATAAATGTAAAAATTGTTTATGATGAAGAAATTATGAAAAATATATACAATGCACAAGATGAAGATGAAATACATAAAATTCTATCAGAAAAAATCAAAGAAATAAACAATCAAATGCCAAAATATAAGGCTATATTAGGAATAATATTAACACAAAAACCATTAATAAAAACAACTACAAATAAAATAAAAAGGCAGGAAAATTTAGATGAAATTAATAAATCTAAAGACTGAAATTTTAGGTCAAAAAGTAATTTACTATAATAAAATTGATTCAACACAAGAGGAAATGTGGAGACAAATACAAAACAATAATTTAGAAAATGGAACAATAATTATTGCAGATATTCAAACAAATGGAAAAGGTACACATGGGAGAATATGGCACACTGATGAGATAAATAATATTGCATTTTCATTATATATAAAAGCTAATTGCAGTGTGGATCAATTAAATGGATTAACTATTGATATTGCCAAAACATTAGTGAATATTTTTAAAAAAGAATATAACATAAATGTAGAGATTAGTGAACCAAATGACTTGAATATAAATGAGAAAAAAATAGGTGGAATATTAACTGAATGTAAAGTTATTAATAAAAATGTTAATCACCTTGTAATAGGAATAGGGATTAATACAACCAAAACAAACTTCACTGATGATATAAAAGATATAGCAACGTCAATATATAGAGAGTTGAATATAGAAACAGATAGAGAAAAGATTATATCGGATTTTTGTAATGAATTTGAAGAAATAATCAAAAGGAGAAAAATATTATGAGAATAGGATTTTTATTTCCTGGTCAGGGAAGCCAAGCAATTGGAATGGGAAAAGATTTATATGATAAATATGAAGAAGTAAAAAATATATATGATAATGTTCAAAAAATAACTGGAATTAATATAAAAGAAATATCTTTTAATGGTTCAGAAAAAGAATTAGATAAAACAGAAAATACACAATTAGTAATATTAACCCAGAGCCTGGCAATATTAGAAATTTTAAAGAAAAATAATATTAGTGCAGACTTATCAGCTGGGCTAAGTTTAGGAGAATATACAGCATTAATAGAAGATGGTGTATTTGATTTTGAAGATGGTGTTAGACTTGTGAAAAAAAGAGGAGAAATAATGAGAGACTTTGTCCCTAAAGGAAACTGGAAAATGTCTGCAATACTTGGACTAGAAGAACAAAAAGTCAATGAAATCTGTGAACAAGTAAAAGATGGTTTTGTTGTACCTGCAAACTATAATACAATTGGTCAAATAGTTATTTCTGGCGAGGAAAAAGCCGTGTTATATGCAAATGAACTTGCAAAAGAAGCTGGTGCAAAAAGAACTACATTATTAAAAACTACCGGACCATTTCATACAGAAAAATTGATTGAATGTTCAAAACAATTAAAAAAAGAAATAGATAAAATAAAGATAAATAAAAAAGAATACAAGGTCGTAAAAAATATAGATGGAAATATTTATAGTAAATCAGATGATATTTCGAAAATCTTGTCAGAACATATTATGAGTCCAGTAAGATTTACAGAATGTCTGAAAACAATGTATGAGAATGGGATAGATAATTTTATTGAGATTGGACCAAGCAAAACATTAAGTGGATTTGTAAAAAGGATGGATTTTGGAAAAGATGTTAAAATTTACAATATTAATGATTGTGAAACTTTAGAGCAAACACTATATAATATAAAGCTGAAAAAGAATTAAATTTTGGCAAGGAAGATTTTATTTAAAAGGCAAGGGCGCATATACAGATATGTAACCGCGTTTTAAATGAAATCTGACACAGTCCAAAATTATAATTATTTTTTAGCAAAAAGAAGGAGGATTAAGATGAACAAAGTAGCATTCATAACAGGAAGTTCCAGAGGAATAGGCAAACAAACTGCCATAACTCTTGCAAAAGAGCGGATATGATATAATTATTAATTATAAAACAAAAGATGATACAATAATTGAAGTCAAAAATGAAATAGAAAAATTTAATGTTAAATGTATGGCAATACAGGGAGATGTTTCAAACTTTGAAGATGCAAAAAATATGGTAGAAAAGATTATTGAAAAGTTTGGAAAAATTGATATATTAGTTAACAATGCAGGTATAACAAAAGATATGCTTATTATGAGAATGAAAAAAGAAGATTTTGAAGCTGTAATTAATGTAAATCTTATTGGAACATTTAATGTAACGAAAAATGTAATTCCATATATGATGAAACAGAGAAGCGGAAAAATTATAAATTTATCATCTGTTGTGGGAATAAGTGGGAATGCTGGACAAGCAAACTATAGTGCGTCAAAAGCTGGAATAATAGGCTTTACAAAAAGTTTAGCAAAAGAATTAGGAAGTAGGAATATACTTGTAAATGCAGTCGCACCTGGATTTATCCAAACAGATATGACAGATGTATTAAAAGATGAAGTAAAAGAAGAAATAAGCAAAAATATTCCATTAAAAAGGATGGGCACAGTTCAAGATGTTGCAAATGTAATTAAATTTTTGGCTTCAGAGGATAGTTCATATATTACAGGGCAAGTTATAAACATTGATGGTGGAATGCTGATGTAGTATATTCTTGAAAAATAATTACAATTTTGAGCAGCGTCAGATTTCATTTAAAATGCGGTTACATATCTAAGCCAAAGTTATAATTATAAAAATATCTAAATTTTCAAAACCAAGAAAGGAAGGCAAGAATTTATGAAAAGAAGAGTTGTAATAACAGGATTAGGAGCAATTACTCCAATTGGTAATAATGTAAAAGAAACATGGAAAAGTATAGAAGAGAAAAAATGCGGTATTGATGAGATTACACTTTTTGATAATACGAATTTTAAGACTAAATTAGATGCAGAAGTAAAAAATTATAACCCATTAGATTACTTTGAGATTAAACAGGCGAAAAGGCTTGATAGATCATCACAGTTTGCAATTATTGCAAGTAGAGAAGCTGTAAAAGATTCGGGTATAACAAAAGAAAATACAGATTTTAATAGAGTTGGAACATTTGTTAGCTCAGGAATTGCTGGACTAACTACAATACAAGAACAATGTGAAGTAAATTTTGAAAAAGGAAATAAAAGAGTATCTCCAATGTTTATACCAATGTCTATTGCAAATATGCCTTCAGGTAATGTTGCAATTGAATTTGGTTTTAAAGGTGAATCTATGGGAATAGTTACAGCATGTAGTTCATCAACACATGCTATAGGAGAGGCATTTAAAACAATAAAACTTGGTGAAGAAGATGTAATAATTGCTGGTGGAACAGAAGCAGCAATATGTGAAGTAGGTATTGCAGGATTCGAAAATATGAAAGCATTATCAAGTAGTACTGATAAAAATAGAGCAAGTATTCCATTTGATAAAGAAAGAAATGGTTTCGTAATGGGAGAGGGAGCTGGAATTATAGTATTAGAAGAGCTTGAACACGCTTTAGAAAGAGGTGCAAAAATTTATGGAGAAATAATCGGATATGGTTCAACAACAGATGCATATCATATAACATCACCATGTCCTAATGGAGAAGGTGCAAAAAGTGCAATGTTGAGAGCGATATCAAGTGCAAAGATAGAGCCAGATGAAATCCAATATATAAATGCACATGGTACATCAACACATCTAAATGATTCAATTGAAACATTAGCAATAAAATCAGCATTTGGAGAACATTCAAAAGAATTAATGGTAAGTTCTACAAAAGGAAACACTGGTCATCTACTTGGAGCTGCAGGCAGTGTTGAGGCAATAATGTGTTTAAAAGCAATTGAAAATCAGATTATACCTCCAACAATAAATTACAAAGAAAAAGATGAAGAATGTGATTTAGACATAGTCCCAAATGAAATAAGAAAGTCAAAACTAGATATAGTAATGTCAAACTCTTTAGGGTTTGGTGGCCATAATGCAAGTATAATATTCAAGAAATGGGGTAACAAGTAAATGGATTATGATAAAATAAAACAATTAATAGAAGATATGGGGAATTCAAAACTTTCAAGCCTTGATATAAACTTTCCAGATGGAACAAAAATCAGTATGACAAGAGAAGAGAAAACATCAAATATAACTGAAAAAGAAAGTAATGTCATAGATGTACCAGAAAAAATAGATATTAAGTCAGACAAATGTAATATAGTGAAATCACCTATGGTAGGAACGTTTTATTTAAAACCTTCTCCAACCTCAGCACAATATGTTGAGATTGGAAAAGAAATAAAAAAAGGAGAAACACTTTGTATAATTGAAGCAATGAAACTCATGAATGAAATTGAGTCAGAATTTAATGGAAAAATAAAAGACATTCTTGTAAAAGATGGAGATGCAGTAGAATACGGAACAGAGTTATTTATAATTGAGTAGAGAGGAATTTATAATATGTTAAGTAAAGAAGAAATAAAGAGAATCATACCACAAAGAGAACCATTTTTGATGATAGATGAAGTGGAGGAATATATATCTGGAGAAATGGCTATTGCATATAAAAATGTGAATGAAAGTGAGTGGTATTTTAAAGGGCATTTCCCTGGAAATCCTATTATGCCAGGAGTGCTTATAACAGAAGCATTAGCGCAAACAGGTGCAGTTGCAATATTATCATTAGAAGAAAATAAAGGCAAAAATGCTCTTTTTGGTGGAATTGATAAAATGAAATTTAAAAAAATGGTTACACCAGGAGATAGATTAAAACTAGAAGTTAGAATAATAAAAAAGAAAGGGCCTATTGGTGTAGGAGAAGGAATTGCAACAGTAAATGGAGATGTTGTAGCAAAAGGTGAACTTACATTTGCTGTTGTTGAAAAATAATTACAATTTAGGAAAGGGAAGATTACAAAATGAATAAAATACTAATTGCCAATAGAGGAGAAATAGCTGTTCGTATAATTAGAGCATGTAAAGAAATGAATATAAAAACTGTAGCAGTATATTCGGAAGTAGACAAAAATGCATTACATACTAAACTTGCAGATGAGGCAATATGTATAGGACCAGCTAATTCAAAACAAAGTTATTTAAATATAAAAAATATAATAGAAGCTGCAAATATAACAAAAGCAGATAGTATTCATCCAGGCTTCGGCTTTTTGTCTGAAAATTCTCAATTCGCGAAAATATGTGAAGAATCAAATATAAAATTTATTGGACCTAGTTCAAATGTAATAGAATTACTTGGGAATAAATCTAATAGTAAAGAATTGATGAAAAAGGAAGGAATACCTGTTATTCCAGGTTCTGATGGAAGTATAAAAGATTTAAAATCTGCGATAATGGTTTGTGAGAAAATAGGTTATCCAGTTTTATTAAAAGCTTCTGCTGGTGGTGGAGGAAAAGGTATAAGAATAGTAAACTCATTCCAAGAATTAGAATTGAATTATAATATTGTTAAACAAGAGGCTAAAAATTCATTTAATGATGATGAAATATATATTGAAAAATATATAAAAAATCCTAGACATGTAGAAATACAGATTTTAGCAGATGAGCACGGAAATGTTATACATTTAGGAGAAAGAGATTGTACAATTCAAAGGAAACATCAAAAAGTAATTGAAGAAACTCCATCAACAATAATAGATGAAAGACTTAGAAGTAAAATGGGAAATATGGCTGTAAAGGTTGCAAAAGTTGCAGGATATACAAGTTGTGGTACAGTTGAATTTTTGGTTGATAGTGATAAAAACTTTTACTTTATGGAAATGAATACAAGAATTCAAGTAGAACATCCAATAACAGAAATGCGAACAGGTATAGACTTAGTAAAAGAACAGATAAGAATTGCAGGTGGAGAAATACTTAAATATAAACAAAAAGATATTGAATTTAGAGGTCATTCAATAGAATGTAGAATAAATGCTGAAAATCCGAACAAAAATTTCATGCCATCACCAGGTCTGATAAAAGAGATAAATTTGCCAGGTGGAAATGGAATAAGAATAGATACTGCAATATATAGTGGATATACAATTCCACCATATTATGATTCAATGATTGCAAAAATAATTGTACATGGAACAAACAGAAATGAAGCAATTAGTAAAATGAAAAGAGCATTAGAGGAATTAGTAATAGATGGAGTAGATACAAATAGGGATTTTCTTTTTGATATTATAAGAAATCCTAATTTTATTAGAGGTAAATATGATACATCATTTATTGAAGAGGAGATAATAAAATGATTGTAGATAAAATAAAGAAAAGAGAGAATAAAGGAATTTATAATAAAAAAACAAATATAGATATTCCAGTTGGAAAATGGATTAAATGTGACAAGTGTAAAGAAATAGTATATAAAGAAACTGTAAGAAACAATTACAGTATTTGCCCTAATTGTGGCCATTATTTCAGAATGCATATTGGGAAAAGAATTGAATTAATAATAGATGAAGGAACTTATAAAAGGTTTGAATTAAATATAGATACAACAAACCCATTAGAGTTAGAAGATTATCCAAATAAATTAAAAGTATTGAGAGAGAAAACTAAATTAGAAGAAGCGGTAGCTTGTGGAACAGGAAAAATATATGGTGAAAAAGTTGTTATATGTATTATGGATAGTGGATTTTTAATGGGTAGTATGGGAGCAGTTGTTGGTGAAAAAATAACTTATAGTATAGAACAAGCTATACAACAAAAATTACCATTAATTATATTTTGTACATCTGGTGGTGCTAGAATGCAAGAAGGGATAATATCACTTATGCAAATGGCAAAAACAACATCTGCATTAACTAAGTTAGATGAAGCAGGATTATTATATATATCTGTTTTAACAGACCCAACATATGGTGGTGTTACAGCTTCTTTTGCAAGTTTAGGAGATATAATATTAGCAGAGCCAGGAGCGATGATTGGCTTTGCTGGGCAAAGAGTAATAGAACAAACTATTGGCGAAAATTTACCAGATGGATTTCAAACATCTGAATTTTTGTTAGAACATGGTTTTATCGATAAAATAGTTGAAAGAGAAGAAATGAAGGAAATTATCTATAAATTGATTCAGTACCACAAAGGAGGAATTTCTAATGAATAATATATCAGCATGGGATAGAGTTGAAATTGCAAGAAATCCTAAAAGAAAAACAGCTATAGAGTATATAGAGTGTATATTTGACGAATTTATTGAACTTCATGGTGATAGACTATATAAAGATGATAAATCTATTATTTGTGGACTAGCAAAATTGGATAATTTGTGTTATACTATTATCGCAGAACAAAAAGGTAGAACAACAAAGGAAAATATTGAAAGAAATTTTGGTATGCCTAATCCTGAGAGTTACAGAAAGGCTATAAGATTTATGAAACAGGCAGAAAAATTTAATAGGCCAATAGTTACTTTTATTGATACCAAAGGAGCATATCCAGGAATTGGTGCAGAAGAAAGAGGACAAGGAGAAGCTATTGCTAAATCTATGTTTGAGATGGCAAAATTAAAAGTTCCTGTAATTGCAATAGTAATTGGTGAAGGCTCATCAGGAGGAGCATTAGCGATAGGCGTTGCAAATAAGGTTTACATGTTAGAAAATGCTATATATTCAATATTATCTCCTGAAGGGTATAGTAGTATATTGTGGAAAGATGCTAATAGATATAAAGAAGCGGCAGAAAAAATGAAATTAACAGCAAAAGATTTATATGAATTTAAGATTATAGATAAAATAATAAAAGAGCCAAAAGAAGTTGATGAAAATGCATTTAAGGATATAGTAAAAGCAATGAAATCAGAAATAAAAAGAGATACTATAGAACTAAAAAAGATGACAAAAAATGAAATAGTAGAAAATAGATACAATAAATTTAGAGAAATAAAAGGCTTTAAGAACAAGGAGGAATAATATGTTATTAAAAGATAAAAAAATCCTTATAATGGGAATAAGAAATAAATGGAGCATAGCTTATGGAATAGCAAAATCAGCATATGAAAATGGTGCAAAATTAATTTTTACATATTGGGGAGAAAAAAACAGAGAAAAAATAGAAGAATTAATATCAGAATTTCAAGATAGCAAAGCATATGTTTTAAGCGAAGCATCAGAAGACGAGGCTGTTCGAGAAGTATTTACAAAAATAAAAGAAGAAAATGGAAAAATAGATGGAATTGTACACTCAATTGCAAGAGCTGAAACAGAAGATTTAAACAATGATTTTATTTATACAAGTAAAAATGGTTATGCAAGTGCGATTGATGTAAGCAGTTATTCATTTGTACTAACAGCGAGAATTGCAAGAGAAATAGACTTCCTAAATGAAAATGCAAGTTTAGTTACACTAACATATTATGGTTCAGAAAAAGTTGTAACAGGTTATAATGTTATGGGTGTCGCAAAAGCTGCACTTGAATCAAGTGTAAGATATTTAGCAAATGACTTAGGAAAAGAAGGCAAAAGAGTAAATGCAATATCTGCAGGACCAATAAAAACATTATCAGCAAAAGGGATAAAAGATTTCTCATCAATATTGAATGTTGTTGAAGAAAAAGCACCATTACACCGAAATGTTACAATTGAACAAGTCGGAAATGTTGCCGCATTTT
Source organism: uncultured Clostridia bacterium (assembly GCA_934184665.1). Classification (GTDB taxonomy): domain Bacteria; phylum Bacillota; class Clostridia; order TANB77; family CAG-508; genus CAG-269. Next base: position 2,140 of record CAKPSX010000022.1, on the reverse strand, counting down.
TATTAAGCAACATGTCTGATGCAATAACAGGTCAAATCATTTATGCGGACAGCGGATATAATATAATGGGAGTATAATTTGTTAAGACTTACTAAAAATTATAAAAATTATAAATTGATTAACAATAATAAGATGGATAGGAGAGAAGTATTATGGCACAATTAGATGAATCAAAAGAAACTAAAAAAACATATGGAGAAAAATCAGGATATATTCTAGCATTAAATGGTAAATATTATAAATATAATTTGAAGATAGACGGAAGATATTATTGCCCAGAGAATATTGTTATAGAAAATGGGATTGTACAGGAAATAGGAAACCCTGAAGAAGTAATATTATGTGATTATTTTAGAATTAATTTAAAAAATAAAAAGGTAGAATCTTTAATACATGATAGTAAAGTAGATTCATTTATTGATGACCTAACAGATATAGAGAAAATAGAAGTAAGAGAAGATAAAGAAAAAGGCAAAAGATCTGTAATTATTTATAAAAAAAGAGCAGATGATAAAGCTAGCAATTCGGAACCAATTGTAATTGAACTAGACCAGGACAATCAAATAGTTGGATATACAAATAAAGAATTACAAAACGTTGGAGATAATTTCTTATCTTATAATAAAGCTTTAACAAAACTGGACTTACCACAGGTACAAAGCATTGGAAATGGGTTCCTATTTGCAGATAAAGCTTTAGCAGAGCTGAACTTACCACAGGTACAAAGTATTGGAAATGGGTTCCTATTTGCAGATAAAGCTTTAGCAGCATTGAATTTACCACAAGTACAAAACATTGGAGATTTGTTCTTATATAAAAATAAAGCTTTAAGAAGATTGAGCTTACCAGAAGTTAAAAGCATTGGAATAGACTTCTTGATTAGTAATAATGTTTTAGAAGAATTGAGTTTACCACAGGTTCAAAGTATAGGAAATAGTTTCCTATGTGGCAACATAGCTTTAACAGAACTGGATTTACCACAGGTTCAAATTGTTGGAAATAGTTTCATATCTGGCAATGAAGCCATAGCAGAATTGCACTTACCACAAGTACAAATCGTTGGAGATAGTTTCTTATTTAACAATAAAGCTTTAAAAGGATTGGACTTACCAGAGGTTAAAAGCATTGGATTTAATTTCTTATTTCAGAATAATGATTTAACAGAATTGCATCTACCACAAGTTAAAAGCATCGGTTGTAACTTCCTAGATCACAATAAAGCTTTAGCAGAATTGGAGTTGCCACAAGTTCAAAGTATTGAAGGTTGCTTCTTAAGTGAAAATAAAGGTTTAAGAAGATTGAGTTTACCACAAGCGCAAAGTATTGGAGATAGCTTCCTACATTGTAATGAAGCTTTAACAGAATTGGACTTACCACAAGTTCAAAGTATTAAAGATTGGTTCTTATATAACAACAAAACTTTGACAGAATTTAACTTACCACAGGTGCAAAGTATTGGAAAGGGATGCCTATATGGAAATAAAGCTTTAAGAAGATTGAGCTTACCACAAGTTCAAAGTATTGGAAATAACTTCCTTGGCAGAGATATGCAAAATTTTTCAACTACAACAAAATTAAAGATAATACATAGACAATTAGCTTTAAACAATCTTGCAAAAACAATAAGAGGCTATACTACTTTTATAGACAAGAGACTTAAAAAAGGTACAAAAAAAATATTTTCAAAAGATGCTTTAAGATGTGCACTATCACAAGGGATAACAACAGAACAAGTTAATCAAGCAAATGAGATTGAGCAAGAACAAACCAAAGAAAATATTAATGAAGGCAAATCAATAGATAACAAATAATACTTAAGAAAATAAAAAAGAAAAAAGACTGTTTAACAAAATATTTTTATATACTTTGTCAACAGTCTGTCAAGACTTACTAAAAATAGTAAGTCTTTTTTTAAAGCATAACTATCAATTGATTATATACCACATATTGTTACAAAAATATTATATTTATATGATATTTTTGTAACAATTAACAAAAGTAAATTTAATAATGTTATCATATAATTGTAAAAAAATAAAATGAATAGGAGAAAAATATTATGTCACAATCAGATGAATTAAAAAAGATTAAGAGAATATATGGCGAAAAGTTCAGTAGATTATGTAGAGAGTTATTCCCA
>CAKPSX010000021.1 GCA_934184665.1 uncultured Clostridia bacterium | reverse complement strand
TTAGCAAAATTACCATCAAGAGAAACATTATTATCAATGCTTGCTGGTGCATTACTTGGAAATATTTCAAAACTTGCAGTTGCACTTGATCAAGTTAAAGTTCAAAAAGAAAATGCTTAAAACAATGAATAAAAGAGTTGTAAACTCAAAAATAAATATTTAAAAAATTAGGAGGATTTAAAATGAGTAAAGAAGAAATGATAGAAGAAATCAAAAAAATGACAGTAGTAGAATTAGCTGACTTAGTAAAAGCTATAGAAGAAGAATTTGGAGTATCTGCAGTTGCAGCAGCTGCACCAGCAGCTGGAGGAGCAGCAGCAGCTGAAGAAAAATCTTCATTTAATGTTGTATTAAATGAAGCTGGAGATCAAAAAATCAAAGTTATCACAGCAGTTAAAAACGCTTTAGGTTTAGGATTAAAAGAAGCTAAAGATTTAGTTGATGGAGCACCAAAAACATTAAAAGAAAATGTTGCTAAAGCAGAAGCTGAAGAATTAAAAGCTAAACTTGAAGAAGTTGGAGCAGTTATTGAATTACAATAATTTATATAAAAAGTACATACTCAAAGCGAGTATGTATTTTTTTTTGATTGAAAAATATTTATAAAATAAAGTTGAAAGAATAACAAAGAATAGATTTAATTTATTGACAATTATTTTGCACTTAAAAATAATTGCAAAACATATTGACTTGTGGGTGCATTTTTGGTATTATAATTTTGAAATAATTCTATGTTTAAAATGTAGAAAAGATGGAAATAATAAATGCGAAGGAGAAAAGGTAGAATGAAAGTTATGATGGCGCAAACCCTTGGGGCTGTACACACACACACACACAAGCACTTTTAAGCGTTGAAGAAAAAAATATAATAAATAAATTTAATAGAGATAGCATAAAGAGCCGTAAAATTTTTATGGTTTGTTTTTGCTATCTTTTTATGTTGTAAAAAATTATAAAAATTTAAGAAAGATTGGAGTGTTGATGAACTATGAGTGAACAAAGAAAAAGGCAGAGAAAAAAGGAGAAGGAAAAAGTAAATAAGATTGGTGATGTAAAGATGGCATATATAATGTATGGTAAGAAGGTGTTTATCATACCAATAGTAATAGCCATAATATTGGGGGCTATTATATGGGGAATTGTGTATAATGCAAGAAAAGATAATACACCACAAGAAACTGCAGATAATCAAAAAGAGCAGATAAATTATATATGGGGAGAAATAAAACCAGGAAAGAGAAATACAAATAATTTCACAACAGTAACAAGCTCAGATGGAGTTGACGTACCAGTGCCAACAGGATATACTGCTTCTTCTGCATCAGACGAAAATTCTGTGAATGGAGGATTTGTAATATATGAAGGAACAGATGCTGTAACAGATAGTAATAAATGGGATGCACAGTGTAATAGAAATCAATATGTATGGATACCAATAGCAGAAGTAAGTGACATGTATTGGAGAGATCAAACAACAGGAAAGAAATACGGAACGCAGTATACATTTGATGAAAGTTCATATACAAAAAATTCAACATTAAAACAAGAGCCACAAACAACCCAATATGATAAACAATCAACATTTTTAACAACATATTTAAATGGAATGTCAAGAGAAGATTTCTTAATGGAAATGGAGATAGATTTCGACAAAATGTTAAATAGTGTAGCAACATATGGAGGATATTATATAGGAAGATACGAAACAGGAGACCTAAGCCAAGCAACGCCTGTTGTAAAAAGAATAAACACAGATATAAATAACCAAACCTGGTATACAATGTGGAAAAAAGCAAGAAAGTTAACAGGAACAAGTGCAGGAGTGCAAATGATATGGGGAATACAGTGGGACGAGACATTAAAGTGGTTAATTGATACTGGAGAGAAAACATATGCAGAAATAGCCTCAGATTCAACGAGTTGGGGAAATTACAAAAATAATAGTTTCACATATTATACAAACACATCAAAGAGTATAGCAACCAAAGCAAAAAGCAAATCAGTAAGAATCCCAAGTGGAGCATACGAAGGAACAAATGCGAACAATATTTTCGATTTAGCAGGAAATGTATATGATTGGACACTAGAGTCCAATGGTTCAGGAACCGGCTACGGCAGGAATTTTCGCGGTAGTGTTTACGTCAACTACGGCAGCTACAATCCAGCGGCGGACCGTGGCAGCTACCAACCTTACGACAGCGACGTTGGCTTCGGGTTACGCTGCACCTTATTCATCAAATAACTCATTTCCCACCAACCAAAACCTTCTATCACTAACACTACCAAAACGAGTCAACATAAAACAAGAGTCAAAAACATTTGGCCATGTAAATTCGAAAGTGGTATGTCAAGTTAATTTGACATACCCTTTTCCGCTAACAACCAATCAATTATATTTTTATGAATTATCCCATCACTTGAAAAGTCTGTTTTATCTAGAGAAAGAACATATTTAGGATAATTGTCATTTATTTCTTTATATGCTCCAAATTCTCTTTCTTGAACTTTATCACTTTCTAGCAAATATGCAACTTGAAAGTATAGTTTTTCCTCACTATTTGTAGCTATAAAATCAATTTCTCCTTCTTTTGTTTTTCCTATATAAACATCATATCCTCTTATTAATAATTCATTATATACAACATTTTCAATAGTAAGACTTTTATTTATTTCAAAATTATTATTTTTTATTTGTGCTATGCCTAAATCAGTCATATAGTATTTATTTAATGTTTTCAATATTGCTTTTCCATGAATGTCATATCTATATATTTTTCTCATCATTAATGCCTTACATAATGCATCTAAATATATGTACAATGTTTCTGTTGATACTGATTTACCTTCGCTCTTTAAGAAACCGATAACATTTTCTGCAGAAAACTCACGTCTATATATTTATTTAATTTTTTGTAATCTTGCAATTCTTCATATTCGATAAACTCAAAATTAACATATATGATGTGTTCTTTATCTACTCCATTTTCTTTTAGTTCATTCATTATTTGTTTTAATATTACAGATTTCCCACATCTTCTTATTCCCACTAAAATTTTTACAAGGTCACTATCATAAAAACCTCTAATTCTTGATAAATAAATTTCTCTTTTTAACATATAAATCACCTATATAAAGTATAAACTTTTATTCCATCTCTGCCAAGTTATTTCGCAAATGAGAAATAACTTTTTGCTTTGTGGTATTCACTAAAAAATATTTCCTTGATTTTGCCAATATTATGTAGTACAATGAACAAAGTAAGAATTTATATTTTAATAATTGAGGTGGTTTAATGAATATTTTAATTAAAAATTGTAATTTAATTTCAATGGATTGTAACAGAGATAAAATTGATTACAATATAGATATTCTTTTAAAAAATAACAAGATTGAGAAAATTGGTTCTAATTTACCAAGCACAGATGATTTAAAAGTAATTGATGCAACAGGTAAATATGGTTTACCTGGATTTATTAATACACATTCACATATAGGAATGAGTATTTTTAGGGAGTCTGTAGATGGTTATACAACACAAGATTGGTTAACAGAAAAAATCTGGCCTATTGAAGATAAACTTACACCAGATGATGTTTATAAATCTTCTTTATTGTCTTGTATAGAAATGATTAAAACAGGAACTACAACTGTAAATGACCAATACTTTTTCCAAGAAAGTATTGCAAAAGCAGTAATTGAATCTGGTATCAGATGTGAACTTACACGTACTATAATGGATATTGGTGGCAATGGTGATGAAAGACTTGAAGAACTAGAAAATTTTATAAAAGAGTATAATAATAAATATGAAAATCTTTATATTAATGTTGGAATACATGGTTTATACACAACAAGTGAACAATGTGTTAAAAAAGCTATTTCACTTGCACAAAAATATGGCTTAAATATACATATGCATTATCTTGAAAATTCAAAAGAAGAACAAGATATTATACAAAACCAAAATGGTAAAAAACCTTTTGAAGTTGTTAGAGATAATTTTAAAAATACAAATAGTGTTTTTGCTCATTGTGTAAAATTAAAAGATGATGATTTTAAAGTTTTATCAGACTATAATATCAAGGTAGCACATTGCCCTGTAAGCAATCTAAAACTTGCTTGTGGTATCGCTGATATTCCAAAAATGATGGAAAATAATATAATTGTTTCACTTGGTACAGATGGTCAAGGTAGTGGCTGTAATTTAGATATGTTTGATACTATGAAATTTACTGGTCTTTTACAAAAAGGTATTAATGAAAATCCTAAACTATTACCAGCATATGAAATATTAAAAATGGCTACAATCAATGGAGCTAAAGCTTTGAATAAAGAAAATATACTTGGTAGTATTGAAGAAGGAAAATTAGCGGATTTAATTATATTAGATTTAGATGATGTTATTCTACAACCTATAAATGACATCTTTTCAGATATTGTTTATAATGCTAAAGGGACAAATGTTATTACAACAATTGTAGGTGGTAATATTCTTATGGAAAATAGAAAATTGGTTAATCTAAATGAAGAAGAAATTATAAGCAGTTGTAAGAATATTATAAATAATAGTAAGCAGTAAATAAAAGTACATATTGGTCAATTAATATAATGTGCACACTAAGTATGCAATCCCCTAAAAATAGTTAACATAAAATAATATTAGCAAAATAAAGAAAAACTATTGATTTGCGGACAAAGTTATGGTATAATAACTTTGTATAATCTAAAAAAGAAAGGTAAGCCTAATTTAATTAGGAGGATGTTATTATGGGAAAAATAAGAGATTTCTTTAATGTATGGTTAAATCCACAAAGTGAAGAAAATACATTAGAAGAAGCAATAAAAAAATATCACATAGCTCCAGAGGCAGCACAACAATTATTAAAAACTGCAAATGGCATTGCGTGGACAGGCTATGATGAAAAAGAAGATATGAAAAAAGGTTTAAAAAGAGTTCTTAAAAGCGAGGAAAAGGAGAACTTTCAGAGTAAAGGGAATATAACTAAAAATCGTGATAATCAAGAAAAAGAAAGATAGAAGTGTAATATTAATTACACTTCTATTGTTTTGTCTTATAGAATGTGATAAAATAACAGCGAAAAGGAGTTAAAAGGTTGAAAACTAATTACAATTTTAAACTTAGTTTTTTTCCAACCGAGTTTGTACCTAAAAAGGAATGATATTAAAATGAGTAAATATAGTAAAGAAAGAAATATAAAACAAATAATATCTGTATTAATAATTGTAATCTGTGCAATAATAGGTTTTTTTAGTAATTCTTATGGAGATATAGAAAATACAAACAATACAAATACGAATGAAACATCTGCATATTATGATGTGAATGATATTCCTGATTATTCTGGTGAAGCATATATAACTATAAATAACAATGTTCCATATTTTAATGAGAATGACTATACTACCAAAAGTTTTGAAACTTATAGTGAGTTAGATGTTCTAGGAAGGTGTGGAGTTGCATATGCTAATATTTGTAAAGAGATAATGCCAACTCAAGAGAGAGGAGATATTAGTGATGTAAAGCCAACTGGATGGAAACAAAAGAAATATAATGGAGAATATTTGTATAATAGATGCCATTTGATAGGTCATCAATTAGCAGGGGAAGATGCTAATGAACTTAACTTAATTACAGGAACAAGATACTTTAATGTTACTGGAATGTTACCATTTGAAAATAAAGTTGCAGAATATATTCAGGACAATCCGAATAATCATGTATTATATAGAGTAACACCAATCTTCAAAGGAGATAATCTTGTAGCAAATGGTGTAGAAATGGAAGCTTATTCAGTAGAAGATAAAGGGAAAAATGTATGTTTTAATGTATTTGTATATAATATTCAGCCAGGTATTAATATAGATTATTCAACAGGGGAAAGTAGTAAAAAATAAAATGATAAGGAGAGTGGTGTTTATTGGATTTAGACATTTTCAATAAATTAATTAATAATGCAAAAGAAAATGAGCATGTACAAAATTTTATGAAAGAATTAACTAGTTATATAGAAAAAAATGGAAAACAAAATGTAATTAGCCAACACAACAAATATAGTGACTATTGGGATTGCCAGAGATTTATGGAATATAATGTTGCAGCAAATATTGGCATATCTAGGTGGGGTGCTGATGTTAAATACAGGGATAAATTGGACAAAGCAGTAGATGATAGTATATTGAAGTTGGCTGAAAAAGAAGGAACTTTATATAGAAAACAATTTACTGCAAATGGACCAACAAATAATCCAATATATAATGTTGATAAATTCGAAAATGGAAATATTGAACACATAAATTTATCAAAAGATGAAGTTCCATCTGGATTTGATGATGAAGATATAATTTTTCAGTATAAAGATGATGGAAGTATAGAAGTAAGAGCAGACTTAAAAAAAGAAGCTGTTGAAATTGCGAGTGAAGATGTGAAATATTTGAAGTCGGAAGAAAATGAACGAGCATCAGATTATAAACGAGAAGGACATGTATATATGGCTGTAGAAGATGATGGATATATATTTTTAAAAGATTTAACTGAAAAAAGAGATTATGTATTAGAAGATATTGATTTTGTGGTAGATTGTTACCAAGGAGATGGTAAATATAAAGTGAGTAATGGTCAATATCAGAAAATAGATGAATAATTTTTGGGACAAACTGAAAGAGTAAATTTTTCAATACAAAATTTGTAGAAAATATTTACAAAACAGAATATTTTGTATAAAATATACAAAGAGATTATGTAACAAAAGAAGAGCATAAAAAGAAAGGAGAAAATCAATGAAAATATTGATGCTAACATGGGAATATCCACCAAGAGTGGTAGGAGGAATAGCTAGAGTAGTCTATGATTTATCACATAGATTAATAAAAGATGGGCATGAAGTAACAGTAATTACCTATAGAGAGGGTAATGCCCCATATTATGAAGATGATAAGGGGGTTAAAGTTCACAGGGTTGATAATTATATGATAAATCCAAATAATTTTATAGATTGGATAATGCAAATGAATTTCAACATGATAACTGAGGCAAATAAAATAATTGCAGAAGAAGGCAATTTTGATATAATACATGCACATGACTGGCTAGTAGCATCAGCAGCCAAAACAATAAAAAATTCATATAACATCCCAATTGTAGCAACAATACATGCAACAGAGGCAGGAAGAAATAGTGGAATACATGATGAAACACAAAGATATATAAATGATACAGAATGGATGCTAACATATGAGGCAACAGAGGTAATAGTAAATAGTAATTATATGAAGAGCGAAATTCAAAGACTATTCGGATTACCATTTGAGAAAATAAATGTAGTAGCAAATGGTGTGAATTTAAATAAATTTACAGGAATAGATAGAGATTATACATTTAGAAGAAGATTTGCAATGGATAATGAAAAAATAATTTTATTTATGGGTAGACTTGTAAATGAAAAAGGTGTTCAACATTTAATTGCAGCAATGCCAAAAATATTAGCAGGTTATCATGATGCAAAACTTGTAATTGCAGGTAAAGGCGGAATGCTAGACGAGCTTAGAGCAGAAGCAGATGCGTTAGGTTTAGGAAATAAAGTATATTTTGCAGGTTACTTGGGCGGAAAAGATGTAGAAAGAATGTACAAAGCCGCAGATATATCAGTTTTCCCAAGCACATATGAACCATTCGGAATAGTAGCATTAGAAGGAATGCTTGCAGAAAGACCAATAGTTGTATCTGATGCAGGTGGTCTTGGAGAAATAGTTGAACATAGAGAAACAGGAATGAAGAGTTATTGTGGTAATGCAAACTCAATAGCAGATTCAATATTAGAATTACTATATAATCCAGAGTTATATGAAAATATAGTAAGAAAAGCAAAAGCAAAAGTAAAAAATAATTATAATTGGGCAAAAATTGCACAAGATACACATTTCACATATCAAAAAGCAATATGTGAAACTATGGCAGAAAGACAAAGAAAACAAAATGAACAAGAAGTTGCACAGAAAGCTAAAAAGGCCAAAGGAACAGAAAAAGAAATCACTAATCTATTGTCTTTCAAAAAGCGTCAAGCTTATGCATAGTTATTAGTACAGGGAGGAAAACATTATGAATATATATGATACAGCAAATAAATTAGCACAAGAAATAAAACAATCAGAGGAATATATAACATATAAGACAGCTAAAGAAGCAATAAGCTTAAATGTTGAATTAAAAAAACAGATAGAAGAGTTTGAAAAAGCAAGATATGATGCACAAATAGTGGCATTACAAACTGGCAAAGATGATTCAGAAAAAATAAAACATGTTCAAGAATTATATAGCCAATTAATTCAAAATCAAGAAGCAAGCAGATATTTTGATGCAGAAGTTAAATTTAATGTAATGATTGCAGATATAAATAAAATAATAGGTGAAGCAATACAAAGTGTACTATAAAAAATGAATTGAATTTATAATATAGCTCTAATGAAGAAAATTATTGAAATATAAGGAGTATGTAATGATAATCATAATAGTAATATCAATTATAGCTATATTAGTAATACACTTTATGATGAAAATAAATGTAAAAGAAATTGAGAAAATAGCATTAGATGAGAACCTAAATAAAATAACTGAAAAATATCCTGATAATACACAAATATGTAAAGACATATTGAAAAAATTAAAAAATGAAAATGTTAAAATTGAAGAAGATATAAATTCTAATTCCACATTGTATATAGCAATACAAAATAAAATTTCTATAGGAAATACACATAATAGTTTTACAAGAATTCAGACAATGGCACATGAATGTTTACATTCTGTACAAGACAGGAAAATGCTGATATTTAATTTTATATATTCAAATATATATATTTTATATTATTTAGTAACACTAATATTATTAATATTAAAAAAATTACCAAATGAGATGCTATTTTTAAATATATTTCTAATATTAAGTTTTATATATTATGTTGTCAGAATATTTTTGGAAAATGATGCAATGATAAAAGCTGAATATCTAACAAAAGAATATATGGAAGAAAAAAATATTTCAACAAAAGAAGAAATTAATTTAGTGGTAGAAGGGCTAAAAACAATAAATGATAAATGTATAAAAGGCACAAATGGAAGTATGTTTATAAAAATAATGATAAAAGTTATACTTTTTAGTGCCCTAGCATTGATTTTTTAGTAAATATATGGTAAAATAACATGGTATAAAAACGAATAAGGAAACAGGTAGGAGGAATACTAAATGCAAATAATAAAAATGATATTAGTGGTAGTAGATCTTATAATATGCTTAGCAATAACAATATTAGCTGTTATACAATCAAAAGAAGATGAAGGTTTATCTTCAACAATAACAGGCTCATCTACAAGTAACTTCTTTGAGAAGAATAAAGGTAGAACAAAAGAAGGAAAGCAAAAAAAATGGACAATTATATTAGGAATAGCATTTGTAATAATATCAATAGTGCTTTCAATATTATATATAGCATAGTAAAAGGGGCAGGGTTAACCACTGTCCTTTTATAGTATATAAAAAAGTAGAACTAATTTTAGACAGTATAGAATCTACTAAAATTAAATAACATTTTAATTATAAAAATCGCAAGAAAGGAATGTGATTAAATTTTGAAAAAAGAAACCAAGATTGGAACATATAGTAAAAGTCAAAAAGGTTTTGGATTTGTAAAACCGGAAGACTGTGAAGAAGAAATTTATATTTCAAAAGAAAATTCACAAAATGCATTAAATGGAGATTTAGTTATTATAGAAATAACAGCTGAGAAAACAGCAGATAAAAAGGCAGAAGGTAGAATTATAAAAATAATAAAACACGAAAAAGATACAGTAGTTGGAACTTTCCAAAAAAGTAGAAATTTTGGCTTTGTAGTTCCAGATGATAAAAATTTTGGAACAGATATATTTATATCAAAATCTAATTGGGGCAAAGCTAGAAATAATCATAAAGTATTAGTAAAAATCACAAAATATCCTGAAAAGGGAAAAAATGCAGAAGGGCAAATAATAGAAATACTTGGAGGAATAAATGAGGCAGGAGTTGATATGCTTTCATTAATAAAACAATATGAATTACCAGCAGAATTTCCAACAGAAGTTGTACATGAGGCAAAAGCATTTGGAGATAAAATTAATCCAGATGATATAAAAGGTAGAAAAGATTTAAGAAAAGACATAGTTTTCACAATAGATGGTGAAGATGCAAAAGATCTTGATGATGCAATACATGTGGAGAAATTGCCAAATGGAAATTATAGATTAGATGTCCATATTGCAGATGTTAGTAACTATGTTAGAGAGAAAACAGAATTAGATAAAGAGGCATATTTAAGAGGGACAAGTATATATATGCTTGGAAGAGTAATACCAATGTTACCAAGAGAGCTATCAAATGGAATATGTAGTTTGAATGCAGGTCAAGATAGATTAACACTTTCTTGTTCAATGGAAATAACTCCAAAGGCAAAAGTGGTGGCTTCTGACATATATAAAGGCGTAATTAATGTTACTGAGAGAATGACATATACAGATGTACAGAAAATTATTGATAAATCAGATAATGAAGTGTTAGAAAGATATAAAAATTATATAAGTGATTTTGAACTTATGGCAGAACTTGCAACAATTTTAAAAGAAAAAAGAAGAGAAAATGGTTATTTGAATTTAGATATACCTGAAAGCAAAATTATACTTGATAAAGATGGCTATGCTGTAGATGTAAAAAAATATGAAACATATTTTGCAAATGAAATAATTGAACAATTCATGTTAATTGCAAATGAAACTGTTGCGGAAAAATTTTATTGGCTTCAAGCACCATTTATATATAGAAATCATGAGGCACCAGACTTAGATAAAATAAAAGATTTAAATAAGGTTTTATATAATTTTGGATATAAAATAAAGATATCAAAAGAAGATATTATTTATCCAAATGAGTTTGCAAAAATTCTTGAAGATGTAAAAGGAAAAGATGAAGAAAAAGTAATATCAAATATAATATTAAGAACTTTAAGAGTCGCAAAATATGAAGCAGAAAACAAAGGACACTTTGGAATTGCAAGTAAATATTATTGTCATTTTACTTCACCTATTAGAAGATATCCAGACTTATTTATACACAGAATAATATCAAAATATCTTGAAAGTAATTACATGGTAAATGATTTCTTTATTAAGAAATATTTTGCTAGAGCAGAGAAAAGAGCTGAAAATTGTTCAGAAAGAGAAAGAAGAGCAGTTAAGGTTGAAAGAGAAGCAGAAGAAATTAAAAAGGCAGAATATATGGAAAGCAAAATTGGTGAAGAATATGATGGAATAATATCATCTATAACTAGTTTCGGAATCTTTGTAGAACTTGAAAACACTGTTGAAGGTTTGGTCAGATATGAAAGACTTGGTGATGAGTATTTTATATATAATGATGAACTAAAACAAGCAATAGGAGAAAGAACAAACAAGGTTTACAAAATAGGTGATAGAGTTAGAATAAAAGTAGCAGATGCAAATAAAGAATTAAAAAGAATCGATTTTAAAATCTTATAAATTTACAAAATATGGTTTGACAAGAACTTCAAAAAGTTGTATAATAAATAACTGTGAGTAAAATTGAATATATGGAAACGAACATTATTATAAGTAATAATGACTAACGAACAACACAATTAAAAACTGTGTTGTTTTTATGTGTGTAAGGTTGGTTGTATGATTAAACAAAAAATAAGTTTGTATTCCAAAGGAAGAAAGGAGAAAGATATGAAAGAATCAGAATTAGGAACAGAAAAAATAAGTAAATTATTAAAAAAGTTCGCAGTACCATGTATAATTTCTTTAGTAGTAAATGCATTGTATAATATTGTTGACCAAATATTCATAGGCTGGGGTGTTAATTATCTCGGAAATGGTGCAACTAATATTGTATTTCCAATAACAGTAATATGTTTAGCATTTGCATTAATGTTTGGAGATGGTACATCGGCATATTTAAGCTTGAAATTAGGAGAAAAGAAAAATAAAGAAGCGGAAAAAGGTGTAGCAAATGGAATATTAGTTGCAACAATAACTGCAATATTACTTGGAGTAATAACATTAGTATTTTTACCACAATTACTTAATATATTTGGTTGTACAGATGTATTAAGAGAATATGCTACAAGTTATGGATATGTTATAGCAGTTGGACTACCTTTTATGATGATTGGTACAACATTAAACTCAATAATAAGAGCAGATGGCTCACCTAAATATGCAATGACATCTATGCTAGTAGGTGCTATATTAAATATTATATTAGATCCAATATTTATTTTTGATTGGGGGATAAACTTAGGTATTTCAGGTGCAGCACTTGCAACAATAATAAGTCAGTTTGTTACATTTGTATTAAATGTTATTTATATTAAAAGATTTAAAACAATAAAACTTAGTAGATCAAGTTTCAAGCCAGATTTAAAACTTGCAAAAACAGTAGCAATGTTTGGAATATCATCATTTATTACACAAATGTCAATAGTTGTTGTAATAGCCGTACAAAATACATTATTTAAAACATATGGTGCAAGCAGTGTATATGGCTCAGAAATACCATTAACAGTACTTGGTATTGTAATGAAGATAAATCAAATATTATCAAGCATTATTATAGGTATTGCAGCAGGAAGTCAACCAATAGTTGGTTATAATTATGGTGCAAGAAAATTTGATAGGGTAAAACAAACATTAAAGATTGTACTTGGACTAAGTGCAGGCGTTTCTGTAGTAGCATTTATATTGTTCCAAACAATACCAGAAAAATTGATAGGAATATTTGGATCAGGTGATGAATTATATAATGAATTTGCTTGTTTAACATTTAGAATATTCTTAATGTTAACAATATTTAACGGAGTACAAATATCATCAGGTATTTTCTTCCAAGCAATTGGAAAACCAAGTAAATCAGCATTTTTAACATTATCAAGACAAATATTATTCTTTATACCATGTGCAATAATATTATCAAAATCATTTAATGTAATGGGTGTATTATATGCAGGACCTGTATCAGATGGTTTAGCATTCATAATATCTGCAACATTATTATTATTAGAAATTAGAAAACTTGGAAAAGAATCAGAAGTAAGTTATGCTGTTAGCGAAGATAAAGAAGCACATGGATTAAATGATAGAAACATAATTGTTACAATAGGCAGAGAATATGGCTCAGGTGGAAGATATGTTGGAAAACTACTAGCAGAAAAATTAGGTGTTAAATTATATGATAAAGACTTAATTGAAGTAATATCAAATGAAAGTGGACTTTCTGCTACATATATAGAGAAAAATGAACAAAATGTTCATGGAAGTTTATTGGCAAACTTTAATAGTCAATATTATAATAACCTTTCAAATGATGATAATTTATTTATTGCAGAAAGTAAAGCTATAAAAAATATTGCTGAACAAGGTTCATGTGTAATAGTTGGTAGATGTTCAAACTATATATTAAGAGACAATAAAGATGTTGTAAATGTATTTTTATATAGTGATGATGAAAATAAAGTTAAAAGAGCTGTTCAATATTATGGATTAAAAGAAGCAACTGCTTTAAAAGAAATTAATAAAATAAATAAAGCAAGAGAAAGACATTATAATTATTATTCAGATAAACAATGGAAAGATTTAAGCAATTATGATATTGCAATAAATGTTGATTCATATGGTGTAGAAGAAACAGCACAAGTTTTATATGAATTAATACAAAGTAAGGAGAAAGTTGGGTAAAACCAACTTTTTATCTTATTATAGTAAAGTTCGTATAACTTCTGGTATTAATGTCTGTTTTTGCTCTATCAAATAATGCAAAAAAGCTTGAAAAAAATCAAAAATAGTATATAATAGAAACATAGGGGGAATGAGATAAAAAATGAAAAAACTAGAGGAAAATATTGGTTACGAATTTAAAAACAAAGAATTACTAAAAAAAGCATTAACACATACATCTTATGCATATGAACATCATGTTGAGAGTAATGAAAAATTAGAATTTCTAGGTGACAGTATTTTAGAGTTTGTATCAAGTATTTATTTATTTAAAAACTTTGAAAATTTAAAAGAAGGAGAAATGACTAAAGTTAGGGCAACAGTAGTGTGTGAGAAGAGTCTTTATAAAGTTGCTAAAAGGCATGATTTTAATGATTTCTTATATCTTGGTAAATCAGAAATAATATCAAATGGTGGCAGTAGACCAGCTATATTGGCAGATAGTGTGGAAGCTGTAATAGCTGCAATATATCTAGATGGTGGAATGAAAGAAGCAGAAAAGTTTATAATAAATAATTTAAAAGATGAGATAAAAATTGCAAGTCAAAATGTTGGACAAAAAGATTATAAAACAGTTCTTCAAGAAAAATTACAAGTACATGGAGTAGTAAAAATAGAATATAAAATAATAAGACAAACAGGACCAGATCATGATAAAACATTTGAAGCTTTAGTTGAATGTAACAAAAAAGAATTAGCAAGAGGAATCGGGAAGTCGAAAAAATTGGCAGAAATGGAAGCTGCAAGAAAAGCACTTGAAAATTACAATAAGAGCAAATAAGAATACAAAAAAGTTTGAGTTTCTATATATTAAAGAAAGGATATATTAATATGAAAAAGCAATATATAATCCCAATATTTGTACCACATTTAGGATGTCCAAATGACTGTATATTTTGTAATCAAAAATCAATAAGTGGTCAGCAGAAAATGATAACAAAAGAAGATGTGAAAAAAACAATAGAGTTTTATTTAGAAAACATTAGAGATAAACAAGCAAAAAAAGAAGTTGCATTTTTTGGAGGAAGTTTCACAGGAATAGAAAAAGAAAAACAAGAAGAACTTTTAAAAACAGCTTATGAGTATATAAAATCAGGTGAAATTAATAGTATTAGGGTATCAACGAGACCAGATTATATTGATAAACAAAGATTAAAACTATTGAAAAAATATAAAGTTGAGACTATAGAACTTGGTGTACAATCTGCAAATGATTATATATTAAAAAGAAGTAATAGAGGTCATAATTTTGAAGATGTAAAAAGAGCTTCAAGATTGATTAGATGGAATGGTTTTAAATTAGGTCATCAAATGATGATTGGTCTACCAGAAAGTACAAGAATTGATGAAATTAATACAGCAAAAGAATTAATAAAATTAAAACCTAAGATGGTAAGAATATATCCTGTGTTAGTAATAAAAAATACTAAATTAGAAAAAGAATATTTAGAGGAAAAATATACTCCATTAACAGTTGTACAAGCAGTAGAAATATCAAAAGAATTAGTTAAAATGTTTAATAAAAAGGGAATTGAAATAATTAGAATAGGATTACAAAATACCGATACAATAACAGACCCAGATGAAGAGGGCAGTGAAGTGGTTGCAGGTCCATATCATCCAGCTTTTAGGCAATTAGTTGAATCTGGTTTGTGGTATGATGCAATAGTTGAAAAAATTAAGAAACTAAATGTTAAAGTAAAAAAAGTGCAAGTAACTGTAAATCCACAAGATGCTAATAATGTTATAGGTCATAAAAAAGAAAATATAGAAAAATTAAAAGAAATGTACACACTTGATTTAATAGTAAAACAAGATTCTAGCATCAAAAATGGAAAAATGAAAATAGACATTTTAGAAAAATATCCAGAGTTTTTAGAGGATTATAAATAATTTAGTATAAAAAGTAAAATAATAAAGGACGATATTCTCGTCCTTTATTGATGCTAAAACACATTATGTTTTTGTAATTAATAAACTAGAAATAACATTAACATCAACAGATACATCAAATTCCGCATTTTTAAATTTTTCCTCCCAATTATAATCTCTCCATTCTTTCATCGTTCTAAAATTAGATAATGCTTTTATTGCAAAATAATCAATGTCAGTACCATATTCTCTGGAAATAATATTAAAGTAATTATTAAATTGCTCTTCTAAATATTGTTGAGTAATTTCAGAAAGCTTTTCAACAGCTTCATGTGTTTTATAATTTATATTTTTGTCAAGTGTTAAACCATATGCTTCAATATCCATTTTTACAGAAATATGAGGAACTCCATCTTTTATTTCTACACAAACTTTTGAGTTTTTCTTTGGAGAAATATTTAATTCAGACTTTTCATTTTCTTTAAAAGGATCATCTACAGAAATTATACAAGAATCCATAGAATTATTTATCAGTAAATGGCATATTGTTTCCATTGCTGTTAATTCACCACATAATCTATCATCATCAAAAAGTGCAATACCAATATTTTCTGTGCCAAGTTTTCCTTCTATGGAACTTGAACCAGCAATTAATTCTTCAGGATTAGTTATTATTCTTGTATCAGAAGATGGCTCTACATCTGCAGAGGCACTGCCAGAATTGGAAGAGCCACTACCCTCAGATGAACTACTTTCTCCAGATGAATTTTCATCTTCAGAAGATTTATTATTTTCATCAGAAGACTTGCCATTCTGAGGACTGTTTTCATTGCTACCAGATTTATTAGAACTTGATTTTGATGATTCTTTCACTCTTGCAGTAACATCAAGACCACCTAAGATTGCAGTTGGAGAAGCTGATTTGGAAGAAAGCTTATTATAGAATTCTCCAATTGTAATATTTTCGAAATACCCTGTAAATCTGTTAACTATAGAAAATGTATCATAATATTGAACTGCAAGTTTTTCTGAATTTGGCTTAACATTATCCAAGTAATTATAAGCTGTACATTTACTAATTAATACATTTGTAGAAGGTCTAATTTCTTCATTATTTATAAAACTGTAAATTTCTGTTGCAATTCCTTTTTTAGCATAATCTTCTGAAAATACAATAAGATTGCAATGTGCTAAATTAAGTTCTTTTCCAATATAACTATTTATTAAATTCAATGCACTAAAAACTGAGTCTGCTTCACCAGAAACTAGTATTATTTTACCAGAACTTTCAGAGGAACTGCTTCCAGGAGCTGTTGTATCAAAAGTAGAAAACTGTGCTGATACTTTTAATTTCGCATTTTCTCCAACATCAATTCCTAGAGCTAATACATAAGCTAAATTTGTTATGTCATGTGAAGTAAATGATGCTGAAAATCCATTCACGAAAAATACTAGTAATACTAAAAATACAATAATACTCATCAAAGTTTTACTCATTTCAACCACTTCCTTATTTTTAGCTTTATTGTTCCTGCAATAAGTACCAGAGAACTAATACCAATTATTAATATAAAAAATGCATATTTATAGACTGAATTTATCCAATACACAGTATCTGCATGGTTTTTTTGCCAGATACTTGCAAAAAATATTGCAATAGCTAAGGCAATGGTTACTAATAAATTTTTTTTGACTTTTAAAAGCTTACTTAATATAATACTTGAAAATTTAAGTATTAAGCTTAAAAAGCTTGTAAAAGAGATAATCCATATCAATATAAAAATAGAATCTAGTTTCCTAAAGAAAGAGCCAAACTCTATATACTTTACTGCAGAGAATAAAGGTAATAGTTCATCACTGTCAAGAAAACTATGAAACATAAATAAAATTATTGCTACACTTATTACTAAAAAAACACATGACCATATAACAGAATGTACTGCTATTTTTTTGATTTTTTCAGGTTTTTTTAACATTGGGGGTAAAAAATAAATAAATGTAAGACCTTGAAAAGCAAACATATTACTTAATCCAGCAATAAATGTTTTATCAATTCCATATCCCCATATAGGGAAGATTCTTTCTACTTTATAAAATGGAATATCTGATGCAAATAAAAATAATAAACTAAATATTAATACTGGAAAAAATATTAAAGTACTCCTAAATACAGCATTGTAATTAAATGCACAAGTGATAATTCCAGTAATTATAAAAATTAAGATAATGTAATATAATTGTGTTAATGGAAAATATATTACCTGCAAACACGATGCAAACATGTGTAAAAAAGACCCACAGAAAAATATAAAATATGCAATATAAAATAATCCTATTATCCATTTTAAAATATCTCCACCAAGATATTTTGAAATATCTATTAAATCATATGATGGAAACTTATTAAGAAAATAGCATACAATGCATGCAAAAATTAATGCAATTATTCCTACATATAATAAATTAAGAAGTGATGAAGAACCAGTTGTGGAAATTATGTCGGTTGTTGCATTTAAAACTATATGATTAAATACTATTGTTACTATTAGTGCAATAGCTTCTTTATTTCCGATTTTTGTGCTATCCATATAAAATCCTTTCAAATATTTTCTGTATTTTTTAGTAGTATTTACTAAAAAATGAAATTTATACAAGAAAATTCTCTTGTAAATAAAATAAAGAAATGTTAAAATTGTCAGTAAATAGAAAGTGAAGTTGAGAGGACGATAATAGATATGGGGTTACGAATAATATATGGGAGAGCTGGAACAGGTAAAAGTGAATATTGTTATAATGAAATTTTTAAATTAAATGAAGAAATATTGATAATAACTCCTGAACAATTTTCTTTTACTGCTGAAAAAAAATTAATGAATGCAATAAAAACACAAGCAGTATTAAATGCTGAAGTTATAACATTAAGTAGAATGGCATATAGAGTTATAAATGAGATAGGCGAAAAAACAAGAACCAGTTTAAGTGAATGCGGAAAAGCAATGCTAATATATTCTATATTAGGTAATAATAAGAAGAACCTAAAATTTCTTGGAAAAACAGACGAAAATTTAGAAGTTATAGAAACAGCTATAACAGAATTTAAAAAACATGGAATTAGAGTTGAACAAATAAAACAAGAAATTGATAATCAAAGTGATGTGTATTTGAAAAATAAATTACAAGATATGTACACAATTTATGATGAGTTTGAAAATCAATTAGCTGGGAAATATATAGATGAAACAGACTTATTAACAATTTTAGCAGAAAATGTGGATAAAGTAGAACAATTTAAGAATAAAATTATATATATTGATGAGTTTGCAGGTTTTACAAGTCAAGAATATGAGATAATAAAAAAGCTTATAGGAATATCAAAACAAGTAACAATTACAATATGTACAGATGAATTACATGAAATAAAAAACCCAGATACAGATATATTTTATTCAAATCAAGTTACAATAAATAAATTATTAAATCTGGCTAAAGAATGTGATGTTAATGTTGAAGAAATAAAATTAGTAGAAACATATAGATATAAATCACAAGAATTAAAACATTTGGAAGAAAATTTATATCAAAATAGATATAAAAAATACGAAAAAGACGTGAATGATTTAGAAATTTTTCTTGCAAAAAATCAGTATTCTGAAATAGAACAAGTTGCAAATAATATATTAAAATTAGTAAGAAGCGGTAATTATAGATATAAAGATATAGCAATAATAACTAAAAATATAGATATATATTCAAACCTTGCAAGAGCCATATTTGCACAATATGGAATCCCTATATTTATAGATGAAAACAGAGACTTAAGTCAAAATATAATTATCCAATATATTTTATCAATACTTGAGATTTTTAGCAAAAATTGGTCATATGATTCAGTGCTTAATTATATAAAAACAGGATTTTTAGATATTAATGAAGATGATATTTTTGAACTAGAAATCTATTGCTTAAAATGGGGAATAACACATAACAAATGGAAAAAAGAATTTGTATATGGAATGCAAGAAGAAAAAGATAAAAGCAAAATAGAAAGACTTGAACAAATAAGAAAAGAAATTGTTGTACCTTTAATGAATTTAAAAAATGAGATAAATAAAAATAATACGGCTGAGAATATATCGAGATTAATATATCAATTTTTAATAGAACAAAATATTGAGGGTAAAGTGAATGAGAAGATAAAAGAATTACTTGAAATAGGACAACTTGATTTAGTAAATGAATATAAAAATAGTGTTCAAACAATCATAGAAATATTAGATGAAATAGTATTAGTATTTAAAGATGATAAAATGACAATTGATAAATATTCACAAATATTAAAAGTAGGTTTTAAGAATAGTAGTTTAACTAAAATTCCTGGAACTCAAGACCAAGTTACAATGGGAGATGTTGATAGATCAAGAAGCCATAAAGTAAAAGTTATTTTTATTATTGGACTAAACGATGGGATTTTTCCGAGTGTGAATAAAGATGAGGGCTTTTTCAATGATACAGATAGAGAGAGATTAAAAGAAAATGGAATTGAACTTGCAAAAGGTACAATTGATAGACTATATGAAGATAATTTTAATATATACAAAGCATTTACAACGGCAGAAGAGAAATTGTATTTATTATATTCGTCTTCAGATATGCAAGGAAAATCTTTAAGACCTTCAATGCTAATAAATAAAATAAAAAAGATATATCCATTAATAAAAGAAAAAAGTGATATTATCGAAAGTGAAAACGAATTATCAAATGAGATAACAACATACAAAAAGCTTATAAATAATATTAATGTATTAAAAGAACAAGATAAGATGGAAGAAAAGTGGTATTATGTATATAAATATTATCAAAATTCAGAAGAGTGGAGAGACAGACTTGAAAGGGATTTAAGAGGGATTGATTATACAAATATACCTGAAAAAATACAAAAAACAAATATAGAAAAATTATATGGTAATAAATTGACAACAAGTATTTCGAAACTTGAAAAACATAGGAGTTGCCCATTTTCTTATTACTTAAAATATGGATTAAAAATTAAGCCACAAGAACAATTAAAAATTCAAACTATAAATACTGGTACATTTATACATGAAGTAATTGATGAGTTTTTTTCTACTGTGAAAGAAAAGCAAATAAAGCTAGAAAAAATTACAGATGAAGATACAGAAACTATAGTTGATAAAATAATAGATGATAAACTCGGTCAGGGGAAAAATTATATTTTTACATCAACTGCAAAATATAGAGTATTAGTTTTGAGATTAAAGAGAATAATAAAAAAAGCATTAAAATATATAATTGAAACTTTGGCTCAAAGCAGATTTAGTGTATTAGGTACAGAGTTAGAATTTGGAGAAAAAGGTAAATATAAACCTATAAGATTAACACTTGAAGATGGAAAAAATGTTGAAATAATAGGTAAAATAGATAGAATAGATACAGCTCAAAATGAAGATGGAAAATATTTGAGGATAATAGATTATAAATCTTCTGTAAAAAATATTGATTTAAATGAAGTGTATGCCGGAATTCAGATACAGTTACTAACATATCTTGATGCTGTATGCAGAGAAGAAGACTTAATGCCTGCTGGAATATTGTATTTTAATATGTTGGAACAAATAATTAAGGCAGACAAAAGAATGGAGCCTGAAAAAATTGAAGAAAAAATAAAAGCTAATTTTAAGATGAAGGGATTAATTTTAGCAGATGTAAAAGTTGTAAAATTACATGATAAAAATCTTGAAAAAGGACAATCTTCGATTATACCAGCATATATAGATAAAGAGGGAAATCTTAGTGAAAGAAAGACAAGTGGAGTTACAAAGGAACAATTTGAAGATTTACAAAAATATATGTATAAAATTATAAAAGATATTTCAAATGAGATATTAGATGGAAATATTGAACTAAAGCCATATTATAAAAATAAAAAAACACCATGTAAGTATTGCGAATATAAAAGTATATGTAATTTTAATATGGGAGGATGCGAAAATAAATATAATTATATTGACAAAAAGAGCAAAGACGAAATATTAAGTATGATAAAAGAAGAGAATGATAAGTGATTGCAAGGTTCATGAGATTACAGAATTCTCTTTTAACCAGATTATACTTTATGAAAGGGATGAGGTTAAATATGACTGATTTATCAAATGAAAATGTTATTCATATAAAAAAAGATAATATAGAATATTTACAATTCAGAAAGTTATTAGAATATAAGGATATAATCCAACATGCATATTGTTTGGGAACATCTAGAAATTTCAGAACGGCGAAACCAAAAGGAAACCAAGAAATAAATGAACAAGTATATGAAAAAGCCATAAATGATTACAAAGAATTGTGCATTGAACTTGGAGAGGACTATACTAATATTGTAAAACCAAACCAATTTCATACTAAAAATGTGAAAGTAGTAGATGGAAAAATAAATAAAGATAACCCGGATGTGAATTTAACAGAATATAATCTGACTGATGGATTAATTACAAATAAGAAAAATATTATTTTATCAACTACAAATGCAGATTGTATATTGCTATTATTTTTTGATCCTGTAAAAAAAGTAATTGCAAATGTGCATTCAGGATGGAGAGGAACATTGCAAAGAATATCAGTAGAAACTATCGAAAAAATGAAAAATGAATACAATAGTAATCCTCAAGATATAATATGTTGTATTTGCCCAAGTATTAGAAAATGCCATTTTGAGGTAAAAAGAGATGTTTATGAACTTTTTAGCAAAGAATTCAAAGATTTAAAAGAAATTGATGAGATAATAGTTACAGACTCTAAAGACGAAAAATGGTATATTGATACTGTAAAAATAAACAAAATAATTTTGGAAAATGCAGGATTAAAAAAAGAAAATATAATAGATTCAGGAATATGCAGTGTATGCAATTCTGATTTAATACATTCATATAGAGTTGAAAAAGAAAGTTTTGGACTTTCAACTGCAATTATTGAATTGAGATAAAGAGCTAATTATAAATGTAACGGATAAAATATACGATATTTGGGAGGATAATATGATAATACCTAAAAGATTAGAAAAAGGGGATGTAATAGGAGTTGTAGCTCCTTCTAACCCGATAATTGGTGACAATATAGAAGAAATAGAAAGAGCAAAAGAAATTATAACAGAACTTGGATATAAAGTTAAATATTCAAAAAATTTATTTTCAAATACAAATAAATATAGTAGCACAGCAGAAGAAAAAGCTGAAGATATAAATGAAATGTTTGCAGATAAAGAAGTTAAAATGATTTGGTGTGCTAAAGGTGGAGAAAATAGTAATTCAACATTTGACTATCTTGATTATAATTTAATCAAGAAAAATCCTAAAATAATATGTGGATATAGTGACATAACTTCAATAACAAATGTTATAAATGCTAAAACTGGCTTGGTGACATTTAGTGGAACTAATTTTAAAACAATTGCAACAGACGAAACTGAATATAGTTTGATGGAGATAATAAAAAGACTTGAACAAGGCAGTCTTGAGCTTGGAACATCAATAGATAGTTATGCTACTATAAGAAGCGGATATGCAGAGGGAGAATTAATTGGTGGCAATTTAAGCTTGATGAAAGGACTTGTGGCAGGTAAATATGCTGTTAATTTCAAAAATAAAATATTATTTTTAGAAGAACTAGGCATTGAAACAGGACCAGCATTAGTTAGTAATCATTTATATTATATGAAACAGAATGGAATATTTGAGCAGATTAAAGGGTTATGGATAGGAAATTATACACATGAAAGTGAAATAAAATTAGAAGATATATTATTAGATACAATAAAAGATGAATATAATATTCCAATAATAAAGTCAGAAAACTTTGGACATATAGAAAGAAAAACAGTTATACCAATTGGCACAAAAGCAATAATAAATACAAGTAGGGAGACTAAAATCAAACTTGTGGAAAAATGTGTTGAATAAAAAATTGCTGTAAACAAAGCTAAATTCATGTAAAATGGAAAAAAGTTCACAAAACTATTGATTTTTTGGAAAAATGTGATATAATAGTTGACGTAAAAAACACATAAGGCAGAGCTTAGGAGGAAGTGCTTTGATAAATATATATGTCAAAGTCCAAATGAGTGTTGAAACTTTATGGAAGTTATAACAAAAAGGGAGGAATTAGAAATGGCAGTAGTTGCAATGAAACAATTACTAGAAGCAGGTGTTCACTTTGGACATCAAACAAGAAGATGGGATCCAAGAATGGCAGAATACATATTCCAAGCTAGAAA
>CAKPSX010000020.1 GCA_934184665.1 uncultured Clostridia bacterium | reverse complement strand
ACATCAGCAGAAACAGCCCTTCTAGGAGAAACAACATTTACAAACTTAGAGTATGGTAAATACAGAATAACAGAAACCAAAGCACCAGAGGGATATCATATACTAAAAGAACCAGTAGAAATTGAGATATCAGCAGCAAATGTAGAACAAGCATTAACAATTTCTGATAAACTAAAACCAACACTACCAGCAACAGGTGGAAAAGGAACAGTAGCATTTGTAGCAATCGGAGTATTAGCACTAGGCACATTTACAACACTACGAATAAGAAAGAGAAAATAAAAAAATAAAACTAAAAAACAAGAAAGACTTAAAATGAAGCAACAAAAAATTAGCTGCACAAAAATCTTTCTTGTTTTTTTTTCGTGTCTACTTTCTTGACATAGTACAAATACACAATAATCAACTCAAAAAATGCACAATAAATCACTCAAAATTTGCACAACAAAAAGCTCAAAAAATGTTCAACAAATATTGAAAAGAATAAAGAAATATGATATTCTATAAAAGAGGTGAATAATATGAAATTAACCAAAAATGGCTATATGCCAAGATTGATAGATAAAGAAATTAAAGAAAATCTGGAAATTTTTGGAGCAATAAGTATTGAAGGACCAAAATGGTGTGGCAAAACATGGACTGCTTTAAATCATTCCAATAGTGTAGCATATTTAAATAACACAGCAGATAATTTTAGGGAAAAGCATTTGGCGGAAATGGATGTTAATTTAATTTTGGATAAAGATATGCCAGAACTTATTGATGAATGGCAAGAGGTGCCTGCAATATGGGATGCAGTTAGATTTAAATGTGATGAAGATAGCCAAAAAGGTAAATATATTTTAACAGGCTCAAGTGTACCAGTAAGTGATAAAATACATCATTCAGGTGCAGGAAGAATTTGCAAAATGAAAATGTACACAATGTCTTTATATGAATCAGGAGATTCAAGTGGAGAAGTTTCTTTAAAAGATTTATTCGAAAATAAAGTAAAAAATCAACTTGTAAAAAAAGTAGAATTGAAAAGATTAGCAGAACTAATTGTGAGAGGTGGATGGCCAGAAACTGTAAACATTAGTGTTGCAGGTGCAATGAAAATTGCTAAAAGTTATATAGAGGCAGTATTAGACAAAGACATTATAGAAATAGATGGAGTAAAAAGGGATAGACAAAAAATGGAGATGTTATTAAGGTCTCTTGCCAGAAATGAAAGTACCATTTCGGGTAATAATGTATTGATGAAAGACATTGATGATAACATTACAGAATCAGATGTTGTAATAAGTAGGAATACAGTTACAGATTATCTAAATGTATTAGATAGATTGCATTTAATTGAAAATCAAAATTCTTTTATGTATAAAATACGCTCAAGACTAAATGTGGGAAAAAATCCTAAAAGGCATTTTGTCGATCCATCATTAGGCTGTGCGATATTGAATATAACTCCTGAAAAATTAATGAATGACTTGGAAACAATGGGCTTATACTTTGAAGCATTGTGTGAGAGAGATTTAAAAATATATGCAGAAAGTATAGGGGCTAAGCTATATCATTATAGGGAAAATGATACAGGAGTAGAGGTTGATGCAATAATAGAAATTGCAGATGGAGAATATGGAGCGATAGAAATAAAATTAGGAGCGAATAAAGAAGAAGAAGCTGCTGCAAGCTTGAAAAGATTTTATGAGTTGGCTGAAGTTAAACCTAAATTTATGTGTATAATATGTGGTTTATATGATGCAGTTGTAAAAAGACCAGATGGAATTTATGTATTGCCAATCACAGCATTGAAACCTTACTAGTATCATGTTCAAATATTTTTTTATTTATGTAGTTGCTAAAAATTGCACCCAAAAATAATTACAAAATGTATTGACTAATGGGTTCACTTCAAGATTGACTATTTTTTTCTGTAAGCGGTCAATAAAAACCCGTTTTGTCCATCTTAGTAAAGAGTAGTATCATAAAGGTACAAAAATACTAGGAGGGATAAAAATTACAAAGATACTAGAGCCTAGCTACTCTAGTATTTTTATATGTGTATTTAAACTTGTAAAATCAAATAAGTTGTAGTATAATAGATAAGTGTTGAAAAACAAAGCAGGGCTTGAGTTTTAAATAAGAGCACTTTATAAAAGGAAAGAGATTATAAATGAAAAATATAAAAGATTATGATTTAGAAGATTTAAAAAAAGAGTTCACAGAAATGAATGAAAAACCATTCAGAGCTGAGCAAGTATTTAAATGGATTTATGAGTCAAAAGTCACTAGCTTTGATGAGATGACTAATTTATCATTAGAATTGAGAGAAAAATTGAAAGAAAATTATACAATGTGTAATTTTAAGATATTAAGAAAACAAGAATCTTCAGATGGTACAAAAAAATATTTATTTGATATTTTAGATGGAAATGCAATTGAATCAGTATTAATGAGTTATCATCATGGATACACAATATGTGTTTCTTCACAGGTTGGCTGTAAAATGGGTTGTAAATTTTGTGCATCAACTGGAATAAATTTTGTTAGAAGTTTAACATCAGGTGAGATTGTTGAACAGATTTTAGCAGTTGAAAGAGATAATAATATCAGAATTTCAAATGTTGTATTTATGGGAATTGGCGAACCATTAGATAATTATGATAATGTTGTTAATGCAATCAGAATTATCAATAATCCAAAAGGAATCAACATTGGAGCTAGACATATAAGTGTTTCAACAAGTGGATTGGTTCCTAAAATTTATAAATTAGCAGAAGAAAATATACAATGTACATTATCTATATCACTACATGCAACTACAAATGAAAAAAGAAGTAGCATGATGCCAGTAAATAATAGATATCCAATAGAAGAGCTTTTACAAGCTTGTAGAGATTATATAGAAAAAACAAATAGAAGGATTTCATTTGAATATGCATTGGCAAAAGATAATAATGACAATTTAGATGATGCCAAAGAATTAGTTAAGTTATTAAAAGGCATGTTATGTCATGTTAATTTAATTCCAATAAATAAAATCGAAAATGGAGCATATTCTAAAAGTTCAAATGAAAATATAATGAAATTTAGAGATTATTTGAATGCTCATGGAATTGTAGCAACAATTAGAAGAGAACTGGGTTCAGACATTGATGCTGCCTGCGGACAGTTGAGAAGAAAAAACTTGAATAAAAAATAATAAAGTAATTGAAAAAAAAGTGAATATATGATATAACATAAAATAATGAGAAAGATACGAGGTGAAATATGATAATAGCTTATGCAAAATCAGATGTAGGAAAAGCCAGAGAAATGAATCAAGACGCTTATTATATATCTGATTCGTCGAGTGATGTAAAACTTTATTTACTAGCAGATGGAATGGGCGGATACAAAGGCGGAGAGATAGCAAGCCAATTAGCAATAAAATGCACCAGAAATTATATAGAAAATAATTTAAAAGATACACCTAAAGATAGAGAAAGTTTACTTCAATTAATTGCAAGTAGTATGGAATATGCAAATATGGTAATATACGAAAAGTCAAAAGAAAATAAAGAACTTGAAGGAATGGGTACTACTTTAGAAGTTTGCTTAATATATAATAGTAAGGCATATATTGGTCATGTTGGAGATAGCAGAATATACAGAATAAGAAAAAACTTTATGAGAAAATTAACTCAAGATCATAGTTATGTACAAAAGCTAGTAAAAGATGGAACTATTACAAAAGAAGAAGCAGAAAATCATCCAAAAAAGAATATGTTAATGAAAGCACTTGGGTGTAATGCATTTGTAGAACCAGATGTATCAGTTAAAGGATTTTTAAGAGATGACATATTACTCATAGCATCAGATGGATTAACAAATATGGTAAAACAAGAAGATATATTTTCAATAGCAACAGGAAATATAGAAAAAGCACCTATCAGGCTTGTAGAACTTGCAAATGATAATGGTGGGTTAGATAATATAACAGTTGTAGTAATCAAAAACATATAACCTATAAGGGGAGAGAATAGAATGGATTTAAAAGGAAGATTGTTAGGAAACAGATATGAAATTATTGAGAAAATCGGCAGTGGGGGAATGGCAACAGTTTATAAGGCAAAATGTCACGTTTTAAATAGATATGTAGCAATCAAAATATTAAGAGATGAATTTACAACAGATGAGGAATTTATAAAAAGATTTGAGGTTGAAGCACAGTCAGCAGCGAGTATAACACACCCTAATATTGTATCAGTTTATGATGTTGGGGTAGATGGAAACTTATATTATATAGTAATGGAATTGATAAAAGGTAAAACTTTAAAAGAAATTATTGTTGAAGAAAAAGGACCTCTACCATGGAAATGGTCTGTAAATATTGCAATACAAATAGCTTCAGCATTAGAAGTGGCACATAGAAATCATATAATACATAGAGATATAAAACCACATAATATTATTATAACAGAAGATGGTGTTGCAAAAGTTACAGATTTTGGAATTGCGAAAGCCGTTTCAAACTCAACAATAACAGCTTTTGGTACAACAATAGGGTCTGTACATTATTTTTCACCTGAACATGCAAGAGGTGGCTTTACAGATGAAAAATCTGATTTATATTCATTAGGTGTTGTAATGTATGAAATGCTTACAGGTAAAGTTCCTTTTGATGCTGATACTCCAGTATCAGTTGCTTTAAAACATATGCAAGAAGAACCTATACCTGCAAAAAATATTAACCCTAATATTCCATCAGCTGTAAATGATGTTATAATGAAGGCTCTAAAAAAAGACTCTACTCTAAGATATCAAAGTGCAACTGAGATGTTAATAGATTTAAAAAGAGCATTAAAAGATCCAAATGGAGATTTTGTAGATAATAAAGAATATTCAAGGGATTTCCCAACACAGAGAATATCTACAATAAATGATGAGGAAACACCAAGAAATGCAAACAAAAATAAGAAAAAGCAAAATAAGTTTGTTACGTTTGTAAAAAAACATAAAGTTTTCTCAACAATAATGGGATTAATAATATTGTTTATAATAAGTATTTCAGCAACAATTGGTATATCAAATGCTACAAGACCTAAAGAAGTTCAAATACCAAACTTAGTTGGAATGACTGCTGATGAAGCCAAGGCTTTATTAGATAAAGAAAAAATCAAATATGTGGAAGATTCTCAAGAATATAATACAGAATATGAAGCAGGAAAGATAATTTTTCAAAATCCACCATATGTTGAAAATAGAAAAATAAAACAAAATACAGAAATTAAAGTTGTAATAAGTTTAGGAACAGAAACTACAAAAGTTCCAAAATTAAAAGGTTTAACTAAACAAGAGGCTGAAGAGGCTGCTAAAGAAGCAAAAATTAAATTAGAGTTTGCAGAAGAAACTAGCAAAACAGTTGAGGCTGGTGTTATAATTAAACAAGATATTGATGAAGGCAAAGAAGTTAATGCTGGTGATACAGTAAAAGTTTCTATTAGTACTGGAACAGGAATAAAACAAGTAGTTGTTTCATCTGTTTTATACAAAGAAGAAGCTGAGGCAAAAAAAATATTAGAACAGGCAGGCCTAACAGTTGTTGTTGAATATGGTGAAGATTCATCAAGAGGAAATGGTGTTGTAATGAGCCAAAGCATTAAATCAGGAGAAAAAGTTGATGAAGGAACATCTATAACAATTACTGTAAATAAATTAGCAGAGGTAAAATCTGTACCAATCACAGTAAATGTTAAATCATTATTAAATGGTAATATTTATGAAACTCCTACAGAAGGAGAGGAAACAACTGATAAAAAAGTAAAAGAAGTTAAATTAGAGGTTAAAGTTGGCAGTGATACAATATATTCACAAAAAGTTAAAGCATCAGAAACATCAGTGTCAGTTGGAAATGCAAAAGGAACAGGAACAACAACAGTTAAAGTGTATATTGATGGAGTCTTAAAAAATGATGGAGGATACACATTAACATATAATAGTGTAAATTCATATACTGCAGAATAAAGATTAATTTCTAATAAAAGAATGGAATATTCCATTCTTTTTTAAAAATAATTGGAGGAATAATGCAAGGAATAATAATAGGAAATATATCAAATATGTATCAAATAAAAACAGAAAAAACTGTATATAAATCATATGCTAGAGGCAGATTCAAAAAAGAAGAAGTCAAGCCTATGGTGGGCGACGTTGTAGATATAGAAATAATAGATGCTGAGAAAAGTGAGGCAATAATAGAAAATATTAAACCAAGAAAAAATGAGATAAAAAGACCTAAGATTGCTAATATAGACCAGATTGTATTTATAATATCAACTAAAAACCCAAAACCAGATTTACTAATGCTAGATAAACAACTTGTATATGTGGAAAGTTTAAATATTGAGCCAATAATAGTAATAAATAAAATAGATTTAAGTGATAATTATAAAAAGATTCAAGAATTATATAATAAAATAGGATATAAAACAGTTGCAATAAGTACAAAAGAAAATATTGGAATTGATATGTTAAGACTAGAGTTAAAAGGCAAGATAAGTGTATTTGCAGGCAATTCTGGTGTAGGAAAGTCAAGTACAATAAATGTTCTTTTTGGAGAGAACAAAACACTTGAAGGCGAGATAAGCCAAAAAAATAAAAAAGGAAAAAACACAACAACAGATACAAGATTATATGAATTGGAAAGTAAAACATATATCGCAGATACACCAGGATTTTCTAGTTTTGAAATAACAGAAATAGAAAGCAATGAGTTAGATAAAAATTTTAGAGAGTTTAAAGATAAAATCTGCAAATGTGAGTTTGTGGGCTGTACACATATAAAAGAACAGAATTGTGAAATCAAAAGAGCAGTTACAAATGGTGAAATTTCAAAAGAAAGATATGATAATTATTGTAAAATTTATGAGGAATTAAAAGAGAAAGAAAAATATAGATGGTAAAAAAAAGAGAGAAAAGAAGGAAAAAACAAGAAATTTCCTTCTTTTTTGTGTTCGACAAAACTTCTTATATTTCACTCTTGGAAAAAACTGGCAATAGGTATATAATATGGTAAAACTAAATAAGAGAGGACAAGTTTAAAATAATAATAATTTTTAGTTGTTGTTTTTAACTTAGTTTGTGCCTCAAGAAAGGAACGTGATTAAAGGTGGAAAGTAAGTATTGCAACGAGGACAAGCAATTAATCTTCAAGATAAATGAAGATATTGATGAATGTTATGCACAAAAGATAAGGAGGAGATTAGATAATGAAATTGAAAGATATATGCCTAAAACAGTTATATTTGATTTTAATCGAGTATCTTTTATGGACAGTGCAGGAATAGGTTTATTAATAGGAAGATACAAACTAATAAAAATGTTGGGAGGAAATTTAGAGATTGCAAATATTAGTACATCAGTAAGAAAAATTTTTGAAATGAGTGGTTTGTTTAAAATAATACAAGAAGTAGAAATAGGTGAAAAGGAGGTATCGATATGAAAAGTAGATATGATAATGAAATGAAAATAGAGTTTCTGAGTAAATCTAATAATGAAGCATTTGCAAGAATAGCTGTTGCAGCATTTATAGCACAATTAGATCCTACAATAGAAGAACTTGCAGATATAAAAACAGCAGTATCAGAAGCAGTAACTAATGCTATAATACATGGATATGAAGAAGAGATTGGAATAGTAAAATTAACATGTAAAATAAGTAAAAATGAAGTATTTATAGAAATATCAGATACTGGAAAAGGAATAGAAAATGTTGAACTGGCAAAACAACCACTATATACAACAAAGGCTAACTTGGAAAGGTCAGGAATGGGATTTACAATAATGGAAAGCTTTATGGAGAATGTTGAAGTAGAATCAGTATTAGGAATAGGAACAAAAGTTACAATGAGTAAACTAATAAAAAGTAATTGTAATAAAGAAGAAGATTTTGCGCTTAGCATAAGGGGAGAGGAATAGTGTATGAAAATGATATGAAAACTATCCAGAGGGCTCAAAATGGTAGCAAAGATGATATGACAAAATTAGTAGAAGATAATAATGGGCTAATATGGAGTATAGTTAAAAGATTTACAGGAAGAGGGTATGACATAGAAGATTTATATCAAATAGCTTGTATAGGATTTATAAAATCAATACAGAGGTTTGACACAAGTTTTGAAGTGCGATTATCAACATATGCAGTTCCATATATATTAGGAGAAATAAAAAGATATATAAGAGATGATGGACCAATAAAAATAAGTAGGAGTATAAAAGAATTAAATATAAAAATTCTAGAATTACAAAAAGAATATATGAATAAATATGCAAGAGAAATAACATTAGAAGAAATATCAAAAGAACTTAGGATTACAAAAGAAGAAATTACTATGGCACTTGATTCAGCAAAACCAGTAGATTCAATTGAAAGCTCAAAATATAGAGATAGTAAAACAGATAAAACAATTAGTATATTAGAAAATATTTCAACCGGAAAAGATGAGCAAACAGAAATAACTAATAGAATTGTAATTAAAAATTTAATAAATGAATTAGATAAGGAAGAAAAAGAAATAATAATGTTAAGATATTATAAACATAAAACTCAAGTTCAAGTATCTAAGATACTTGGAATTACACAAGTACAGGTGTCAAGGTTGGAACGAAAAATTTTGAACGAAATGAGGAGGAAATTAACTATATAATGAAAAAATTTTTAACATATAGTGGTGCATTTGTATTGTTGTTTTTTATATTTCCTGCAATTTGTACAATTTCTCCTAAAGAAGATGTTGCGGAAACAGTATCAAATGTAGAGGAAAATGATAATATAAGCCAACCTGAACAAAATGATTCAACACAAAATTATGCAGACTATAATTATGAAAAATTTAAAACAATAAAATTGTTACATACAGAGAGTGGCCAAGTAGAAGAGTTAAATATTGATGAATATTTGTATGGAGTTGTAGCAAGTGAAATGCCTGTAGACTTTGAGGTTGAGGCATTAAAAGCACAATCAATAGTTGCAAGAACTTATACGATTTATCAAATGATACATAGTTCAGGCAAACATGAAAATGCAGATATATGTGATAATTATGCTTGTTGTCAGGCGTGGATTAGTAAAGATGAACGTTTTGCAAAATGGAATGAAAGTGAAGCTGAAGCAAACTGGCAAAAAATAGTTGATTCTGTTAATTCAACAAAAGGTAAAATCATAGCATATGGAGGACAACCTATAAATGCATTTTTCCATGCAAATAGTGGTGGGATAACAGAAAGCTCATTAAGTATTTGGAGTGGTGTTGAATATCCATATCTAAAACCTGTGGAAACAGCAGGAGAACAAGGATATACACAATATAAATCAGAAGTTACGATTTCAAAAGATGAATTATCAAATAAAATGAAAGAAAAGTATCAAGATTTTAATATTGATTATAATCAGGAAGATTGTTTGAAAATTCTGGAATATACTGAAAGTGGTAGAGTTAAGACTATTAAGATTGGAAACAAAGAGCTGGCAGGAACTGTTGTAAGAACTCTGTTTGAGCTTAAATCAACTAATTTTACATTTTCTATAAATGGAGATAACATTACATTTTCTGTTATTGGTTATGGTCATGGTGTCGGAATGAGTCAAACAGGTGCAGATGCATTAGCAAAAAATGGAGCAACTTGTGAGGATATTATTAAACATTTTTATACTGATGTGGAAATAATTGAAGTAAATTCTCTTTAAATGAATAATCTTTGAAAAAAAGTAAATACTTGTATTAATAAATATAATCAAGGAGGAAGTTATGAGAAGAGAAAATAACAATTTATTAATATATGGTGGAACAGTATTGTTTTTTATTATTGCAATTGTGTTAGGAATTATAATGTACAAGGCCGAAACTAGAAATAGGAATTTTGCAAATGAACTTGCATCACAAGAGCAGTCTGCAAATGAAACAGAAAGTGTTAGTACAGATATGGGAAAAACTGTAGAAGAACAAAAAGCAGAAAATACTACTGAGAGTGAAACAAATACAACTGGAACAACAGATGCAAAAGAAGAAAAAACAGATACAACAAAAAATAACACAGCACAAAAACCAAAAACAGACGAGAAAAATAATAAAACTTCAAATAGTGAAAAACCAGATAAAAAAGTGACAGAAACTAAAAAAGAAATTAGTTTTGCAAGACCTACAGATGGAGAAGTTATCTGTGAGTTTGCAAAAGATAATTTAATATATTCTGAAACACTAAAAGAATGGATAACACATACAGCAATAGATATAAAAGCTGATAAAACAAGTGTTATAAAAGCTTCTGCAAATGGTGTTGTAAAATCAATTGTAAATGATCCAAGATATGGTTTAACAGTTATAATTGAACATGATGATGGATATGAAACAGTTTATTCAAACTTACTAACAGCTGAGTTTGTTGTTGAAGGAGAGGAAGTACAACAAGGACAAACTATAGGAACAGTCGGAAATACAGCTTCATTTGAAAGTGAAATGGAATGTCATTTACATTTTGAACTATTAAAAGATGGACAATATTTAGATCCAAGTATTTATATAATGGGAAATTAATATTTCTCTGTTATAGAAGTTTACAAAATGTTATAGAAATAGCAAGATTTCCTTGCTATTTTTTTTCATTTTTAGTAAAATATACAAAAGGATTATGATAATGTTGAAAAAGAATTAAATTTTGGCAAGGAAGATTTTATAAAAAAGGCAAGGGCGCATACGAGTTGTATGTAACCGCGTTTTAAATGAAATCTGACACAGTCCAAAATGTAATTATTTTTCAACAGTGTTTGTGCCTTTAGGAAGGAATGTAATAAAAAATGGAGGAAAATTTCAGCTTAAAACCAGAAGTGGAAAATAGACAAGAAGAAAAGATGGAAAATTCATTAAGACCGCAAACATTGAAAGAATATATAGGACAAGAGAAAGTAAAAGAAAACATGAAAATATATATAGAAGCGGCAAAAAAAAGAAATGAGCCACTTGATCATTGTTTATTTTATGGGCCACCTGGCTTAGGAAAAACAACAATTGCAAATATAATAGCAAATGAAATGAAATCAAATATAAAAGTAACATCAGGTCCAGCAATAGAGAAACCCGGAGATTTAGCAGCAATATTAACAACATTGTCAGAAAATGATGTTTTATTTATTGATGAAATACATAGATTAAGTAAAAATGTAGAAGAAATATTATATCCAGCACTTGAAGATTATACATTAGATATAATAATTGGAAATGGACCAAGTGCAAAATCAATCAGAATAGACTTGCCTAAGTTTACGCTTATAGGAGCAACCACAAAAGCAGGTTCTTTAACAACACCATTAAGAGATAGGTTTGGAATAATACATAGATTGGAATTATACTCACCAGAAAATTTAAGCATAATAATAAAAAGATCAGCTGGAATATTAGGAGTAGAAATAGATGATGAATCAGCAATGGAGATAGCCAGAAGATCAAGAGGCACACCAAGAATTGCGAATAGATTATTAAAAAGAGTAAGAGATTATGCATCAGTTTTAGGAGATGGAATGATAAATTTGAAATTAGCTAAACATGCATTAAATCAACTAGAAATAGACGAACTTGGGTTAGATGATATAGATAGAAAAATCTTAGATACAATGATTGTACAATATCAGGGCAGACCTGTTGGAATAGAAACAATTGCAGTTTCAATTGGAGAAGAAGTAGATACAATAGAAGATGTATATGAACCGTATTTAATACAAATAGGATTTTTAACTAGAACTCCAAGAGGTAGAATGGTAATGCAACCTGCGTATGAACATTTGGGATATGAACACCAAACTAGATTTATTTAAGATTTAAAAAAATGATTGAAATGGTTGCGAAAGAATTAAATTTTGGCAAGGAAGATCTTATTTAAAAGGCAAGGGCACATATACAGATATGTAACCGCGTTTTAAATGAGAGCTGACGCAGCCCAAAATTGTAATTATTTTGCAACAGATGGAGGAGAATATGAAAATACTACTACACACATGCTGTGCACCCTGCAGTGTATATTGCATAAAAAGCTTAAGACAAGAAGGAATAGAACCAACAGTATATTGGTATAATCCTAATATTCATCCATATATGGAATATAAACAAAGAAGAGATACATTAAAAGAATATACTAAAAGCATAAATGTAGAATCTATATTTGAAGAAGAATATGGATTAAGAGAATTTTGTAAAAATGTTATAAATGATTTAGATAATAGATGTTCAAACTATTGTTATAGAGTCAGATTAGAACAAACAGCAAAATATGCTAAAGAAAATGGATATGACACAATTTCTACAACACTATTAATTAGTCCATATCAAAACCATAATGCATTAAAAGCTATAGGTGAAGAGATGGCAGAAAAATATGGATTAAAATTCCTATATAGAGATTTCAGAGTTGGCTTTAGAGAAGGACAAGCAGAAGCTAGAGAGCTCGGACTATACATGCAAAAATACTGCGGCTGCATATTTTCAGAAGAAGATAGATACAGCAAGCAAATTAAGAAAGATAAAGAAGCATAGATATTTTAAATAAATAAAAAATGGAGGATTTGATTATGAAAAAGAAAATGATTATAACAATAATTATAATAGCTTTAGTTTTACTAGGAGGTTTGGGATATGCTGTTTTTCAAGATTTAAATCAAGAAGAAAAATTAAATGTTGAAATAGAAGAATTAGATGGCCTTTTAAATTTTGAAGAAAATATGGACACAAGTGAAATTGAAAAAAGATTAGATAGAGTTGTAACAAAAAATGATTATGCTATAGTAGAAACAGCCTATAAACAATATGTATCTGATTTTTATAATAATGCAATGGAAATTACTAATATATTAAATGATGGAAGAATATCTAATAGTTTAACAGCACAAAATTATAAAAAAGATGGTCCAGAATTTACAGAAACAAAAGAATATTTATCAGCTACAAAAGAAAAACTAGAAACTTGTAAACAAAAATATTATGATCTTTTAACAGATGAAAAAATAATGTCATATATAGACGGAAAAGGTTTAGATGATTATTATGTAGATTACTATAAACAAGAAGTTGTTGGAAATCTTGAAGAAGAAAAAAATGATAAAACAATAGAAACATCACTAAATGATATAATTGATTTATTAAACAATTCACAAAAAGTAATTGACTTTTTAGCCGAAAATAAAGGAAAATGGAAAGTTGAAGATGAAAAAATAACATTTATAAAAGATAGTTTATATGAAGATTATAACAATTTAATTACAGCTGTATATTAATAGTTTAAAAAGAATTTTAAGAGGAGAAAATACAATTGGAAAAATTAGTTTTGATAGATGGTAATAGTATAATGAATAGAGCATTTTATGGAATCATGGGTAGTAAAATGCTTACAACAAAAGATGGAAAATATACAAATGCGGTATTTGGATTTTTGGCAATATTGTTTAAAACTTTAGAGGATATTCAACCACAATATATTGCAGTGGCATTTGATTTAAGAGGCCCAACAAAAAGACATGAATTATATGATGGATATAAAGCTAACAGACATGGAATGCCAGATGAACTTGCCGAACAAATGCCTGTAATTAAAGAAGTATTAAAAGCAATGAATATTGACATAATAGAAAAACAAGGTTATGAAGGTGATGACATTTTAGGAACACTTGCAAAATATGGTGAAAAGCAAGGTCTTGATGTAACAATCCTTTCAGGAGATAGAGATACATTTCAATTAGCTAGTGACAATATAACAATAAGATTACCAAGAACAAAAAGCGGTAAGACTGAAACAGAAAACTACAATAGAGAATCAATAATTGAAATGTATGGACTTGAGCCAGAACAGCTAATAGAAGTGAAAGCATTACAAGGAGATAAATCTGATAATATACCTGGAGTTCCTGGCATAGGTCCTAAAACAGCAGTATCATTAATACAAAAATATCATTCTGTTAGTGAATTATATGAAAAAATCAAATTAGGTAAAGACGATTTAAAAGGCAAACAAAGAGAAAATATAGTTAATAATAAAGAATTAGCTGAATTATCAAGAAAGCTTGGAGAAATAGACACAAATGTACCACTAGAAGATACATTAGAAGATATAAAATTAGAAGAATGGAATAAAGAAAAAGTATTAAAACTATTTGAAGAATTAAGATTTAATAGATATATAGAAAGATTTAATTTAAGAAATGAAGCGCAACCTGTAAATAAAGAAAAATTAAAATTAGATATAATTGAAGCAACAGAATTTCCAGAGTTAAAAGATGAATTATATTATACTTTAAATAGTAAAGAGGTTTCAGATGAAACACTTATAATTAAAGAAAAAATAACAGGAATAAGTATATATAATGAAAATAAAATATATTATATATCTAAATATGATGGATTTGAAGAACAATTAAAAGATATATTTGAGAACAAAAAAATAGCAAAATATGGATATGATATGGCAAGAGATTATATATTGTTAAAACAAATAGGAATAACAATGCAAAATATGGTATATGATGCTAAAGTTGCAACATATATTTTGAATCCTACAAGTAAATATACAATGGATATTTTGGCAAGAGATTATTTAGATATTGATAATAGTGAATACT
Source organism: uncultured Clostridia bacterium (assembly GCA_934184665.1). Classification (GTDB taxonomy): domain Bacteria; phylum Bacillota; class Clostridia; order TANB77; family CAG-508; genus CAG-269. Next base: position 10,889 of record CAKPSX010000020.1, on the reverse strand, counting down.
TCCCAGAGAACAATAAGACAGAAGCTGGTACTCAAACAAGCCTGTTTGATACTACAAAAGAAGATAAAGAAGATGATGAAGAACAAAAAAGGAAAAATTGCCTATATGTGCAAGAAATATATCAACTTGCAGAAGTTACTAAAAAGAAACTTGAAGAAATAGATGCAACAGAATTATTTAACAATATAGATATGCCAACTGTAGAAGTATTAGCAGAAATGCAATGGAATGGAATGAAAGTTGATTCAAAGGAACTAGAAAAGTATGGTGCTCAAATCAAAAAGAAATTAGATACTTTAACCCAAAATATATATAAACTAGCTGGTGAAGAATTTAATATAAATTCAACTAAACAGCTTGGAGAAATATTATTTGAAAAACTAAAATTACCTGTTGTGAAAAAAACAAAAAATGGTTATTCTACAGATGTAGATGTTTTAGAAAGACTTGAAAAGAAACATCCTATTATCGGAAAAATATTGGAATATAGACAATTGATGAAATTAAGTTCAACATATGTAGAAGGAATAAAACCATATATAAATCCTAAAACACATAGAATACATTCATTTTTCCATCAAACAATAACAGCAACTGGCAGAATAAGTTCAACAGAGCCAAACCTACAAAATATACCAACCAGATTTGAACTTGGAAAAAGACTAAGAAAAGTATTTAAACCAGAAAAAGGTTGCTTATATATTGATGCAGATTATTCTCAAATAGAATTAAGAGTATTAGCACATATTTCAAATGATGAACATATGGTAGAAGCTTTTAATAATGGGGAAGATATACACAAACAAGCTGCTTCAAAGGTTTTTAATACACCATTAGATGAAGTTACAAAAGAACAAAGAACTAATGCAAAAGCTGTAAACTTTGGAATTGTATATGGAATAAGTGATTATGGATTAGCTGGTCAATTAGGAATTGCAAGAAATAAGGCAAAACAATATATTGAGCAATATTTAGAACAATATTCTGGAATAAAAACATTTATGGAAGATGTTGTAGAACATGCCAAAGAAACAGGTTATGTTGAAACACTATTTAAAAGAAGAAGATATATACCTGAATTGAACTCAAGCAATTATATGGTTAGACAGTTTGGACAAAGAGCAGCAATGAATACACCTATACAAGGAACAGCAGCAGATATAATGAAAATTGCAATGATAAATGTTTTAAGAGAGTTAAAAAATCGAAAAATGAAGTCAAAAATTGTTCTTCAAGTTCATGATGAAATGATGATTGAATCACCTTTAGATGAAATAGATACTGTTACAGATATTTTGAAAGAGTGTATGGAAAATGCAATAAAATTAAATGTACCATTAATTGCAGAAGTATCTGAAGCAAAAAATTGGTATGACTGTAAATAAACTTACTTATAAAGGAGAAAGGAAAATTGGCAAAAAAGACAAGAAAAAATAAAAATGTATTATTTGCTATAATTATATTAATTGTAATAATAATGTTTACAATTGGACTAAAAGAACTGATAATAAGACAAATGTATAAAAAGCAATATTCAGAATATATTAGCAAATATTCTAGTGAATATGAAATAGACGAAAATCTAATATATGCATTAATAAAAGCAGAGAGTAATTTCAAGTGCAATGCAGTATCTACAAGTAATGCAAAAGGTCTAATGCAATTGATGTACCCTACAGCAGAAGAAATTGCTAATAAAAACGGTATAGAACTTACAGAAGAAAATATATTAGAACCAGATGTAAATATTAATCTGGGAACTATATATATATCAGAATTAATAGAAAAATATAAGAGTATTGAGGTTGCATTAGCCGCATATAATGCGGGAAGCGGTAATGTTGACAAATGGATAAAAAATGGAATTATTAAAGCAGATGGTTCAGATATAGAAAAAATACCATATAAAGAAACAAATACTTATGTAAGAAAAATAATGAGAGATTATAAAATATATACAGAAATAAATAAGAGTTGACAAAATATGATAGGATTGTTAATATATAGAAGGGAATGATACAAAATGATACTATATCCAAATGCACATTTCCAAAGTGTAAAAGATATAAGCATAGATTTTCTTCATAAAAACAAAATAAATGCATTAATATTAGATGTAGATAATACATTAATTGATTATAATAAAAATTTAGAAGAAGATGTAAAAAAATGGGTAGATGATTTAAAAAATAGAGGAATAAAACTTTATATATTATCTAATTCAAATAAAAAAGAAAAAGTAGAAAAAGTAGCAAAAGAATTAAATTTAGAATATGAATACTTTGCTAAAAAACCACTAAAAAGCGGATTTAAAAAAGTACAAAAAAAATTACAAGAAGATCCGAAAAACATTGGTATTGTTGGAGACCAAATATTTACAGATGTAATAGGTGGAAACAGATGTAAAATGTTTACGATTCTTGTTGAACCAATAGATGAAAAAGATATTTGGATAACAATGTTAAAAAGACCAATCGAAAATCTAATAAAAGAAAAATACAAGAGAACAACAGAAAAATAGCAAAGAGAGGAGGGTATGGCAAACCATACCAGAAAGAAAATGTATATAAATGAAACAAATATAGGATTTTATTTAATTATAGCTATATTAGGATTAATAGTAGGTCAATTTTTTGACTTAATAAATCATAGATTATCAGGACATAAAAAAATATTTACAAAAGATATGCTAAGAGAATATAAAATGGAATTTAAACCTAATTATATACTGATATTAGCAAACTCTTTAATATATATAATGCTTGTATATCATTATGGAATACAAGATAGTTTTATATCAAACTTAACATTAATAAAATATTTGATATTAACACCATTGCTATTGTCAGCATTTGCAATAGATTACAAGCTACAAATAATTCCAAATAGACTAAATCTTACAATTGCAGAAATAGGTGTTGTAATAGCGTTTTTATATGGAATGTCAAATGTAGCAATAACAATAGATATGTTATTAGGAATGATTGCAGGTGCAGGAATATTTTTATTAATAACATTAATTGGAGGCTTAATATATGGCAAAGAGGCAATGGGACTTGGCGATGTGAAATTAATGGGAGCATTAGGATTATATTTTGGATTAAGCAATATAATAATAATAGCAATAATATCATTTTTAATTGGAGCAATTTTAGGAGTAATATTAATAGTATTTAGAGTAAAAAAATCAAACGAATACATACCATTTGGACCATTTATAGTAATAGCAACATTTATTTGCATGTTTGTACCAACTGAAGTATTATTAGAAGTGTTGATGACAATTTTTACATTGGGTATGTATAATAAGAAAGTTTGAAAATTGTAATTATTTTCAAACAAGGCATGTGCCTTAAGAGGGGGATAATAAATGAATCAAAAAATGCAATGGCTAAGAAATACCATGTCAGGTCTAGACTTACAAGGTATGATAATATCAAATCCAGTAAATATACAATATTTAACTAATATTCGTGCTGAAGGCATATTATTAGTCACAAGAAAAGAAAATATATTTATAACAGATGCAAGATATATTGAAGATGTACACAATACCTTGACATTATTTGATGAAATAGTAGTATATGATGCTAGAGGACTTACAAAAGATGATTATGAAAACTTTTTTATGTTTTGCGAAAATGTTGGCTTTGAAGAAAATTACGTGACTTATGCAAAATATAAAGAATATATACGTAAATATAAAACAAATAATTTAGTAGAAACAGAAGATTTAATAGAAAAACAAAGAATGATAAAAGATGAAGAAGAAATAGAAAATATTAGAAATGCTTGTAATATAACAGACAACTGTTTTTCATATATATTAAATTATATTAAAGTTGGAATGACAGAAAAAGAAATTGCAAGAAAGATTGATGAATATTACGAAAAAAATGCAGAAGGCAAATCATTTGATACAATAGTTGCGTCAGGCGAAAACTCATCTAAGCCACATGCAGTACCAACAGAAAGAAGAATACAAAAAACAGATATTATAACAATAGATATGGGCTGTAAAGTAAATGGATATTGCTCAGATATGACAAGAACAATTTTTGTTGGAAACATACCAGAAAAAGTAAAAGAAATATATGATTTAGTACTTAAAAATCAAGAACAAGTATTAAAAGATATGAAAGAAGGAACAAACACAAAACAAATAAGCAAAATGGTTGACAATGACTTTAGATTACATGATTATGACCTTGTTCACGCATTAGGTCATGGTGTCGGATTAGATATACATGAAGCACCAATATTAAGCTGTAATTCTGAAAGTATATTAAAAGAAAATATGGTAGTAACAGATGAACCAGGAATATACTTAATTGGTAAGTTTGGAATAAGAATAGAAGACACTGTTTTGATAACAAAAAATGGGTGTGAAACACTAACAAAATCAAACAAAAAATATGTAATTATTCATAAAAGAACATAGAATTGTGCAAAACACTTGATTTTTAGGGTAATATGGTGTAAAATGGAAAAAGTGAAAATTATGTAAAGAAAGATGAAGGGAGAATTAATATGGCAGGAGTATATATGGCAGGAGATTTTAGAAATGGAACAACATTTGAAATGGACGGAGGAGTTTTCAGAGTGGTAGAATTCCAACATGTTAAACCAGGAAAGGGAGCAGCATTTGTAAGAACAAAGTTAAAAAATGTAATAACAGGAGCAGTTTTAGAAAAAACATTTAACCCATCTGATAAATATCCAGGTGCAGAAATAGAAAAGAAAACAATGCAATATTTATATAATGATGGAGACTTATATTATTTTATGGATAATGAAACATATGATCAAATGCCATTAAATAAAAATGATTTAGGAGATTGCTTAAAATATTTAAAAGAAAATATGGAAGTAACAATACTTTCATTTAAAGGAAAAGTATTTGCAGTTGAACCACCAATATTTGTTGAATTAGAAGTAACATATACAGAACCAGGTTTTGCTGGAAACACAACAACAACATCAGGAAAACCAGCAACACTTGAAACAGGTCTTGAATTACAAGTACCAATGTTTGTAAACATTGGAGATATTTTAAGAATAGATACACGTACATGTGAATATATGGAAAGAGTATAATATTTATTTTTCCATGGCAGTTCGTGTTAAAGAAAGGAATATTATATTATGTCAGAAAAAGAAATGATAGAAAAAATTCAAAAGCTAGAAAAAAGAATAGCTGAATTAGAAAAAGAAGTATCACAAATCCAAGAAGACATATACGAATATGTTGAAGAAGACGAAGAATGTCAAGGACATTGTTCAGGATGTTGTGGATGCGAAGAATAAGTTTTTTAAATGAGCCTGAATTATTTTATAAATAGTTTGGGCTTTTTTATACAAGTGAGAAAGGGATGTGATTAAAATGAAGAAAAAAATTATAGTAATTGTAAGTTTAATATTAATAGCAATATTAATGATAATAGGAATATTTGGAGTAGCATTATATATGCAAAATCAAAAAGAAAAACAAAATGCATGGGAGAAAATTGCAACTCCTGATAGAATAGTTTATAGAAATTCTGATGGAGAATATTATCAGTTTGAAAAAGAAACAGAAAATTATAATAAAATAATTAAATTATTAAAAACATCAGTACCAGAATATAACGAGAATGGAGAAAGCCTAACTGATGAAGATATAGACAAAATCCATGAAAATAGTTTTATAGAATTTGATTATAAAACTGTAAGTAAAAATTATATATTTCAATTAGATAAAGAAAATCCAAGACTAATAAAACTAGCAACATCTGGAGGAAATGTAATAACAGGAGAAATATGCAATTATCAAAAAACAGAAAAATTACTAAAAAAACTTTCAGAAAATGAACAACCTCAAAAATTAGAATATAAAACAATGCTATCAAGAGCAGAATTAAGAGTATTTCCTTATGAATATAGAGATAAATTTAAGGAGATAAATTATAAAATACATCAGGTAAAAATAACTAATATTAACGAATATAATGAATATGCCCAAATATGTAATCTTGTATTTGATGATGAAATAACAGAAGATACATTTAATGATAATGTGCTAATTCTAACAATTTCAATACTTCCTAAAATAGATGTAAAAGTAAATGTTGGAAATATCAAATATACATATAATTATTTAAAAGGAGTTTATACTTCATATACAGCACATTTGCTAGTAGTAAATAAAATGGTAAATTCAGACTGCATATATAATACAGATGAAACAGAAATTCAATATAAAATTGATTCAGACAATCTAGAAGTAGAATATGATAAAGCAGTTGATAATTTAGATGAAAATGTATTTGTAAAAGATTATAACAAATTTATAGAAGAATACAGAAATTCAACATCACAAATAACGGAAGAACAAGCAAAAGAAATTGCAGAAAAAGGCTTTAATGAAGCAAAAAGAATATGTGGAGAATGTGATGAAACAACACAAACTGTTAGAGAAGAAAAAGCTTATGCTAACAACTTCTTTACAAGAAAAATAAAAAACAGAGAAGGAGACACAACATATAAAGATTTAATAGAATGTTATGCATTTACTAGAACAGACGATATGGACTTAAATGGTGTAACAATATATGTTGATAAAAAACTTGGCAAAATTATTGGAGGGGATGCATTTGGTGACTAAACTAATTATAAAGGAAATAGCATATATATTAATAATTATAGTAATACCTTTAATAATATTAGGTATTGCAATAATAAAAAGTAAAAGCCACAGAAAATTGATTATTTCAATTGTAACTATATTAGTAATTGCAACATATGCAATATTTGCAAAAAGTTTAATAAAATCTGCTGAAACAATTATATCAACAATTTCAACAGAAGATGCAAAATCAAAAGACATAGGAACAGATATTACATATTTAAAAAATTATACAGAAAAAATAAGCAAAAATAGTTATATAACAAAATTCGATGTAGAACAGATTATAGATATATCTGATTCAAAATCAAAAGAAATAAAAATAAATTATAAAGATAGTTCTGATGGCACAGATATAACAGTATCAAATAAAGAAGATGACAAAATAAAAGAATTAAAAGAAATACTAAAAGCAGATTGTTATAAATTTAATTATGAAATAGATAATAACAAACAAATCATTATCAACATAGAAAGATATGTGTTATAAAATGTAGTATATTAGAGTGAAAGTAAGGCTTTATGACCAATAGGTCAGCAAGAATTACTTGACATTAGTGAATTTTAAGAATATACTGAGAACAGGTTTTTAATAAAACTAAAATCAGCAAATAAGAAGGAGGCTAAATTAATGAATAATTTAATTGAAATTAGATGGCATGGTAGAGGCGGACAAGGTGCCAAAACAGCATCATTATTATTAGCAGATGCTGCATTCAATACAGGTAAATATATACAAGGGTTTCCGGAATATGGACCAGAAAGAATGGGCGCACCAATAACTGCATATAACAGAATAAGTGATAAACCAATAACAATACATAGTAATATATATGAGCCAGATTATGTAGTAGTTGTTGATGATACACTATTGTCATCAGTGCCAGTTACAGCAGGATTAAAAAAAGATGGAGCAATTGTAATAAATACTACAAAAAATGAAGAAGAATTAAAAGAATTATTAAAAGGATATGAAGGTGCTGTCTATACAATTGATGCTAGAAAAGTATCACAAGAAGCACTTGGAAGATATTTTCCAAATACACCAATGCTTGCAGCAATAGTAAAAGTCACTGGAATAATGTCAGATGAAGAATTACTTGAAGATATGAAAAAATCATTCCAACATAAGTTTGCTAAAAAGCCTGAAGTAATTGATGGAAATATGAAAGCATTAGAGTTAGCATTAAAAGAAGTTAAGAAAATATAAGGAGGGACAGAAAATGTCTGAAATAAATACAAAAACACCTATGGATGAAATGACAATAGGCGGAAATATATATGAAGCGGGAAATGCAAAAAATTTCAAAACAGGAGACTGGAGAAGTATGAAACCAGTTTGGCATTCTGAAAAATGTACACAATGTGGACTATGTTTCCCAGTATGCCCAGATAATTCTATTCCTGTTGGAAAAGACTTAAATAGAACAGATTTTAATTATGATTATTGTAAGGGATGTGGAGTTTGTGCTAAGGTGTGCCCTTTTGCAGCTATAGAAATGAAAGAGGAGGGTGATGAGTGATGAGTATAAGAGAAAGACTAAGTGGAAACGAAGCAACAGCAATAGCAATGAAACAAATAAATCCAGATGTAGTTGCCGCATTTCCAATAACACCATCAACAGAAATACCACAATATTTTTCATCATTTGTGGCAAATGGAGATGTAGATACAGAATTTGTTGCAGTAGAAAGTGAGCACAGTGCTATGTCAGCTACAATAGGGGCATCAGCAGCAGGCGCAAGAGCCATGACAGCAACATCAGCAAATGGATTATCTTTGATGTGGGAAATGATTTATATAGCATCAAGTTTAAGATTACCAATAGTTATGGCATTAGTAAATAGAGCAGTTTCAGGACCATTAAACATTCATAATGATCAATCAGATGCAATGGGAGTTAGAGATGCAGGCTGGATAATGCTATTTTCAGAAAATAACCAAGAGGCATATGACAATATGTTAATGGCACATAGAATAGCAGAAAATAAAGATGTATTATTACCTGTAATGGTATGTCAAGATGGATTCATTACATCACATTCAATAGAAAATATTGAACTAGAAAAAGATGAAGAAGTAAAAGAATTTGTTGGAAAATATCAACCAGAACATTATTTATTAAACAGTGAAGAGCCAATGGCAGTAGGACCATTAGATTTACAAGCATATTTGTTTGAACATAAAGCACAACAAGCGGAAGCAATGAAAAATGCTAAAAAAGTTATAAAAGAAGTTGCAGAAGATTTCGAAAAATGGACAGGAAGAAAATATGAATTTTTTGAGAAATATAAATTAGATGATGCAGAAATTGCAATAGTATGTATGAATTCAACAGCAGGCACAACAAAAGCAGTTGTTGATAAATTAAGAGAAAAAGGTGTAAAAGCAGGATTATTAAAATTAAGAATGTTTAGACCATTCCCAGCAGAAGAAATTGCAGAAGCATTATCACATTTAAAAGCAGTTGCAATATTAGATAAAGCAGATTCATTAAATGGAGCAGGTGGTGCATTATTTGAAGATGTAACATCAGCAATGTATGTAAATCAAAAACAAGTTCCAATGGTAAATTATGTATATGGAATTGGTGGAAGAGATACAACAGAAAAGCAATTAGAATCAGTATATTCTGATTTAGCAAAAATTGTAGAAGAAGGAAAAATTGAAAATCCATACAGATATTTAGGACTAAGAAAGGGGGAAAACTAATATGGCATATAATTTAAAAGAAGTAATAGCAAATAAACCTTCAAGATTTACAGAAGGACATAGAATGTGTGCTGGATGTGGTGCCCCAGTAGTAAGTAGAATGGTATTAAGAGCATTAAAACCAGAAGACCATGCAGTAATTACAAATGCAACAGGTTGTATGGAAGTATCAACATTTATTTATCCATATACAGCATGGACAGATTCATTTATACACACTGCATTCGAATGCGCAGGTGCAACATGTTCTGGAACAGAAGCAGCATATAAATCATTGAAAAAACAAGGTAAATTGCCACAAGACAAAGACACAAAATTTATAGCATTTGGTGGAGATGGAGGAACATATGATATAGGTCTACAAAGTTTATCTGGTGCAATGGAAAGAGGACATGACATGGTATATGTATGCTATGACAATGAAGCATACATGAATACAGGTATACAACGTTCATCTGCAACACCGAAGTTTGCAGATACAACAACATCACCAGCAGGGAAAGTGCTTAAAGGAAAAGCACAACAAAGAAAAGACTTAGCAAAAATAATGGTTGGTCATCATATACCATATGTAGGCCAAACAGCATCATATGGCAACTTTAAAGACTTATATGAAAAATCAGAAAAAGCTATATATACAGAAGGACCAGCATTTTTAAATATATTAGCTCCATGCCCAAGAGGATGGGGATATGCAACAGAAGATTTAATGCAAATAAATAAATTAGCAGTTGAAACATGCTATTGGCCATTATACGAAGTTGTTGATGGAAAATACCATATAACATATAAACCAGCTAAAAAGCGCCCAATAGAAGAATTTTTGAAACCACAAAAAAGATTTAAACATCTATTTAAACCAGGTAATGAGTGGATGATAGAAGAATTACAAAGAGAAGTTGATGAAAGATGGCAAGAACTACTTGACCTAGAAGAATTAACAAACAAATAAAAAATTTACATTATTTAAGTTCCAATAATTTAAAAGATAATTTTAGATTATTGGAGCTTTTTTAGTATACTTAACTTAGCAAAATGCAAGCAAAAAATAATTGCAAAATATATTGACTAATGGGTGCATTTTTGATATTATAATTTTGAAGTAATTCTATGTTTAAAATGTAATAAAATAGGTAATAATAAATATAGAAATTTTGAGTGCGAAGTCTGAAAAGCATTAAAATATTTTGCAATATGTGCTATAAGATTAATTTTAGAAAGATAAAATATAATTTTTAGAATTGGTTTTATAGCAAAATGTGAGCAGAAAAATGTGGAAAACTTGTAGTAAGATGTAGCAAAAAAATCAAAATTCGAAGGAGAAAATGTAGATGGAAACTAGAATTGAGAAGATGAGCCTTGAAACCCTTGGGGCTGTAGAGAGAGAGAGAGAGAGAGAGAATACCTTACTAATAGTTATGTAAATTGCTTGTTGAAACAAGCAAACTTTAGTGATGCTCAAAAATATGAAAATGGAATAAATAAATTTAATAGAGATAGCGAGAAAAGCGC